>JBAXXH010000028.1:0-37065 GCA_037127995.1 Methylococcaceae bacterium | reverse complement strand
GACGCCTGCCCTGAGCCTTGTCGAAGGGCTCCCGCGTCACGCAACGCTGGAGCGTGTGAACCAGGCGTATTCTGGGGGGATATTTTCTGCGTGCTGCTTAACCTCTGCAAGGAGGGTTTCTTAAATTTGAATTCCAGTGTTCTATTCCCCTCCGCAGGGTTGATTGCCACCCGGAAGCGGGTCAGGCATTTTGAAATATAAAACCCTGTCATTGTTTCTGTCGCACGCATCAGGATATTTACAAAGTGATGTATTGGCACCGCTACTGTCGTACTGGATTTTGGTATCTATGGCTGCTTGACTAAGGGTTGGGCCGGCCGAAACGAGGCGGGCATAATCATAATTATAGGGCTGTGGATTAGCAGGATTTATATCGTAAGGTATTTGCAGAATAATCGGCCTTCCCCAAGCATCCAGGGCATGAGAAACCAACGCCGCTTCAGTATTGGTCTTGATAAGGTCACTATCAGGGCCATCATGTAGCTTTATATCAAAATGCACATAAGCATCTACTGCTGACTGAGTGGCGTCAAAAATTGCTCCAAAACGGGTATCCAATTTATCCAACGCATCTGTACCTAATTTAATACCGGTCGTTAAATAAGGGCCGCGCCAGCCTTGCCCGGTTTTTGCATTGAAGCGTTGATGGATTCTATTTTCTTGCAAGTTTTGAGGTGAAAATAAATAGTACAGACCGTATTCAGGATCAGTAGCTGAGGCTAAGCCTTGTAAATCCTGCGGGAATTTGCCTAAGGTATCGTTATAATAGCCGCTGTTGGCTCCGCCCCACATGATCGCCTGCTTAATGGCATGTAATGATGCATCCGTCACCTGGCAAGCGGCACTGTCACGGGTGCCGTGAACGTAAGGCAAAGCCAATCCTGCCAGAGCGGTTAATATAAGCAACACCACCGACAATTCCAGCAGTGTCATGCCTCGTTGCAGTGCTTTAAAACAGCGTTTTCGTGTCATAGCCCATCTGTGTTAATTTTGCGTTTACCAATTGATCACCGGCAAGGTGGCATTAGGGTGAAAATCGACTTGCATCGGCATTTGGTGATTGATAGGGTAAAACACGTTGCTAGTTTGACAATCCTTACCATCATATTGATATATTCCGATGGCATTGCTCCCGATTGGCAAATTGTTCATCAAATTACCATCTTTATCCCTAAAGTTTTTAAATCGGATGGTCTGAGAGCTGCCATCGGGATAAATAAATTTTGGTTCATTATTGGGTGTAGCCGTATTTTCATCACTAATTAACACCCCTATAGTCGAATCCAACTGTCTATAAAATATTTTCATACAGATTGGCAGATTGGGTATAGTTGGCAAAGCCGGTTGAATAAGAGCATTTGAAATCTGATAAAGATCATCGCCAAGCCACGTAAGGCCCGCATTCGTACAGTCAGTTTTCGTAGTAATTGTTCCGTTATCACTGCAGCTACGCCAAGTGCCGGCGGAACTGATGCACTCCGTCTTGTTTGAATTAATTTGGTCAGAACAGCCAAAACCCTCACCAAGTACATACCAAATTTTTCCTGCCGTTTCACAGGCTGCTTTTGTTGTGCTGGCTCCGTCAGAACAATAGGTCCAATTACTCCAAGTGCCCGCTGCTTCACAACCAGTTTTGTTGTAGTAACCCGGCAGGCTACAGCCACCGTACCAAATATCTGGCGAAGAACAAGTTGCTTTTGCTATTTTGGTAGGATCAGTACAAAAAGATAGAGGTAATAACTTATTTAATTTGAGGAAAGTAACGCTAATTCCATTTGCAATATCGAGCAACCAATCTTGTTTGCGGACCGTAGGGTTTGGGTAATAAATAGTAGAGCTTGAATAATAAGTGCTAAAAGAAGCATTAACAAACGAGTAACTATTTTCGGGGTAATCATTATCATAATTTTCAACAAGAGGGTTTGGGTATGATGTATCTGGCAGCTGGTCTTTGCCAACACTTTGAATAATTAAAAAATTTTTATCATCGGATGAATTGGTCAGCGTAGACAATTCAAAAAAATTCCAACCATAATCGCTGATTGATTCATCAATTGTTGATGTGTAGCCATTATTGACCCCCATCCGCCCCCATCCATCAGTCAATGCATCAGAATTATTTGGATTGCCGGAAACGGTCAAATAGGGGCCATGCCATCCATGTTTTAAACCAGATGCAGGATGTATTTGTTGAGCAAGCCATAGACCGCTTGCGGCTGAACAGGCTGTCGATGTTGTTGATATTCCATCTGTACATGGCGTATTAAACCATGTCCACGTTCCACCTGCAGTTGTACACTCAGATAAAGAGCTTTGAGTTGCAACACCGGCAGTTACGCAAGCGCTAGCTTGAAGCAAATCACGTACACTCCCCGGCAACCGCCCCATATCCGCCACAAACCCGCTCAACGCTTGCTGGCCGTTGATGAGTTGCTTGGGATTGCCCAGGATCGCCTGCTTGATTATCTCCAGCCGTTCCTTGGTTTGTTCATAACGTGTCTGAAAATTAAATTCGGTCGTTTCGCGCACAGAGACGCTGGCCAGCAGGGCGATCAGCAGCAACACCACGGTTAATTCAACCAGCGTAAAGCCGCGTCCGGAATTGGGGTTATATTGAATCATGGCGGGTTATTTGCAAATGACCATTGTATCTTTTTCCGGAGACGCTACGGACAATCCTGTCGGTAACAATACGCCAGCCAGACCCCGATCCGGTTTTTTTAAGGGGTTGCCGCTTCATTTCGGACTCCCTCCTGCGGCTGAAAACATGGCGACTAAAAAAGCGGCATAGACAAAGCCGATCACGCCGCCGACAAATATGGTCATTGCCGGTGCAATCATGCCGGTGAGTGTATCGATGGTTTGTTCAAGTAACTCATCGTGATATTCCATCATTTCCGTCAGGATTTGATCCAGGGTTCCTGAGTTTTCGCCGACCCGCGTCATTTGTATGACCAATGGCATATAACCCGATTCAATTTCCATCTGATCCGCCAGCGAAGAACCTTGAATAATCTGATTACGGGCAAAGTTGATACGGCTCGCCATGTATTTATTAACGTGCAATTTTTCCATGGTGCTTAACGCATCGACCATCATCACGCCGCTGCGCAGCAATAAACCCATGGCACGGCAAAACAACACCGTGCCGGATAAGCGCAGCACATAGCCGAGCACCGGTATTTTTAACGCGTATTTGTCTATCCACCAGCGGCTGGGCGGCCAGTTGTAAAGCACAATAAAAGTGATAACAGCGGTCGTCGCTATAACCGACACCATGAGGCCGTTGGCAATTATCCAATCAGACGTGTCAATCAGGGCCTTGGTTATCGGCGGCATGGGTTTACCCATAATTTTCAGCATTTTTTTAATCTGGGGGATAAGGGTCGTCAACATAAAAACAACAATACCTATTGCCATCAATAAGGAAAAGCTGGGGGATCTTAATGCGGTGGTGATTTGTTGTTTTAATTTACGGCTGGCTTTTATTTCGTTGGCGGCCTCATCCATCACAGTGCTGAGGTTACCTGTTTGTTCACCCACCTTAATCAACTGGATGGTAAATTCACTAAAGGCTTTGTGTTCGGCTAAGGCTTCACTGAAAGAACTGCCTTGCTGTATGCGTTTTACCAAACGTTCCAACGTTGACCGTGCGCCAATCCGGCAATGTTTAAGATTTAAGTTTAACGCATCAAGCAAACTGATGCCGCTGCGCAACATCACTGCAATCTGGTGAAATTCATGCTCTATATCCGTGTCGTTAAATGAACGGTAAGCCATTGGATTCAGGCTGATTTTTTTACCCGGCACCCCGCGTTGTTTAAGCTCTTCAATTTTAAGCGGCAGCAGGCCTTGTGTACGCAACGCATAGACCGCCGCTTCACGCGTGCCGCTTTCTATGGTGTCAATACGTTGCTGACCGTTACGATCACGGGCTGTGTAGTTGAATAGGGGCATTAAGGTGTTAACCCATTATTAACCACAGACGGATGCATCCATTGAGTTGCCCGTGGTAAAATTTAATATAAGCATCACCAGGAAGAGGCAATCTGAGCGACTTCATAAATCGACGTGACACCACCCAGTAATTTACTGATCGCATCATCCAGCAAACTCTTAACCCCGGAGTCACGCATTTTGACATTCAGATCGCCTTCGCCTTCGCCTTCGGCAACAGCTCGTGCCCAGTCCTCGCGCAATTCCAGTATTTCATAAATCCCGACCCGCCCCGAATAGCCTTTACCGCCGCAATAAATGCAGCCGGACGGTTCATGTATGAGCTGTCCGGCCAATTCAGTACGATTGATTGAAATGGCTTCCAGCTCGGTCAGCGGGCGCGGGATCCGGCAATGTCTGCACAAACGGCGCAACAGGCGCTGAGCGACTGCAAGCCGCAACGCCGCCGCCACCAAATAAGGCTCAACCCCCATATCGGTTAAACGGGTAATGGTTGCCGCAGCGGAATTGGTATGCAAGGTACCCAGCACCATGTGACCGGTTAGCGCCGCTTTAAAGGCGATGTCGGCGGTTTCCTTATCCCTGATTTCGCCGATCATCACCACATCGGGGTCATGGCGCAAAATGCTGCGCAACGCTTTGGAAAAACTCACCTTGTCGGCAGAATCCACCTCGCATTGTGCAATGCCGTTAATTTCGTATTCGATAGGGTCTTCAATGGTGATGATATTAAGCTTGCGCTCTTCCAGCAACAGACGGATAGCGGCATATAAGGTGGTGGTTTTGCCGCAGCCGGTAGGCCCGGTTAAAATCAACAAGCCCTGAATGCGGCGCAAAAAACGTTCAATCATGTGCTTGTGTTCAGGCTCAAAACCCAGGTTCTCCATGGTCAGAGTGTCTGTCTGCAGGGCTAGCAAGCGCATAGTGACCCGTTCGCCGTATTTGGTCGGCAAGGTCGCAACCCGCACGTCAACCTGCCGGTCTCCGGCAACAAACTGATGCGAAAACCGGCCATCCTGGGGTGAACGTTTTTCAGCAATATCCAGGTGAGCCATAACCTTGAGCCGACTGACCAACTCGGTGTAAACGTTCGAACTAATCTGTCCATAATGTTCCAACTGACCATCTACCCGAAAGCGGATGGTTGCTGACTTAAGCCCTGGATCAATATGAATATCCGAGGCCTGGCGCATATAGGCGGCATACAACAGCTCTTCCCCGGTATTGACGGCATCGGCGGTTTGCGCCATCTGGCCTGAAGCGGGTGTCTGCAAAGCGTTGGACGCCCCGTAAATCTGTTTGAGTTTTAACTCGAGCTGCGCAGAATCACCCAACCATAAACGCACCGGTTTTTTTAACAGCCGTTCCAGCAGGCTGATGACGGCATAGTTTTCAATATCCAGACAAACGACGTGAACGATGCCGTCCATTTCAATAAAAGGCAAAACTTTTTGCCTGAGGGCAATATTGGCGGGTATCTTTAACGCGCAGGCCGGATCAATTCGTATTAAAGCAATATCCAGCAGGTGGGTTGTAGGATCGAAGCCGACGTGATCAATAAATTCTACGCCAAAACGAACATCGCTGCCCTCGGCAAGCACCCAGCGGACTTTTGCTTGCCGGGTAAAACGCCTGTTATTGGCTTCAATGCTAATGGTAATTTTGAGATCCTTATCAATGACATTGGCGTGCCCTGTAACCATCAAGCCCACACCACCAGAAGAACTGTTTCCGATCTCGGCATTGCTGATGGTAATGCCGGTTGCCTGAAATATCTTCGCACCCCAGCCGCTAACCAGCTCACGCGATTTGGCACGCTTATCGGATAAAACCGGCTCATTGGGTGGTGATTTCTGCTGTAATTGTGTCATATCAGTTTTGTGACTCTGCTTGTGTTTTTACGTAATTATTCAGTCCCCCTTTTTCAAAGGTGAAAGTGAATGCTTATGTTTTTGCTGCCTGGCGGTTACCGGGTTGCATTTAATTTCCTGATTAGCAAGATGCTTCAGCCAGTAATAAATTACCCGTCATTCCGGCATGACGGCGAGCTGAAGCATCTTGCAAGCAGATTTAATTTTAAAATCACAACCATAAAGTCAGCAGCCATTCCTGTTTACCCAGGTTAGATTTGGATGCCTGCATCGTCAGTGATACCGGTAACGCCTTAATATCCTCGTCAATCAATACTGACAGGGCCCGATAGCTATCCAGATAACTGCCAATATAATGAATCGTCCAGATATTCAAATCCTTGTCCTCCGTTTTTTTACCGGCAGGTACAGCAGCAGCTGTTGTTGCTTTAGTGGCCGCCGGTGGCTCCACCGACAAAATATCTTTAAGCCAATACCGGGTTTCGCGCAACGACTTGGGTAAAACCTCATTGCCCGGTTTATCGTTGCGTTTTTCGTCCAGCACCTGCAAATGATTATTTGCCAAAATAACCGCGATTTGTTCAAGCTCATCATTGGGCGATCTTGACTGCGATAAAAAAATGCTGTCCGCCGTTAAAACCTCGTGCATGGCTTTATCTTCACGCTCCAGTTCGGCAATTTCAACGCTGATTGCGCTCTGTTGCTGTGCAATACGGGGCAACGCCGCCGCATCAATGCCTTTTTTCTTCAGAGCGAGATATCGCGCTTCCGCTTTTTTGGTTTTATCAGTCACGAAATAGGGGCTAATAATCACAAAATAAAGCACCAGTATGACCAGCGCCGGCAGAATACGTTTAAGCCATAGTTCCCGTTGTTGTTCAGGTGTCATATTTCATGCTCATGTCTAATATTTGCCAAAGTTTCACCGTTTAAAATTTTTCCCTTTTCTCACGCACTGAATCTTGACGGGGTTTTGAAGGCTATTGAAGCCTTTAAAAGTTTCGGTCGGGGTTGCAAACCCGACCGGCATCGTAACTCGTATTTTATATGATATATCTGTGAATCTGTGGTGTTTTTATTGCCGCACTGTGGTTAAAATCTATCTTTATCATTACTCTTGCGGCTTTTTATTAAACCCCTCCACGCCCAGATCAAGCAATTTAATTTCAAAGTCCCACGGCCCGCCGTCAGCAAATAAATCCAGGTTGTTTTTAGTGGGGGCGATAACCGACCAGCCCAGCATTGACAGGTTTTTTTCCAGATAATTTGACAGCTCATTGGCAGAAGTCGCATCCAGACTGATGCCGGTGATTTTAACCTCATCCTTGTCTACAGCAATACTCTCCACCAAAAGATTTTTAGGCCGACCTTTGGCTAGCGCTTCCAACAATTGAGCAGGCCGGTGTTGTAAGCCTTTAATCAGTCTGGGAAAAGTCTCGGAATCTACTTTCAGCTTGCCTATTTTTTCCTTCAACTTCTCGCGTTTGGCCTGATCATCATTTAGCGTTTTGCGCATTCCGGTCAAGGTGGTTTCGACTTGTTGCAGGTCTGTAAATTTAACTTTGAAATCATTAGCTTGATGTAAATTCCAGACTAAATGACTCAAACAAACAAGCAGCGCCACCGAACCACCGGAAGCCATCAACAACAAATCTTTATTCAGTTTTGACTGATACCGCAAAACCGGCACAACGGACGGATCTTTTTTAACCAGCACACTCGCCCACGCCTGTAACCAGAAAGCCGTCGATTCGAGATCTCTTAAATGCTGATTAAAGGTAGTAGCCGGCAATAACTCGATTTGATTGTTATACAGCGTTTCGGTATACGTAACCTCGCTTTGTTCCGCCAACCACAGATCCAGTTCGGTTTGCCAGTGGCGGCTGTCTAAAGAAAACAACCTGATATCAAAACCGTCTACAGGATGATTTTTTAGCGCCACCAGCTGATTGGGCCAGCATTCCATTCTTAGCCAATCCTGCCGTTCAGGATTTTCAAGCGACATCGGCAGCGCAGCTGGAGGTATCAAACCGGCCAAGGTACTGCCTGCCTTTTTAATGGCTTTTTGCACATCCTCAAAAAACAGTTGATTGATCTGGCTTACCCAGTAACTGCTCATTTCATCCTTATTGCTTAACAAATGATATGCCAACTGGGTATCCAAAGAAGACTGGCCGGTTAAACCTTCCAGCTCAAACTTCAATGCCTGTATTAGCGTCGCTTCATCAACGCCTTCAACTTGCATGGACGGTATGCTCAGCAACGTAATCGGCAGTCCAATATACAACAGCCAAACCTTGCGCCCCAAAGGACTGCTGTTGGCGGCAACCGTATTGAAGCATTCCGCCAGTTTGGCAGGACTGGGACATGCTGCCACAATCGTTTCTGCATTACCCATCCGGATGCCGGCTTTATCGACATCCACGCGAAAGGTTTTAACCTCGGTGATAAACAGCAGAGTATGTGCAGGGCGTTTGCTTAAAAAGGGCAGTTTTAAGGATGAAAAGTTGACCAAAAAAATCTCAATATTGTGTTGGTTTTGTTGGGTTATCTCAGCGTAATGAAGCGTGACGAGGTTTACAACCCCGTCACTCACGTTTTGAAAGCTGTTGAAGTTTTAAAGCGTTCGGTTTTTTGCATAATTGGCGGTTCCCCGCACCATGACCAGCAATCCGGTCAAAAACAACCATAGCGCAGCGGGTAAGGGAACGGGAGATGCAGACACATTGCCGTTGATGGTGACATCGCTATGGAATGTTTGTGTTGAGCCTGGATCAAGGTTAAAAGTGATTATCTTGGCGTCATTATTCGCTGTACTTGTTTGACCAAATACTGACGCATTCAAAAACACGTTCGCTGAGGGATCGTTGTTCATATAGTAATCCAGACTGACGCTGCTATCGGCAAATTGACCGCTAACAGCAGTTGCCAAGGCATAATTCAAGGTCAGGCTAACGGACATTGCCGATAAACTTTGGTTGGTAAATCCAAGGCTGTACCAACCCGTATAAGTTGAGCCGGATACATCGCCATTAGCGGCATGACCGCTCACGGAAAATAGATCAAAAGCATAATTGCCACCCGTTACCGTCGGCAATCCAGCCGGAAAAACAGCAGCGACAGAACCATCCCCGCTTATTATTCCATTATCTGCCAGTGCCTGCTGAAATGATCCATTTATAAGCAGGTCAGACGGGAGAGTTCCAATAGACATGCCAAGCGCTGCCTGACTGTTGAAGGAACTGTTAGCCTGGCTATTGCCAACGCCGAACAGGGTTAAGGCGGTCATAGCCACCAGCATTTTTTTGTTTATAACAATAGTTTTCATCAATAAATCCTAAAATCAATATTACTAAAATAACTGTAAGCCGGTTTATGCACCGGCTTACAAATAATCCGCCCATCCTCAGACTTATGTCTACGGTGCCAGATAATCCTGAAACGGTAGGAGAGGAGTCGCTGAGCCCGTTGCGCCTACCGCAGGAACCAGCAAAAACTCGTCTTTAGCCAGATTGGGGAAAAGGGGACCGGGCGTCACCAACATCTGATCACCTGCATGACCATTAGGAATCAAAATTTCCGGATGATCGAAAGGCGCTTCTTCATAACGCACCCTGTCATCGGTCAGGGTTTTTAGGAAGGCTACCAGGTCTGCGCGTTTTTGCGCCGACATCTGTAGCTCACCTAATTGAAAAACGCGCGTGACTTGTTTGGCGTCATCCATAAAATTACCGCCCCGCGTGTAAAACTCAACCACTTGTTCTAAGGTCGCAATACTGCCATTATGCATATACGGCCCCGTTAACTCAATATTACGCAAGGAAGGTATTTTAAAACTCGCTTTCACCTCGGCGTCCATTCTTGCAGTATTCGGCTTATTCAGCTCAGCCAGGGCTGCGGCTGGGGTAGGCACAAAAGCATTGGTCGCGGCAGGTAAATAGCAATTACCCGTCCCTTGCGGTTGGGGCATGACGCCCTGATCCGGTGTGAACATGCTGGTAGCCAAATACGAAGGCTTGAAGTTGACCGCAAACTCCTCTTGGAAATCACAGGCGCGAACCTTGGCAACGTCGCCATCCACTACTTTGCCAGTGTTGCCGGCCAACAACTGCAAATATTGCTTGCTAAAGGATAAGGGATTGCCAAAATCGTCAACGCCACCCAGGCCGATGTCAGCCGTTTCCCTGGCCACACCGATGGATGCAAAGCCGGTATCAATAAATCCGGTAACGGCAGTATTGCGTGGAAACAGCAGCGTACGATTAACCACATTGGTGGTCGTATTTATAACAAAACCTTGGCTACTAAACGCTTCCGGGTGTGTCTTGGCAATAGCGGCATTTGCGTTGATCGAAGCAGAACTAAAATTGGGGCCTATATGACAAAGATTGCAGCTATTAACCCTAAACTGATCCAACCCCCGCAATTCAGCAGCGGTCAGGTTGATCGGCTGATTTTTAGCGTTCCTGGCGCTTTTATCGAAGGGGGATTCATCGGAAATCAGGGTGCTTTCATACAGCTGTATCGCCAGTCCGAAAAACATCCCGAAATTGGCCTCGATTTGTTGATAAGGTGCCTCTCCGGCCGGAGTGCCGAATTGGCCTATTGCCGAATAGGACCAGTATTTATTGTTAAAAGCCTGCTGGATCAGGTTTGCGTAAGTCGTATTGAGTCCGGGTTTTAAATTGACCGCGCTGCTTAAACTTAACCTTCCCAACACACTGTCGTTCCAGTCTACTTTTTGGTTTTCCAGCGGACGGCGCAGCAACAGTTTTCTGCCGATAGCCTTAAGGGTCCGGTTATTGCAGGCCATTTCCGTGGTATTTAACGGTGGAGCCACAGCCAGTGACGCCAAAGAGGCATTAAGCAAATGCAGGCGCTGTTTGCTGACTGTCCTGGCATTCATTTTGACCCATACGCCGGCATTGGGATCACGATCTCCCCAGGAGCTGCTGCCATTGAACACATTATTTGCCCGTCCATCCCAAAAATTGCGATGATTAAAAACCGCGTTAATCACGCTCGGCGCATTTCGGGGGGTAACCCGGCGGGTGCCGATGCCGCCAATAGCGAATAGGTCAGGGACACTCGGGGGCCTGATCCTGTTACAGCTGTCGATACCGCTACCGAAACGGTTCACACCATTGAATTCGCCGCCGAAGGTGCCTGACGAGCCGACCGCATTATCCGTATCATACTTAATCGGGGAAAATTCTTGCAGTGGATCCTGTCGTTGATGAAAAGGGAAATCACCCGCACCCAGCGTATGGTTGGGCCCCAGTACTGTATTTACGGCAGAAAGACTAAATTGTTGGGCGCTTGCCGCTGAAGATTGCCCTCCTGGTGAAACCTGGTTTTTTACCCGGCGATCAGCGCCGGCATGAAAATGACAGGAGCCGCAGGCCATGCCGTCGCTGCCGGCATTGGTGTCCCAAAACAGGGCTTTGCCCAAGGCAATGGCGGCCGTCTTATTGACGACGATCGGATCGGGGCCGTTCAACAAGCCGGGCACTTCCGGCACGCTTAAGGTTTTAAGGCTAATGGGTATTGGCCCTTGACCTGTGGCATGGGCATTAACTAGTGCCGCCCCTAATAACAAGAGGGCTAGCGGACTATGGCGGAAAAAGGTCATGGTGATATTCCAAGGGAATTGGTTAAATGTTTCAAAAAAATTGCCCAAACTGCTGATTTGTTGGTTAGAAACAGGCATGAAATAACTCCAACAACTTACTCCATCAGGGGAGAGGGTTGGGGTGATACTGTACTCAAGTTATTTCGTGCAGGTTCCTTAGCCATTGAAGGGCTTATCCTGATTAAAAAGCCGATAAATTACCGTGAGCAATTTATCGGCCGGTTTCTAGCTTTTTTGGCAGATCCAGCCGCCAACTTCCTGAATCAAGAACACATCGGCTAACGTCTTAAGCAGACACTAACCAGCGTCCTTGCATACAAAACAGCAGCTTAGGCGATTATTTTAGCCATTTTTTTGCGCTGTGCGCCGACCAAACCCATTAACGCGCTGCCAAACAACCAGACTGCGCCAGGCACAGGGACAGCGGCGACATTAACATTTATATCTCCGCCATTAAGAGTTGAATTTGCACCGCCAACGAAGATGCTGTAAAAACCTGCATGCAAATTTTTCAGGTCTATTTCAGCCAGTCCCGAGCCGGTTTTGCCAGTAATGGCAGTTGCATACAAATTGGCCATGTCCACTTGATTAAAACCGGCATTAACCGGCTGGCCAAAGGCATTGGTGCCATGGGCATTCCCTGAATTGGCATAACCCAGTGTATCGACAATACCACCAGGGCCAGTTGCCCAGATAAGGCCGTTTTGTCCAGCCTGGGCAACCCCGCTAAAGCTATGGATTGCCCCATTAGCCCCACCTTTTGCCCCAACAGTAGCACCAGCGTAATAGCCATCAGTCCTATAGAGCGTAAAAGCAGGCGCAATAAGGTTTCCATTAGAGGTCGCTTTAATAATCGTGTCTGACGCGCTGGTTAAGTTGAAATTAAGCCAGCCGCCGGTCATGCCCCATGCGTTGTAAGTTAGGGCAACGTTATCAGACCAAGAATTTACATTACTGTTAGCAGCAGTGCTGTTAATGCTTGAATTCAGTCCGAGGGCGATAGTGGTATCGTCATATAATGGAGTTGCTCGACCATCCCATATCCCGGACCCCTGCCCTTGCGCAGCAGCAGTCCCTGACATGGCAAGCGTTAATGCCGATGCCGTTAAAGCGGTTTTAAATAAAGTTAAAGCAGTCATGTTCATTTTTTAATCTCCAATTTTTTACTTGTGGAAAGGATCACTTCAAAATATGGATCTTTCAATAATCCACGTTATTCATAAAGCACAACCTATGCCAAAATATATTTATTATGATAATCAGTAGGTTAAATTTTAGGCTGTTAAGAATATTTATTAAACTATGTTATATGACACAGTGGTAGTGTGATATGACACACTTTTTCATTATGCTGTGGATGTTGTGTAGGCTGATTTTTGCCGATCACTTGAAAATTCTTGTTTTATGGGCGCAATTACTGCGCTTCGTAATGATTTGGAAAGGGCAACCACTTAGACAGTAGCTAAATTTATAAGGATTGTGGAAGCGTAATTCTATTGACTTAAGTTGTTCGCTGAGCGGAGTCGAAGCGTATAACTGGCTTGGCTCCTGGCTTCGGCCCCGCTCAGCCAGCGTTCACTCAGGGAGTCAGGCCGTTAAGTCCACAGCCTTGTTATTGGCGACGCTCCCACAATAAATGTTTTTAATCTATGTTAATTTCAGGAGCTTATAGTTTTCCAGCCAAAACCTCCTGATAAAGCGACTCTAGTCGCTGCCATAACTGCTTGACTTCATGAATAAAAAGCTGGCGATAGGCTACGATGGCAGGATATTTCGGCTCTGCGGGCTGTGTAACCGGTGCTTCATTTGGCTTGGGAGTTGTTGGGTTGTCTACGATCAGGAAGGTGCCAGGTATCATCCCCATCCAGCAACTCCAAGGAGCTACACCCGTTTCTTGGGGTGTAAATTCGATAATTTGCGTGCCTTCCTTTAGCTCAATTTTTAATTGATACTGAGGTATCACAATAACCCTATTGCATTCGCTCAGTTCCTTGCCGTTAATCACCCATTTTACCGGTACGCCTTTGCACAAAGTGAATTGGTTGGGCGAGAAACTGCTTTTTAGCACGTCCATGTGGATAGTTTGTTCTGTCTCACATGATGGTGTTTCCGCCACAGTCGGGGACAGCTTTTGCGACACGCGGGCGACCAAGGTATTAAAGTCAATACCGGTACCGGTTACCGCCAGCCCGCGATTAAGCATAATGGCTCCCAGAATCATGACGATAATGCCGGAGGCTTTTAGTAATTTGGGTGTCAGATTTGCTGAAAGCAGACTGGTTAGAAATCCGAAACCTAACAGTAATGGCAATGTGCCGATGCCAAAAAAGAACAAAATGGCCGCGCCCCCAGTCCAGCTTCCTGTGCCAGCGGCCATAATATACATGGCTTGTAACGGCCCGCAAATAATCATCAGGCCATTTAGAAGTCCGATGATGAAGGGGTTGCTGTGTTTGCGATATTCCTTACCCACAAAACGCATGACAAACTTGGGTGCCTTAAGCTGGAAATGGCTCAGTACCGGGAACACTTCCAGCATGTGCAAGCCGAACAGAATCAGAAAAATTCCGGCAGCAACACCGACTGCGCCTTGTGTAGTCGGTGTAAAGGCGATCACGGAGCCAAACAGGCCAAACAAGGCACCGATAAAAGTATAGGACAGGGTTTTACCGATACCATAAAGAAAATGCGTTGTGTATGATTTGTGTCCATTGGCGGCGCTTTTGGCGGTATAGCCCAGAATCAGGGGGCCACACATGCCCACGCAGTGAAAACTGGTCAGGAAACCAATCAGCAACAGCAATCCGTAGCTCATGTCCCGGCCAAGCTTAGGCATGTCTGCATGACTCATAAACCAACTGTCCAGCCAAAGAATAAAGCCGATACCGATAAGCGCAAGCGTCACCGCAATCAGCCTTTTTAAGGCAATAAGCAAGACGTTGCCATGCGGTGGTTGGACAGGGTCGGGTTGTAAGCTCTCGTTGCTCGTGTTCATGATGGGGTATTAGGCATGGCGGTGTGTCCAGGTGGGTATTAAAAAGATGATCCTTTGTGTTGGTGTAATCGAAATCTTGTTTCTTTTGACCTGTGTGCCGGCGTCCAAGAGCTTTAGTCCTTGGCTAAAAACAGCTAAAGCCGTTTTACTCTTGCCGTTGTTCGGTTAAGCAAGCTGAGCGGTTTTTAACAAGGTCAGAGCGGTGATGACAGCGAGGATTAAATACTCATTGACTTGGCCATAAAAATTGTTTCAAATGAACATAGAGTATATGTTAGAGTATTCTATCCATCAAATTTTTGCAAAGATAAAATTTTAATATATGGAACAAAGGTTGGGGGAAAGGGTAATGAAAAGCAAAGACCCGTCTAAAGATGATGTGGCGTTCACGCGCGTCACTACCGGTGTTGCCACGGCGGTTGCTACAACAACCGTCATACACACGAGCAAAGGTGTCATGGCGACACTTGTCAGGCATCCACTTATACTGTTTGGATTAGGTATTGCTGCGGGTTATTTTACGCATAAATACCGCAAGGAAATTATGTTGATTGCCTGCAAAACCGCCGAACAAAGCAAGCATTTTGTATTGCGACAAAAAGAAAATATTCAAGACCTGCTTGAGGAGTTCCCCGAAGAAGCTGGGGGCAGAGATATTGCCAAATAAACCAGGTTCTTGGAAACTGTTGAGCTAAAAAACCGCCGCTTTTAAATTTCTGAAATAACATTATCCAGGACACTGAAATGAAGTCGTCTGATACCGTTAGCCTGATTCATGGCAAAGTGGTTCATGCCCTGAATCGCCGAATCCGTATTGTTTCTCCGGTCTTGCTTAAAGATCCGGAGCGTGCCTGTGTTCTGGAAATTATGCTGCAAAAGCGGGACGGTATCGAAAAAGTGCGTAGCGTTCCTGATATTGCCTCTCTGGTCATCTACTTTGATCCCGACACACTGCCGAAAGCCAGCTTGTTAACCCTTTTGGATGCCTTACTGGCGAATCTGGGCAAAAGAAAATCCGCAACTACCGGCAGTAATAACCAGCCTTTGATACCCGTTCAGGATGACAACTCCCTCACCGAACAGGAATTTAATCTGACTATCGACGGCATGACTTGTGTATCCTGCGCCCTTTTAATCGAGATGCTATTGAAGCGGGATCCACGCATTTCTAAAGCGAATGTCAATTATGCGTCAGAAACAGCCTCGGTGACCGGCAGGATAAGTAAAGAAACCTTGTGGCGACTAATCGACAACATCGGCTATAAGGCGCACAGTCTTGATAACTTGGCTCAGCGTCAAAACCTGATTGTACGCGAAAAGCAACGTTTGACCGACGCCAGGCAGCGTGCTGTTTTTGCCGCAGTATTGAGTTTGCCCGTCATGATTATGGGTATGGCGGCTCCGACTTCGAGATATTGGCATTGGGTACAGCATCTCTTGGCGGTGCCTATTGTGCTGTGGGCTGGCAGACCTTTCTTTGAAAAAGCCCTAAAACTGGCCAGGCAGCGTGCCACCAACATGGACAGCCTGATTGCTTTAGGGGTGGGTTCGTCTTATGGTTATAGTGTCGGATCCCTGCTGAGAGGCAAGCGGGGTCTGTATTTTGATTCCGCCACCGGCATTATTACCTTCGTCCTGATCGGTCGTTACCTGGAGGAAAAAGCGAAAGGCAAAGCGCATGAGGCTATCCGCACACTGGTTAATTTGCAACCGCAAACGGCGACAGTTTTGCACGAGAATAAGGAAACCACTGTCAATGTCGAAGACCTTCTGATTGGCGATTTATTGCTGGTGCGTCCCGGTGAAAAAATTCCGACTGACGGCATTGTGATTGAAGGCATTTCGACCGTTGACGAATCCATGGTGACGGGGGAAAGTCTCCCCGTTATCAAGGAAGCCGGGCATCGTCTGGTCGGTGGCTGTATCAATGCTAATGGCGTTTTAAAAATGCGGGTTACCGCCATTGGTGCCGATACGTTTCTGGCGAACATCATTCACATGGTCGATCAGGCTCAATCGTCCAAATTACCCATCCAAAAAACCGTGGATCGTATTTCTGCTGTTTTTGTGCCCGCTGTCATTGCTCTGTCACTGTTTACCTTCCTGACTTGGCTTTCTGTTGGTGCCGGTTTTGCAACCGCTTTCAGTAATGCCATCGCCGTACTGTTAATCGCCTGTCCGTGCTCACTGGGTTTGGCAACACCTATGGCCATTATGGTAGGTACGGGGCAGTCTGCAAAGCGCGGCGTATATATCCGTAATGGCGCAAGCCTGGAAATGGCCTCAAAGTTGACGACTATTGTGTTTGATAAAACCGGAACCATTACCGAAGGCAAGCCACGCGTCACCGATTTTATGGTTGTTTCCGAAGTCGGCGAAGAACGGGTATTGGCATTGGTCGCTGCTGCGGAAGTCTGTTCAGAGCATTTTCTGGCAAAATCCATTGTCGCTTATGCCCTGGAGCGTAACGTTAGCCCTATTGAAGCCGCTGAATTTAACGCTATTCCAGGTCACGGTATTAGCGCTCGCGTGGATGGTTGTGACGTTTTGGTGGGTAACCGCGTCTGGCTGGAGCAGTCAAGTGTTGATGTCAATATCTTCGTGCCACGCGCTATAACCTTGGCCGAACAAGGCAAGACTCCGGTTTATGTGGGTGTGGATGGCAAGCTGTCGGCACTGTTTGGCATCGCTGACCAACCCAGGGCAAATGCCGGCAAAGCCATTGAAAGACTGCGCAAGCTTGGGATAAAACCCATGATGGTTTCAGGCGATACCGAACAAACCGCGCATTACGTTGCCGGACTGGTGGGCATTGATACGGTTATCGCACATGCCAAACCGGAAAGAAAACTCGATATTATCCGCGAGTTACAAGCGCAAGGTTATAAGGTCGGCATGATTGGCGATGGTATTAATGATGCGCCGGCTTTGGCAGCAGCCGATGTCAGCTTTGCCATTGGGACAGGTACGGATGTCGCCATCGAAACGGCTGATCTCACTTTGGTCAGTGGTGATATCAGTAAAATCGCTGATGTTATGGAGTTGAGCGGTGCGACGTTAAGCATCATCAAACAAAACCTGTTCTGGGCGCTGGGTTACAACACGGTTGCAATTCCAGTTGCTGCGCTGGGTAAACTCAACCCCATGATTGCCTCAGCCGCCATGGCGTTAAGCTCCATTTCCGTTGTTGTTAACTCCCTTCGGCTCCAGCAAAAATAAATAAAGTATATGGCCGGGTTTTGGGATGGGGGCAGGCGCTATTATTGTCGATCCATGGAACAACACAAAAATCGACTGCACGCGATGTTTTATTGATTTTTTTCGACATCGTTTTCTGGCGTGCCAGAGAATCGAATTAAGCGTAATGAGTTGATAATCACCGAAACAGAACTGAGGGCCATAGCCGCTGATGCCATGGCCGGATTTAGTTTTCCGGCTATTGCAAAGGGAATGGCGATGGCGTTATAGCCAAAAGCCCAAAACAGATTTTGTTTAATGATGCTCAACGTTTGTTTGCTCAAGACGATGGCATCGGAAACTTTGCCTATATCACCATTGATTAAAATTAAATCTGCTGCGTGAATGGCAATACCGGTACCTTTGTCAATTGCCATGCCAAGGTTGGCTGCAGCCAGTGCGGGCGCATCATTAACGCCATCACCGACCATGGCAACCTGGTGCCCCTGTTTTTGCAAGCTGCGAATAATCGCCAGTTTTTTCAGCGGATTCGCCTGGGTGATAACCGTTTTGATAGCCACCTGTTCAGCAACAGGCCAAGCCGCATCCAAGGTATCACCGGTCACCATCATCGTTTCGAGGTGACGATCATGCAACTGCTTGATCACTTGTCGGGCATTGGATCTTACTTGGTCAGAAACCGCAAACAACGCCGCCGCGTTACGGTCAATAGCCAGATAAATGAGTGTCTTGCCCTGTTTGGACAGGTTTGTCGCGGTTGCTGTTAAGGCGGTTAAGTCGATTTGTTGCCCCTCCAGCCAAGACGCATTACCCAGCAATACTTCATATTGACCAACATCGGCACGGATGCCCTGATCGGGAATAGTATGAACATGGGCAGGCTCCAACGGGCTAATAGCCCGTACTTTGGCATACCGCATAAGTGCCTGACCCAGATAATGTCCTGAATTAAATTCTGCGGATACCGCTAATTGAATAATACTGTCATCATCCAAGGGAGAAATGTTCAGCAAGTCGGTAACGTTGGCATTGCCTTCGGTAAGGGTGCCGGTTTTATCAAAGATAACGATATCGATGGTGGCTGCCGTTTCCAATGCTTCGCCATTACGAATATAAATGCCTCGTCGTGCTGCCTGCCCTGTCGCTGTGATGGTTGCCGACGATGTTGCCAATTCCAGGGCGCAGGGGCAGGAAATCAGCAGTACGGCAATGGCATTGGCCAAGGCGTATGCCATACGTTCTCGAGCCAGAAGCCAGCCCCCAAAAGTCATGCCTGACAGCACTATAATCAATGGCACAAATACCGATGAAAAGGCATCAACCGTTTTTTGAATCGGCAATTTTGAAGCCTGCGCCTGATCGACCCTGCGTATCAAACCGGATAAAACGGTATCCTTGCCGGTTGCTGTGGCACGGATATGCAAAACGCCATGACCATTGATACAGCCCTCGTAGACCTTATGTCCAAACTCCTTTATGCAGGGAGTGCTGGAGCCGGTTACCATGGCTTCATCAACGCTGGAAAAACCCTTTATGACTAAACCGTCAGCCGGTATTTTTTCACCGGGACGAATCAGCAAAACAGCATCTACCGTGATTTTATCGGCACTTATTTTCGTTTCTTGATCCGCAATTAATAAGGTTGCCTCCAAAGGTTGCAGGTTTACCAGTTTACGGATGTCGTTGATCACTTTGCTTTTTGCCAGCTCTTCCAGATATCGGCCTAACAGAACAAAATCAATGATGGCCGTTGCGGTATCAAAGTAAATATGGCGGCGGTTGCGAAATAAAGATGCCAAACTGTAAATGTACGCTGCGCCTACGCCCAGTGTAATCAAGCTATCTGTATTGGCAGAACCTTGCTTCGCTTGATGTAGCGCTTTTTTAAAAATATCCCTGCCGCCAAATAAAACCACAGGTGTCGCGAACAAGGCTTGCAGCAGCAAAAAGGGGAGTGATCTTGAGCGCAAGAGGCTAATTAGTAACACTGGCAAGCTTGACCAGCCTATGGTTATGAGGTGTTTTTTTACCCTAAGTAAATGTTTGCGCTCTAATTCAAGCACCCATTTTCGTTCTGTCAGCGTATCGATTGAAAAGGCTTGGTAGCCATTTTCAGAGATGATTTTAAAAAGCTTTTCTTTGGAAACATAACCCTTGACGCTAGCCGTCTCCGTCACATAATTAACGGTCGCTTTAGTGATGTAGGGTTCACGTTGCAACATCATTTCCAGAAATAAGGCGCAGGACGCACAGCTCATGCCGCCAATGCCAATAAAAAAATCCTGTAATACGTTACTGGATGGGGTGTTTCTCTGCTTTAGGGTGTTAGTCGTGACACGCGGCCTCAGTCCAATGTTAGCTATGACCGTTTCCAAAAGCTTCAATAGATTGGCGACAGGCAGGTATTCCGGATCAAAATGAATCGTCACCGAGGCTATCGCAGGAACGATTTTTACTGCTTCAATGCCTTGCCGTTTACCTAACAACATTTCCAATATGGAAGCACGCTCCTGATCCCTGCGTATATTCGGTGCGATAATTCGAACGCGACGTCGGGTCTGATGGGCGAGGATGAAATGTTTGGCTTCAGCAGTTTGGTGCATAAGGATTTTATTTTTCTTGATTAAACTCAATTCAGGGTCAGCCAAACATTAACGATACCTTATTAACACTACAGACTAACCCGAGTTGATTTACAAATATTAAAGGTTTGTATTCCACGCTACAGAAATTAAATAACGCCAAGACAATTAAAATCCCGTTAAAAGGGGATGTTATCGAGGGGTTGCTGAAATAAGGTATTACGTTTTTGTTTTAAAGTTATCTTCGGATTCAAGCCTTAACGCTTATATCTATTATATTGCGCCGCCCTGAGTTCACTTAGAGTCAGATGAAAAGGTAGCTAAAAACTGCGGTCAAAAACACCGCATTAAGCGAATATAAACACTTCTTTAATACTTATCATGCACGACAAACTCGGTCGGTGAAAATTACTCCTTACAATATTTCACGCGATGAGCAATAACGATGAAATAATATCAAAACAAACTTCCAGTAAAGATGATAACACATTGTTATATAAAGCCTGTAGAGTCACTGAAGGCTGCATCATTAACAAACGAAATAACTCAGCCAGCACATAATAACTGCTAATTAAAACCGCTTCAGTCTCTTGAGTCAGTGAGGCCAGATAGCCGTTTACCGGAGCGAGTGCCGATGCCATCAATTGTTCCGGGTTGTCTAAAAGCAGTTGCCAATACCGCTCAGACTGCGCACCAACCGCTGTCACATAACGAGTCAATGGCTCAATAGTCGCCAAGGCCACTTGATCGGGATTATCCCAAAAAGCCTGTAAATATTGACCGGTTGCCTCTTTGCAGGCATTCACCTTGACTTGCCAGTCTTGGTAAACCGGCAACACCGATGCTTGAACCTGAAGATAAGGCATTGCCGGTATAAGCAGTTTGTTCGTACCAGGCGGTAAGTGTTTCAAAAGGATGCTCATAAACCTGTTTGGCTGCGGTTGCTACCATGCTGTGAACATTAATCAATTTATATGAATATCCTGATACAAGGCATTAACCTTAAAACTGACTTGGTTATAGAGTTGTGCTGTAGGCAAAATCAATTTGTTTTCAAGGTCAATCTGGCATATAGTAAAAAATCCGGTTGATTAAACATAAGTCATACTTCCTAAAGTTAAGAAAATCTGTATATAAAACGTTAAGTAATTGGCTTTGATTCTAGCCTGACTGACAAAAATTAAACATGCGACAAGTTGTCGCAAAAATAAAAGAGGAACAACTAACTTGCGTGCAAAAAAAATGCGACCAATTTACATTGGTCGCACAAAAACCCTTAAACCCTTTAGGAGGTCACATATATCAAGAGTTGCGGGAATTCTAGCCGGTTATTTTCATTTATAAAATATGGCATATTGTCGCGCGTCAAGTTGTCGCAGGTACTAGGTAGGGTGGGTTTCGCACTAGGCTGTCGAAATAAACCGTTTTTTATTAATGTTTAAATATTTGCTTTTCAGTTTCGTGATAATGATATAACTGCATTAAATTAATTAAAGAATTCTTGTCAAGTGGCAAGCCAAAAACCGGTAAATTTTTTTAGTTTCAATTCGTTATATTTCGACAGCCTAGCTTCGCACCCAATATTATTCAGTGCCAAACAGGTTTCTACGGACTTGGTGTTTAAAACCAGACAGTTTGTTTTTTAATTGAACAGGTTGTTTTGTAAATAGACAGTTTATAAATTAGTTGCAATGCCGATAAAATGGGTGAAGGACTATTGGCATAGAGAAATTGGGGCTACCCACTTTAGTCTGGTCAAAAATACCCAAGTTAGACTTGGCAGGTTTATAGCCGAAATTGCGGTTGCCGTATTTTATTTTTGCGGGGCGAGTTAGTGCTTTTTCAAGGTTTATCCGGGCTTCTGAAATTAACCTGGTACAACGAACCGGAAGTTCGTGACCTATATTTAAAATGATAATCTTGTAAAATAAGCCGAAACAACAAAACGAACGCTATTTATTTTGACAGAAGAAGAAAGAGTAGAACTGCATAAAATTATTGCCAAATGAAAATCATCACAAGCAAAAGTGCTTCAGGCACGAATCATCTTGCTTGATAACGAAGGTATGCCTGTCAGCGTTATAGCGCTTGAACTGGGTGTTGTAAAAAATACCGTCATAAAGTGGGTTAGGCGTTGGAAGGGAAATCCGAAATTAAGTGTTGCAGAAAGACTTAAAGATCTCCCGCGCTCTGGATAACCCGATAAATTTACGGCAGAACAAGTATATAAAATCATAATGACTTGTTGTGAAAATCCCATTGAATATGGCCATCCAATAACTCACGGGACACAGCGGGAACTGGTTGGTGAGCAAACCCCCGATATCAGTTTTGCCGGAGGTGATATTCGTGGCCGGGATCGTCGTAATGCCTGTTATTATCAAATGAGTTGTTCACTGGCCCAGCATTACGGTTTTGATCTTGAAGTGCCTTTTTCAGAACTGCCTAAAGAAGCGCAAGACGCAGTGCTTTGGTAGCGGAAATGCGGCTATTGAATTTAAGTTTATGTCTGGCACGGGGTCGGTTAAAACAAAGAAACATCGTTTTGAAGGCATTATTGCCAATATGGAGCGGCGTAACCATGAGACCGATTCGCAGATGGTTCGCGTGAAGAATTGCAGCGGTATTGCCTAAGGTGATGATAATATCGAATTGTGAGCTCTAGATCCAACGTGTGCACAGACTTGCCGCATAAGATAAAAAAGTCTGATGAGTCCGTAATAAATCACGTAGCACTGATGGAAATATTAATGGGGAAGTCATCGTGTTTAAATCTGTTTAGTTCTAATCAGAATATGATGGTAGTCCTAATTAAGCATAGCCTCAAGGTAAGTATTCACCTCCCCCTTTGAAAAAGGGGGATTTATTTAATAAAATCTCCCCTAACCCTCTTTTTCAAAGGGGGGGGGGACTGAATAATTACGCCTCAAGCTTTTTACTGTAACTTGAGTACATAAATACTAAAAATTATTCCATTCCAACACCTGCATGAAGCGAGGTTTCACCCGCGCTATCGGGCTTGCTCAGAAAAGGTGTGATTTAACTTAATAAAGCCTGATTTTCGTAGCCTTGTAATCAGCGATATTGTAGATTACCTTGCTGTTGTTAACACAATTAGTCGTTAAGTAATAAGCACTCAGAAATAGTAACTAAAATTTTCAGGCAAAAAAACGGGTGCGTTTAGCACCCGATTTTTGATCAAAAATAATAATTGGCTTTGACCGGTTAAAGCTTTTCTTAAATTAACAACACACTTGCTGACAATCATTTAGCCAATTATCACCCAAAATTCTTTACTGAAAAATTGGGTGATTAACTAAAAAGTTAAATTAAATATGATAAGCTGTTTCGCCGTGTTCAGAAATATCCAGACCTTCGCGCTCTGACTCCTCACTAACTCGAAGTCCAATCATAATATCTACAAACTTGAAAGCAATGAAAGATACCGTACCAGACCAGATTATAGATACTGCTACGCCCCACAGTTGACTTATAAATTGGGTTGACATGCTGTATTCCCCTACTCCATTGGCAACGTAATCCCAAACCCCTGTGCCGCCTAACGCGGGGCTTGCAACTACAGCGGTGCCTAAAGCTCCAATAATCCCGCCAATGCCGTGTACGCCGAAAGCATCCAGAGAATCATCGTAACCCAGCAAGCTTTTCAGGCTGGTAACGGCCCCAAAGCACGCAGCACCAGCGACTATTCCCAAGCAAATAGCACCCATAGGTCCTGACCAGCCACAAGCTGGCGTAATGGCAACCAAACCCGCAATAGCACCGGAAGCACCGCCCAGCATACTGGGTTTGCCACGTATCATCCATTCAGCGCTTGACCAGGCAAGCGTTGCAGCCGCGCTGGCCAGTAACGTATTGACAAAGACCAAAGCAGAAAGACCATTGGCTTCCAAGTTGGAGCCTACATTAAACCCAAACCAACCAACCCACAACAAAGAAGCGCCAACCATAGTCAGCGTGACACTGTGCGGGGCAAGAGATTCCTTTTGAAAACCGATACGTTTGCCCACCATCAAACAACCTATCAACCCGGCGATACCTGCGTTGATATGAACAACGGTGCCCCCGGCAAAGTCCAACGCGCCTTTTTGAAACAGGAAACCTGCCGTTGCCGCCGCAGCTTCACCGGTTTTAGCATCGGTATAGGCATCAGGACCCGCCCAATACCAAACCATGTGCGCAATAGGCAAATAGGCAAAGGTGAACCAAATCAGCATAAACACTAATATGGCTGAAAATTTAACCCGCTCGGCAAATGCGCCAATGATCAAAGCCGGCGTGATGCCGGCAAAAGTAAGCTGGAAGGCAACGTATATATATTCAGGGATGGCAACCCCTTTGCTGAATGTAGCGGCAAGTGAGTCCGGTGTTATGCCAAAAAGAAACAGTTTGCTGAAGCCGCCAAAAAAGGCATTACCTTCAGTAAATGCAATACTATAGCCATAAATTGCCCAGAGTATAGCCATCATCGAGAAAATCACGAAGACCTGCATTAACACTGAAAGCATATTTTTGGCACGCACCATACCACCATAAAATAATGCCAAACCAGGGATAACCATCAGGATAACCAGCACAGTCGCCATAATCATCCAGGCAGTATCGCCTTTATTAACGGTCGGTGTAGCGGCTGCAACTGCAGCGTCCGGATCGGCAAGCGCAAAGCCTGCAAAACCCAACAAAGCGACCAGCAGAAATCTATTTAATAAATGTTTCATTTTTTTCCTCCTTATAAATGCTAGAGTGCTTCATCGCCGGTTTCACCGGTACGAATACGGACAACCTGCTCTAAATTAGTTACAAAAATTTTACCGTCACCAATTTTTCCGGTATTGGCCGCTTTGGTAATTGCCGCTACCGCCTGATTAAGCAGTTGATCTGCAACCGCGACTTCAACTTTGGCTTTAGGTAAAAAATCAACAACATACTCTGCTCCACGATAGAGTTCGGTATGACCTTTTTGGCGACCAAAACCTTTGACTTCGGTTACGGTTACACCTGAAACCCCCATATCTGAAAGTGCCTCACGGACATCATCCAGCTTAAAAGGTTTAACAATAGCGGTTATCAATTTCATTTGTTCCTCTCTTGATTTTAAAGTAACGACTCAACATTACTTAAAGCATGGACTGTGCCAAGTATGGCTCCAAAATGAATCTGATTACCTGGCCGAACAGGATCAAGCATTGTTTATCGGGTTATAGAGGTAACCTATGGCATTGTAAGGATTAATAAAATCTTTACATTTCCATTAAGATTTATTTAATGACCCGACTAACTCTCTAAAAATACCGGACTAAGCGCGTCCTGTTATGCACCACATTAGCGCAACAGGGTGGACTGTGATCCGTGGTGGTGCGAACAGCAGGTTAAGTAAAAAGCCGTCGTTTTCTTTATTATGACACGGGGAGAACCAGACACCGGTCGAGGGTTGCAACTCCGACTGAATCGTTTAAAGGCTTCAATAGATTTCATAACGTGTAAGTATTCACCTCCCCCTTTGAAAAAGTGGGATTGAGGGGGATTTATCTAATAAAATCTCTCCTAACCCCTCTTTTTCAAAGAGGGAGGATTGAATAATTACCATAACGTGAGTAACGGGGTTGCAAATCCCGTCAGGCGTCATTAGGCGCAGAATAAAACTATCGGATTGGAATGAAAGCAGCCAACTTCCGGCTACCCATGGCCGTATTCAGAAAGAATCGGCTAAGCGTGAAATACTGTTAAAGGGGTCTATTAACAGACATTTTTATTCATCAAGAACACACCAGGGACACAACGCTTTATTTCTTCGTGCCCTTGGTGTCTTTGTGGTGATAAAAATTTTAAGGATTTTTTTAATTTATCGGGCAATAATAGATAAAATAATTATATTGCAATTACTCTTCTATTCCCAATTCTTTGATTTTACGGGTCAGAGTATTTCGGCCGTAACCCAAAAGAATTGCAGCTTCGTGGCGCTTGCCACGGGTAAAGTTTAAAGCGGCTTTAATTAAAATAGCTTCAACGGCGGGAATGGTTTGTTTGGCGACTTCTGCTTCTTTGGTCAATAACTGCTGATCTATCCAAGTTCTCAGTAAAGATTCCCAATCAGTTCCGACGGTCTCTTTTTCCAGTGAGGTATTGAGTAACTCAGGTGGTAAATCATGCAAATGAACTTCTCGACTAGATGCCATGACTGTTAACCAGCGACAACTATTTTCCAGTTGTCTTACGTTTCCCGGCCACTCCAGTGTACTTAAAAACGCCTCTGCTTCAGGTTTTAGGGTTTTAATTTCTACACCCAACTCGGCAGCGGCATGGTGCAAAAAATGGCGCAACAGCAAAGGAATATCTTGTTTGCGTTCGCGCAGAGCCGGGATATGTATACGAATCACATTTAAGCGATGGAATAAATCTTCCCGAAAGCGGCCTTGATCAACCAATATCTCAAGATTCTGATGAGTGGCGGCAATAATACGCACATCCACTTTAACAGCGAGGTGCGCCCCAACGGGGTAAAACTCGCCATCCGCCAGCACTCTTAATAAACGGGTTTGCAATTCTGCCGGCATATCGCCTATTTCATCAAGAAACAGCGTTCCTCCGTTGGCTTGCTCAAAACGACCGGCTCGCCGTAATTGCGCTCCCGTAAATGCACCTTTTTCGTGTCCAAACAGTTCCGATTCCATCAGATCTTTAGGAATAGCGGCCATATTTAAAGCAATAAAAGGATTTTTAGCTCTGGGACTATGACGGTGCAGCGCTTTAGCCACTAATTCCTTGCCCGTTCCCGATTCGCCATTAATCAGTACCGTAATGTGTGAACGAGCCAGCCTGCCTATCGCCCGAAAAACCTCTTGCATTGCCGGCGCTTCGCCTATAATTTCAGGGGTAGGTTCAATAGTGGCCGCAGCACGATGCGCATCGTCTTGTTGTTGTCGCCCATGGATGCAGGCACGTTGCGCCAGATTAACCACTTCTTTAATATCAAAAGGCTTGGGCAAATACTCAAAAGCACCGCCATGAAACGCCGAAACCGCACTTTCCAGGTCGGAATGAGCCGTCATGACAATAACCGGTAAATTGGGGTGACTGTGCTGAACCTTGTCTAAAAGTTCCAGGCCATCCATGCCAGGCATACGAATATCGGTTATCAAGGCATCTGGCAAATCACCCTGTAAAGCCGCCAATAACTCTTTACCGGAAGCAAAGCTGCGAGTGATGATACCGGCTTTTTGCAAGGCTTTCTCAACAACCCAGCGTATGGATTTATCATCATCAATGATCCAGACATTATCAGGCTTGCTCATTAACAGTCTCCATGGGTAAAAAAATTGAAAATACCGTATTGCCTGGCTCGCTGTTGCACTCAACCAGGCCGTTATGCTGATTAATCAATGCTTGCGCAATGGATAAACCCAGCCCGGTGCCTTCGGCTCGACCGGTAATCATGGGATAAAATATTTGACTCATCATATTAACATCCACACCCGGTCCGTTATCGATAATATCGCACTTTACCGCCAGTCTATACCGTTTACGGCCTATATTCATCTGCCGGTGTATGCGTGTTTTAAAGATAATATTGCCTTTCCCTTCCATTGCTTGCACCGCATTTCTGGCAATATTTAAAATAGCCTGAATCAGTTGATCTTTGTCGGCAAAGATCTCCGGAATACTGGGATCATAATCATTTTTAATCGTCAGAGTGCCGCTGGATTCCGCTTGTATCAATTGCCTGACTCGCTCCAACACCTCATGAATATTAAGTGCTTTTTTATTAGGCAATCTATTAGGCCCCAGCATTTTATCCATCAACCCTTGCAGACGATCTGATTCGTCAATAATAATTTGGGTATATTCTTTAAGTTCCGGATCATGTAATTCCAAATCCAACAACTGAGCTGCGCCGCGCAAACCGCCTAACGGGTTTTTGATTTCATGTGCCAAACCTCTAATCAACAATCGCGCCGTATTCTGTTGGGTTAATAATTGCTCTTCTTTGGAAATCCGCAAATGATTATCCACCTGTTGAAGCTCGACCAGAATTTCACTAACGGCTTCATTAACCAGCAACGGGGTTGCACTAAAGCTGGTGGTCACATTATTAGTCATTCGGTTCAGTGTCAGCCCTCGATCAACCAGGGGTTCTGACATCGCCAGGGATTGCTTCAAATTAATCAGCAATGCAGGATCGGAAGATCGAAATAACTCCTCTGCACTTTGACCTATCAAGTGATGCGCACTGTCAGCCAGCAGAATTTCTCCGGTCGTATTAACATAGGTCAGTATTAATTCATGATCAAATAATAAAATTGCGGTATTAAGATGATCCAGTATGCGTTTATACATTTTTTTTATCGGTCGTTTTGATACAAAAGCGTTATGTTTATATAAGCAATTTATAGACCAAACCCCGTAGAATCGCTGCTTACTTAAAAACGGTTCTGATTATAACGATTATGATAACAAAAAACGCCCCAAAATAGTGCATAATTAAGTGACAGTTTCATGACTCAGGCCGATAGCGATTAAAATAATCACTGGTTAAGAACGCGCATGAAATTTGGACTACCCTCTAATGGCGTTAATTTTTCAACCCGGTTCAGGTATTTTTCAGTAGCTATTGAATTTTAGGCAGGGAAGATGGTGTCTTTTATTAACGGTAGCAGTATTACCCGCCAGACATGCTTTGTTGCTGTGAATAGTCAGGCCTTCTTGCCAAGACAAGAAGGCCTGTTTTTAATTGACCTGATTATTTTCTTGATGTAGGCAACCAATAGCCTATCGGCAAATTACAACTTACAGATCCAAGGCCGCGATTCTGTTATCAACCGGTGATGATTGCCTAAAGTAACTGAGTACGCCTTTAAAAATTGCACTGGCCACTTTTGATTGATACTGGTTACTCAGTAAATTTTGTTCTTCCGAGGCATTTGAGATAAAAGCGGTTTCCACCAATATGGACGGTATATCAGGCGATTTCAACACCAGAAAGCCGGCTTTTTGTACGGAGCCCTTATGTAATTGTGAAATGTTATCGAAGCTTTTTAATACTTGATTGGCAACATTAACGCTGGCTTCCTGGGTTGCTGTTTGCGATAAATCCAATAAGACTGATGCCAACACATCTTCTTTATCGTTAAGGCTAACCCCCACCAAATCAGAGGCATTGGCACTGTCTGCCAGCCAACGCGCGGCTTCACTTGAGGCGCCACTGGTGGATAAGGTGTAAACGGACGCGCCTTTAACTTCGGAATCCTGGAAGGCATCGGCATGTATTGAAACAAATAAATCCGCTTTGGCTGTCCTGGCAATTTTCATCCGGTCTCTAAGTCCTACGTAGTAATCACCTTTACGAACCATGACCGCTTTCATTCCCGGTTGTGCATTAATTAATGCTTCCAGTTTTTTAGCCATTGCAAAGGTCACTTTTTTTTCCTCGGTACCATGAGGCCCATGAGCGCCGGGATCATCTCCACCATGCCCCGGATCAATCGCAATCACGATGCGATTGGATCGTGTAGATTCAGTCGATTTAACGGCAACGGCTTTAGTATTAACTGCCTTGGTCTCAACCAATTTAGGTTCAAGCGATAAACTTGCAACTGTTTTGGCCACTTCTTTATCTTCATTTTTTGTGGTGGCAACCGAGTCTTTATCCAACAAATCAATCACTAAACGATGCTCATCGCTATTATCAGAGCTTAATGTGAGTTTTTTTAGATTAATCGGTGTTTTTAAATCAAAAACAACTCTTAAGTCAGTGTCGTTTTTTATGCCCGAACGGACTCGGCTAAACAATGGATGCGCTACCGAGGGTTGATTTAATGAATGGTCTAGTTGGGCATTTTTAATATCAATAACCAAACGTGACGGATTATCCATAACAAAAACCCGGTGTTGTGGCGATGACGTTACCTCAAAAGTTATCTGGTTTTGGTTTGGGTTAGTGGTATAACGCAATGAATTTACGTTGATTTGTTGTGCATAACCGGACACAGACATTAACTGTAATCCAGAGAACAATAAGATTTTGCAGTAATTTCTCATATCGACACTCCACCGACAACAAGCTTATTTATGCCAGTATGTCGTTGTTTTTATAGACCCCTTGTGATTTTTTTTACAAACCATACTCCATATTTAATGACCGTGCAAGCCCATGCATATTTAAAGTGATAATTCTATCAGGTTTTGGCAAAAAGCCCTCACCGTTGTCAGGCCATTCAATAAAGCAGATACTATCCTGATCGAAATAATCCCGTATACCCATCCATTCCAATTCTTCGGGATCAACGACTCGATATAAATCAAAATGAAATATTTTGCGACCGCCTACTTCGTATTCTTCGACTAACGTATAGGTTGGGCTTTTAACGGTGCCATGATAGCCGGCGGCTCTAAGAAAACCTCTGACCATTGTTGTTTTTCCTGCGCCTAAATCGCCGTATAAAAAAACCAGGCTTTTTGAGGGCAAAGACGTAAATAATTCTGCGCCAAACCGCTCTGTTTCTTCTGCATTTTCCAAATGCTTCTGCATCATACACTCCCTCTGAGATAGGGCATTAAATCACTGGCCAACAAACCTCTTTCACCGTCCTTTTCTGCTGACCTATCAGCCGCCTGTCCGTGCCTGTAAACCCCTTGTTGCGCCGCATCTTGTAAAGACAAGCCTTGCGCCAGTAAACCGGCAATGACACCGGACAGCACATCACCCATACCTCCAGAAGCCATACCTGGATTTCCTGTGGTAGAAACGGCACACTGATCTTTAGAAGCAATTAAAGTCCCGGCACCTTTAAGAATGGCAACACCGCCATAGTTGACCTGAATCGCCAAAACAGCGGCAAACCGGTCTTGTTGTATGTCGGCCGTAGAGCACTTTAATAACCTTGCCGCTTCACCCGGATGGGGCGTTAAAATCCAGTCAGGATGGGTAATAGATAAACCCGCCAAAAGATTTAATCCGTCCGCATCTATAATCATCGATTTTTGAGCGGCCAGAGTTGCCATAAACAGTTCTGTTGCCCACTCACTTTGTCCCAACCCGGGGCCTATCACAACGACATTGGCTTTCTCCAACAAACCGGATAACTGCTTGGCACTACTGACACCATGACACATTAATTCCGGCCGGTTTAGGTTCATTAACCCTGCATGTTCTGGTCGTGTTGCGATACTAACCAAGCCGGCACCCACTCGCAAAGCCGCTTCACCGGCCAGTCTTGCGGCACCGGAATAACCGCAATCACCACCCACTATCAGCACATGCCCGTAATTACCTTTATGCGAACACCGTTGACGACGTGGCAACGGTGTTTTAACGACACGAACTGCTGACGGTGAAATGGTTTGAAAAATAGTCTCCGGCACGGCTAATGAGGCATAACAAATTTCACCGCAATAATCAGCGGCGTGTCCGGTCAATAATCCTTGTTTCAAAGCGATAAAAGTAACGGTACAATCCGCTTTTACTGCACAGCCCAGCACATTGCCGGTATCCGCATTTAAGCCCGATGGACTGTCTACCGCAACAACATACCCAGCCGACTTGTTGATAAGCTGAATGGCTTGGGCATAAAGCCCCGTTACCGGCCGATCCAGTCCAGTGCCTAGCAAAGCATCAACAATCACGTCGGCATCAATGCTTTCATCGCCCTGAAAAGGAATAACCGTTCCGCTTGCCTGAGTATAGCTTTGGTAAGCAGTCAGCGCGTCACCTTTACTATTTTCAGGGTTTGCAAGACAGTAAACGCTCACCTTCAAGCCGGCTTCCAAAGCCAACCTGGCGATAATATAGCCATCACCGGCATTATTACCGGTGCCACAAAAAACAGCGACTGATTGACTATTCGGGCATTTATTCCTGAACCACTGAAAAACCTCATAACCGGCTCGGCTCATTAATTCAAAACCGGAAATACCTGCTTCTTGTATCACTATTCGGTCAAGCTCTCTAACTTGGGCTGTACGATATAGTGTTATGGGTAATTTTTGCATGGCCATTATTAAGATTTAAAGCATTTCGTAAGAATGCTATGTGTAACCTGATTTAACCGATACGCCCTCGCCTGAAAAAAACTAATCGACTCCAGGCAAGAGCGCTTAATGGACTAATTGATATAATTAACTTCAGGCTTGCCTTCTGACTCAACCAGTTCGCCAATAACGAAAACTGTTTCACGCAAAGCTTGCAGTGCTTCAAGGGTCGCTTTTTCATCTTCTGCGGCAACACACACGATCATGCCGATACCACAATTGAAGGTGGTTAGCATATCCGCTTGAGATACATTGCCCTGTTCTTGCAGCCATAAGAAAATATCAGGAAACGTCCAGGAAGAAAGGTCAATGTTCGCATTAAGCCCGACCGGCAGTACGCGTGGTAAATTCTCGGTTAAACCACCGCCCGTAATATGGGCAAAGGCATGAACGGGTACTTTTTCCAATAAGGCCAATAACGATTTGACATAAATTTTAGTCGGCTCCAATAAAGCCACGCCTAAGGTTTTATCACCAAACACATCGGTAAGCGCTGAATTGCTGTGGGCAATTATTTTTCTAATTAAAGAGTAGCCATTGGAATGCGGGCCGGACGAGGCAATGCCAATCAGCTTATCACCTACTTTGACTTTGCTGCCGTCCAGTACTTTGCTTTTTTCCACGATGCCTACGCAAAAACCCGCCAGATCATACTCGCCATCAGCATACATACCAGGCATTTCCGCAGTTTCACCGCCCACCAGCGCAGCGCCAGCCAACTCACATCCCTTGCCTATACCATCGATCACTGATGCCGCCGTATCAACATCCAGCTTGCCAGTGGCGAAATAATCCAGAAAAAACAACGGCTCCGCCCCTTGCACAATAATATCGTTGACGCACATAGCGACCAAATCGATACCGACCGTATTATGGATACCCAAATCTATGGCCAGTTTTAGCTTGGTACCTACGCCATCCGTTCCTGAAACCAGAATCGGGTTTTTATAACGATCCAGGGGCAGTTCAAACATTGAGCCGAACCCGCCCAAACCCGACATAACACCTGCTGTGCGTGTTCTGGCTGCAATGGGTTTGATACGCTCAACTAATTCATTACCTGCCGCAATATCAACGCCGGCACTTTTATAATTTAAGCTTTCCTGGTTTTTTTGGCTCAATGTTATTGTCTCTTTTAAATTTAAATATATATTGTATTGTACAAGACATCGTCATTTTTTGTGAAGGATATGAAAAAAGTTTGCGAGTGTTTAGTCATTGACTTTCAAATGCTGCCAAAATAGTTGAATTAAATTACAAAAATACTTAAAGTGGCCTTGTGTATCAATAAATTAAAAATTAAAAATAACACCCGGTCTTTATTGAGGAAAAAATATGAAAGTAACAAAACTGCTTAAATCCGCACTATTTATTGCTGTCGTTTTATCTAATGGCGCGGCAGTCGCCTACAGCCCTGAAGAATTAGAGAAAGAATGCAAAAAACCACGCTTCACTGATTTTAATCTTACTGAATATAAAGCGCCTGATAATATTGAAGTTGCACCCGAATCAGAGTTTATTATAAAAGTATCATCCTGGGCAGACCCCGGCACCATAAAGTTAATAGCCAAAAAAGAAGCGCTCCCGTTTAAAGTAGAAAGTAATAGCAGCTTTCACCTGGTCAAAGCAAAATTACCTGCGTCCTTAAATGGGAAATATGTCAGAATTGATGTCAGTGCAAAGGCGGAAATGGGTTGTGATGACAAGACCGGCTGGCTGGTTAAGGTCGCTGACAAATAAAAACGCTAAACAAGAAAGCATCACAGCGTTGGATTTGGCTGTTATTTTGTCGCCGTCCTGTTTGGCAACGACGACAAGTTATTGTTTTATTGAATTTTATAGTCTTTCAGAAATTAAATTTCCATTACATGAAGTTTTGAGTCCAGACGGATAACATCCCTTAAAGGGATGGTATCCGTTAGCATCGAAATTATTTATCTGAAAATCTATAGCCCTTCATTATAACGGGGGCTTATCAGCTGCCACTTTGGATTTACCCATAAAATCTTTTTTAATCATGGTAAATTGCTGTAACTGGACGTCGACCTGACCATTAAATGATTCCAGCGGATAGGTTCCCTGTTCGTTGGCAATTCCTGCGTCTATACCGGTCAGTAGCTCAATCGCGTCATCGACCGTTGTTACGGCATAGATGCTAAATTGACCGGATTGAGCGGCATGTACCACATCCCAGCGCAACATTAAGTGTTTGATATTGATGGCAGGAATGATTACGCCCTGCGTGCCGGTTAAACCTTTTTTGGCGCAAATATCGAAAAACCCCTCAATTTTTTCATTAACGCCGCCTATCGGCTGAACTTGCCCCAGCTGGTTTATTGAGCCGGTGATAGCGAGATCCTGCCTTAAAGGAATCTGGGCAATGGATGATAAAATAACACACGCTTCAGCCAAAGATGCGCTGTCACCCTCTACAGAACCATAAGATTGCTCAAACACCAAACTGGTCGCTATTGAAAACATAGTTTTTCGGGCATACCGTGCAGCGATAAAGCTCGACAATATGAGCACGCCTTTTGAATGAATAGCCCCGCCCAATTCAATTTCACGCTCTATATCGACCACTTTTCCGCTACCCAGACGCGTTGCTGCGGTAATACGTGAAGGCTGTCCAAATGAAAACTCTCCCAATTGCAAGACTGACAGTGCATTAATCTGGCCAATCACGACACCTTCAACATCAATTAAAAGCGTACCACGCTCAATATGCTCATAGAGCTTTTCTCTAATTTTATCCAGCCGGTGGGTTTTATGATCAATGGCTTGCTGTATATCACTGTTGGTTATATGGACGTGGCCATTATCTTCAGCCCAATAATTGGATTCTGTTAATAAGTCCTTAATGGTTTCAAGATGCGTTAGCAATTTTTCTGCATCACCGACCAATCTGGCGCTATGCTCGATAACCCGGGCGACAGCATTTTGGCTGAGTGGCTTTAGTTTTTCGCGCCGGGCAATGGTTGCCAGTAAACGCGCATAGTCATGACTGCTTTTTTCTCTGGAAACGGATTCATCAAAATCTGCCGCAACTTTAAAGAGATTATGAAATTCAGGATCATAAGCACTTAATAAATAATAAATTAACGGGTCACCTACCAGAATTATTTTTACGTCTAACGGGATGGGTTCCGGTTCCAGTGATGACGTACTTATTATACTGAGCGCCCGCTCCAAAGATTCAATACGTATTTCACCGGCCTGCAAGGTTCTTTTAAGCGTTTCCCAACTATAAGGTTGAATCAATATTTTTCTGGCATCCAGTATCAGATAACCACCATTGGCTTTATGCAAAGCCCCCGGCTTAATCATGGTGAAGTCAGTAACCAACGACCCCATATAAGCCTGATGATCAATACGGCCCAGCAGATTACTGTAATTTGGGTGATCTTCAAAAATCACCGGAGCAGATTTTGTATGACTAAAATCAACCATCAAATTGACCTGATAGCGTTTAAATGGATTTGATTCCTGTGGTAACTCCATAAATGACAGGACTTTTTCGCTGCGCGGAATAAAATCGCGGACATGCTCAACAATATCTTTTTGTACATCATTCAGATAGCCAAGAATGGCTTCCTGTTTAGCATATTTCTCGATCAATTCATCAATGCTGTGATTGACCGCCAGTTCAGCCACTTCACGATTCAGGGCTTGTAATTTGCGCTTGGCTTCCTTTCGCCAGGCAGGGAAATTTTTTAACAATTTCGCCAAGTCGTCCTGTAATTCAATAATGGATTTTTTTATTGCATGCTGTTTATCCTTATCCAGCTTATTAAACTGCTCGGGCGTAATCATTTCATTGTTTTCATCGGCTGGAGAAAAAGCGTAGCCGGTGGGAGTTTCTATAAGAATGACATGAGCATTTGCGGCCTTATCACGTAATTGGCTTAGTTCATCTATTTCCCGTTGCCGGGATTGACTTTCAATTTCACCTTCCCTGGAGCGGTATTCATCACCATCAAACGCAGCCGGTATGGCGACACTGAGCTCGTCAATCAATTGCTCCATATCTTCCTTAAAATATTTACCTTGCCCCGGTATTAATTTAATAGCCGAAGGCTTGGCCGGTTGGCTAAAATTATTGACATAACACCACTCTGAAGGGATGGCTTGCCGGCTGGCTTCGTGCTCAACCAACTGTCTTACCGTGGTTAATTTTCCGGTACCGGCGGGTGCCATTGCGAAAATATTAAAACCGTTTTTCTGAATGCGAATACCAAATTTTATAGCATCAACCGCTCGTTCTTGACCCACGGTAATATCGATATCTTCAAGCGCTTCGGTAGAATCGAATTTTAATTGTTCAACATTGCAAGGTTTATATAGTTGTGAAGAATCCAGTCGTCTATTTTTCATATTATAAAACCTGCTTGTATTAATAAGTTTATTACCGATAGGTATTAAGGCGATTTTCAGTGAAAAATAGACACAACTTGAGAATGCGCATGAAACCCCTGATCATCATATTCTCTCTTCTTCCCTGAGAGGCTTGAGATATGACGCTAAAGCTATTAAGTGGATGCTCCTTATCGGTCTTTTTGTCTACTACTGCGTAGTGTAGTGTGGAATTTCGCTAAAGGTATTTTGTCGTGTTGATTAAGCTATTGACGCTTAATCAAATTCTACACTTTATATAGTATAGCCAAAAATTTTGCATAACCAGAAATATTACCATTAGAAAATACGGAGTCTTTGCAACTGGACTTTCATTGACCTATAGTCCCACGCAGATGAATAGATAGGATTGAAAAATTTCCGTGTTATAATTTA
>JBAXXH010000027.1:0-37659 GCA_037127995.1 Methylococcaceae bacterium | reverse complement strand
GCGGGATTTTCTGTGCCCAGGCTTCCTTTGGTTAAGGGGTCTGAATAATTACGATCAATCAAGTCTCAGCCATCGATTATGTGATTTTATAAGACTTGCGTTATGAAATGGCGCAACGTTAAACATTTCAGGTGGATGATAATGCCAAATTCAGTGTATGACGCTTCGCTTATATACGAGCTTTCATAGTACAAAGATAACAGTAGCATCAAACGATTGGGACGGGGTTATAAACCCCGTCCCGCGTGAGGACTAAACTTGAGACTTTTTACGGAAAGCCACTAAACCTACTAAGCCAGATGCGAACATCCAGATAGCGGCTGGCACTGGGACAGCTGATACTGTGATTGCGTTAAAAAAAGCACCACCACCGCTAGGATAACCAGGAGCAGATGCGATAACCTGATATGTCACATCGTTTATTCCTGACAATAGATTAAATGATATATTACTAAAACCTGTAGCTATTGCGGCAGTTGGATCACTTGTCCAAGATGCGCTCATATTTGGATTACTCGTATTTCCAAGCAGAACTCCATTATCAAAAATAGCAAATTGATCACCGACCACGAATGCGTCTGTAATAGTTAAATTAACGTTATTTGCAGTTGTTTCATTAAACAGCGTACCTGTTGTCCCTATAGAACCGAAATTAAAAGCTTGCCAACCGGCATCTACAACACTATTTGCGTAGCACTCGCCTTGTGTAGATATTACAGCTATCAGTATTAAAAGAAGTTTTTGAAAAAGATTCTTCATTATATTTTTCTCATAAATTATTAAAATTAAGATAATTTGCAATCCAGCCAACTTTTTTAAAAAGTCCTGTGATTTTCCGTCCTTCTCTCACGACAAGTTTAGCGGTATCTTTTGCCATAATATTACTTATTAAGTGGCTAAATTGGCATTAATATACCATTCTCAAACCAGAATTACTATTGCTACTTGGTACAATAGGCGCATTAATATGCAATTAAAAACTAAAAAAATGAAATCAGCGCATTTTCGACCGGAATTAAATGCAATTGAGGGACGTTCAAATCGACATTATTTGCAACTGAAACGTCAGTCTTGATCAGTACGGTATAAAGGGTATGGATGGCGGTTAAAATCCTACTCACGTTAAAGTCCTTAAACGTTTCGGATGGGGTTGCAAACCCCGTCACGCTTGGAAGAAAGTTACGAATTGCCGGTTTGTCAAAAAGACGGGATGCAATGAAATAATGGCAGTATTAAATGGTGCAAAGTGGTAACTTCCATGCGGGTGATAGCAACCACAATTCGGTGTATGACGCTTCGCTTATACGCCCTACGCGCCGAGGTTACATTCTCGCCTCGCAGGGCGGTTATTTCTTAACGTCAGTTTTTACAATCCACTCTGCTCCTGAATCTATCCAGGTTTTTAGTTTCATGACGTCTTGTTCAACAAGTTTATGACTATTCGCCATAGACATATTCTTTCTTGCACCGGAAACAATCTCGATCAATGGGCTAATAACACTCTGTCCCGATAAAATCAAAGGCGATTTTCCGTTACTTCCGAAGAAATCTTCACGACGATCAATACGAAAATCAGCAAATTGTTTTTGTGGGCCATGACATGACAAGCAGTTATTTTCTAATATTGGATAAATATCTGTCCAGAATTCTACCGGTTCTTGATCGACACTGTTCTGTATCGGCGAGACGGCTAACGATTGATTAACCTGATCACTATAACTCCTATGACCCGAATGTTTTCCCCGCATTGGATCGGCTATTTCTGTAACGCTATGTTGAGCAGTCCATGCAAAAAGCGCCATCAAAAGAATGACTATGACACTTGTTAAAATACCACTACGAATCAGCGAAGGGTGAGCGGTTTTTACCCAATGACAGCGTTTACCGATAACAGTGACTATCCAATTCCAATGCAGAACCAAATGAACAAAAAATACTATCAAAAGCCCCAAGCTAATCCAGAAATGAATATCGCCCCATTGGTGCCGGGTATAACCCCACAAGCTCAACATTTTGTTGCTACCGGGTGGTAACGGAAAACGAAGCAGGTAACCTGTCGCAATCATGCCTAACAGTAGAAATGCCGCGATTATGTCGATAATGATGTTAGCAAGTGTGCGCTTCATAAAATAATTTTGGGACTCAGAAACCTGCTTGAAAAATAAAAAATTGTTCATTTTTTTAAATCTACTGCTTATCTGCGTTCTTTTCCTTATTAATCAAAAAATAAACCACCGGAATCACCAGCAGTGAAAACAAGGTCGAGGCAAATATACCAAAGATGAAGCTCCAGGCCAGTCCTGAAAATATCGGGTCAAGGATAATCACAAACGCACCAAACATGGCCGCTCCCGCAGTCAGGAAGATGGGGCGCAAGCGAATGGCACCGGCTTCGATCAGGGCATCGGCAAGGGTCACATCGGCTCGGGCGCGGATACGTTCGATAAAATCTATCAAAATAATGGAGTTGCGCACGACAATACCTGCCAAGGCAATCATGCCGATCATGGCGGTGGCGGTAAAATAAATGGGGTTGGGGTAAGCGCCGACAGGCGTTGCCATAAACTGGTTAAGCAGCCAAAATCCCGGCATGATGCCGATGACCGTCAAGGGAATAGCTATCATCATGACCAGAGGTACGGATAATGAGCCGGTTTGTCCGACCAGTAAAACATAAATCATCACCAAGGCGGCCGCAAAAGCGAGCCCAAGATCACGAAACACATCGACGGTAATTTTCCACTCACCTTCACCGGCCAGTTCGGCGGTATAACCTTGCGGCAAGGGACGTTCGGCAAACGTGTCATTGAGATCAAAAACCGCCTCTACCGGACTGCGCCCCGCCATTTCGGCAATAACGTAGCTAACCCGTTGCAGATTTTTGTGATAAATCGGCTGGTCGTCAATGACAGTGCTCGCGGTACCTAGCTCACTTAAGGGCATCAACTCGCCTTGTCCGGTTTTTACTCGCAAGGCCAATAAATCAGGGACTGATGAACGTAGCGCACGCGGCAGTTGCAGGTTAATTTCCAGCGGTTGACGCTCCCTGTCCGAATGAACAATGCCCACTGTTTGACCTGCCGCCGCAATACGCAGCGTTTCTGCCACTTGGGCAACGCTGACACCCGACAAGGCGGCTTTTTCACGGTTTAACTGAAAATGCACTTTGTCATGGGGTGCTTCGGAAAAGTCATCCACATCGACCACGCCTTCGGTTTTTTCCATGTCTGCCCTGACGCGCTTGGAGACGGCTATCAAACTGTCAATCGTGGCTTCAGGCGGGCCATAAATTTCAGCAACCAGACCGGAAAGTACCGGTGGCCCGGGTGGAATTTCTATAATTTTAAGATTTGCACCGTATTTTTTACCGAGTTGTTCTATGTCAGGTCGAATGCGTAACGCGATTTCGTGCGACTGCTGTTCCCGCTGGTCTTTGGGCAGTAAATTAATTCTGACCTCACCTAAATAGCCACCGCTCCGTAAATAATAGTGGCGTACCATGCCGTTAAAATCCATCGGCGCAGCCAAACCGGTATAGGTTTGATAATCGGTAACTTCATTAACGGTGGCTAAATAACTGCCCAAGGCACGGGCGACCTCATCGGTTTTTTCCAGGGTTGAGCCGCGCGGCATATCAATCATGATTTGCAATTCGTTTTTATTATCGAAGGGCAATAATTTAAGCGGCACGGCGCGGGTAACCGCCAGCATCGTTGAGCCCACAAAAGCGATCAGCACAATCATTAAAAATAATTTGGCACGGCCAGAAGTCGCCAGTAAAGGGCCAAGTGCGGCGCGATAGGTTTTATAAATAAACGTTTGCTGAAGGACTATGGGCGCTTCGTCGCTGTGTTTGTGATATTCACTTTGCAGCAGTTTGAAACTGGCCCAGGGCGTGACGGTAAAAGCCACAATTAACGAGACAATCATCGCGATCGGCACGTTAAACGCCATCGGTGCCATGTAGGGCCCCATCATGCCGGTGATAAAAAACATCGGCAAAAATGACACAATCACCGTAAACGTCGCCAAAATAGTCGGTGGCCTGACTTCATCAACCGCCGTCAACAGTGCTTCCAATGGTGATTCTTTACGTAATTTGTAATGCCTGTGGATATTTTCGACATCGACTATCGGGTCATCAACCAGCAAGCCCAACGACAGAATCAAGGCAAACAAAGTGACGCGGTTAATGGTGTAACCGGAAATATAATCCAGCAACAAGGTCAGCGCCAAGGTCATCGGTACAGCAATGGACACGATAAAGGATTCTTTCAGCCCCAGTGAAAAAGCCAGTAACACCACGATAATCACGATAGCAAAACTTAAGTGTTTAACCAGTTCGTTAACTTTGTCGTTAGCGGTTTCACCATAATCACGGGTAACGGTTAACAACACATCTTCGGGGATCAGCGTGCCGCGCATTTTTTCTGCGTTGGCAATAACGGCTTCGGCAACGTGAACGGCATTACTGCCTTTACGTTTGGCAACGGCAATGGTAACCATCGGCCGTTCTTGCCCGACTTGCGGCGGGTTACCGGTGGCTTTGCCAATCGTCGGCATTTCGTCGACCGCAGGGCCAAAACCGATGCGGGTGTAATGATCGACATCAGCAGGGCCGTCTTCAATACGCGCCACATCACGCAGAAAAACAGGACGTCCGGCAACACTTTTTATAACGGTCGCGCCGACTTCTGTTGATGAGCTAAAATGCGGGCCGGCTTCCAGCAAAGTCTCGCGGTTATTACGTTCAAAGCTGCCGGCTTGCAGATTAACGTTGGCATTGGCGAGCGCCTGGGTGACTTCAATCAATGTTACACCATGGGCCGCCAAGCTAGCCGGATTGGCATAAATGGATACTTGGCGTTGTTCGCCGCCAACCACCCAACTTTTGCCCACATCACCGACACTTCTTAACGAAATAATCAGCTCATCGGCAATACGTCGTAACGACATGGAGTCATAGTTATTATTTTGCGCAGAAAGTGTCAACAAAACGATAGGCACGTTGTCGATCTCCACCGGACTTACTTTCCAGTGGGTAACGCCAGCGGGAATAAGATTCTGGTTGGACATCAGCCGATCCCAGGTTTTAACCAGACTGTCTTCAAAATCTTGGCCGACAAAATAACGGACAGTTACCATCGCCGCCCCGGGTTTGGAGATGGAATAGACATATTCCACACCTTCAATTTGTTTTAGCAAAACCTCTAGCGGCGTAGACACCAGCTTTTCAACTTCTTCGCTGGAAGCGCCCGGATATTCAATCAATACATCCATAACCGGCACGACAATCTGCGGGTCTTCTTCACGCGGTGTGAGCGTTAGCGCCGCTGCGCCAGCCAACAGTGAAATTATCAGAAATAAAATGGATAGCTGTGAGGTGGTAAAAATTTCGACAATCTTGGTGGTCAAGCCGCGTTTGGGCTTTTGATTTTGCAACTCGTCCATTAGTGCGCCTGCTGTGGGTTGACTATGACGGTTTCACCTGCCTGCAAACCGGAAATAACTTCAATCCGGTCACCAAAAATTTTGGCGGTTCTGATATGACGCATAAGCTGCCTGCCTTCTGACAAGACCTTAACCACTTCCAGTTGACCGATATGTTCCACTGCGCTGACGGGGATTAATAAGGCTTCATGTTGATCACACGCTTGTTCCAACCAGCCAAAATATCCCGGTTGCAAACCGGTCATGGCTGGTAGTGCGACTTTAATCAACTGGGTGCGGGTTTGCGGATCAACGTCAGGACTGATCTCGTCAATTTGAGCGGCGACGGTTTGTCCCAAGGTGTCAATGCGCACCATAACGTCCATGCCCGTACTGTAACGTCCGGCACAAGTGGTCGGCACATCGGCTTCAAGCCTTAAGCCTTGGGGTGTTTGCAAAGAAACCACAGGAACGCCGGGCAATCCCATGTCACCGGGCTCTTTAAGACGCTTGACAACAATGCCGTCAAACGGTGCCAGTAATAGCGTATCAGCCAAATGGGTTCTGATTTCATTCACCGTACTGGTTGCCTGACTGACACCCGCTTGCGCCTCTTTTGCCCGTGCCACCACGGCATCAAAATTTTCGCGGGTCGCGGCTTCCTTACTGTACAGGCCTTGGGTGCGTTGTTCGTCTGCTTTGGCACGGGTGGCTTGCGCGGTGACACCGGACAGTGCTGCAAGGGCGGCCTGTTCCTGAGCCCTGATTTCACGCTCATCCAGACGGGCAATCACATCGCCCTTTTTAACTTTGTCACTGGCATGAACCTTAATCTCAATAATGCGAGCCGTCATTTTAGGCGCTATATTAGCAACGGTTCTTGATCTTACCGTACCCGGCCAGGTAAGAATATCGTCAACCTGCTTTTTTTCAACCCGTACCGTGTCACTTTTCGGTATATTTGCATCGCTGGCCAATGGGCTTAAACCGGGGGAAACTTTGCTGACAAAAGTGCCTTGCATATAGAGTAGCAACAAAATCAAGGCGAAAACGGCGGCGGCAATACTGATAATTTTATGACTATTTTTGTATTCGGGTTGTGACATGAGAACTCCTTTATTTCCAGTCGCCGATAGCTTTTTTTAATGCAGCTTCAGCACTCAGGGCATCGTAATGCGCTGCGATGGTGTTGGATTGCGCTTTATTTCTGGCGACTTCCGATTCGATATAACGGGTGACCGTGACTATTTCAGCGCGTCTTTCCTCATTAACCAGTCTTAAGGCTTCGTCGGCAGCCAGCACCGAGACTTCCGTAACACGCAAACGTGCCAAACCTTCTTCAAGCTTTAAATAAGCAATTTTTACTTCTTGCTCAATGGCCAGCCTGGTTTTTCGTTCTGTTTCACGCGCTTCTGCGGCTTTTCGTTCTGCGGCACTCACCCGTTGTTGGGTGTTAAACCCTGAAAACAAATCCATTTCGACGGTAACGCCAGCGGTGACATTGTCTTTGCTACTGGAAAATCCCGGATTTTGGCTGTTTTGTCCATAACTGACATACGCATCTGCTTTGGGTAAATAAGCGCCTTGCTCACTTTTTAATTTGCGCAGACTGATTTCTACCTGATTGGCTGCGGCCTTAACTTCCGGGCGCTGCGTCATGGCAAGCTCAAGCAAATCATTAAACGATGCAGTCAATTTGGGTTTGGCTAATATGGATGATGACGGCGCGACAGTAAACGCCTGATAACTTGATAGGCCGAGCAAGTTGGCAATGTTGGTTTTGGATATCTCAATGCCGTTGGCGGCTCTGATTTGGGCATCCTGCGCTTCAGCCAATTTCACTTCCAGTGACAATACGTCTGATTTAAGCACGGTTCCGGCATCGTACTTTAGCTGGGTTTGATTGAGCTCGCTGGTAATGGCGGAAATGGAATCTTGGGCAACTTTCTGCGCTTCTATGGATGCTAAATAAGCATAATACGAAGCCGTTACCGCTTCAATCAAGCCATTATGGACTGTTGAACGCTCAAACTCAGCCGCGTCTATACCCAGCTCTGCCGCTTTACTGTTTTGATAATCCTGTCCGCCACGAAAGAGAGACAGTTTTCCTATAATTTCAGGCCGAAAATTTTGCCGGTAACCCGGATTATTAATAGTATTGATATTATTGGGTTCGAAAGCCCTTTGCGACACAATCATCGAAAAGACCTGAGCTGGATTGTTAGATGTTTCATAACCCACTCGGGCAGTTACTTGCGGGTAAAACGCAGAGAGCGCGACACCTAATTGGGCTTGAGCCTGATTGATACGTTCGATGGCAATTTGCAGATCAGGATTATTGGCTATCGCATAATCAATCGCCTGATCCAGCGTATAAGATTGGCTGGTTAATTTTTCCGGCACCGCTTTATTGGCAGTATTTTTCGCAATCGTTTCGGCGACGACTGAAAAACTCGCCAACATCAGTACCGGCAATAAACCAAGCACCAAACTGTTTTTAATTGTTTTAAGCATAATCTTCACGTAAGTGTGTCAGGAATAGACAAAAGTCTTCCAACAATTTTATTCACCACGAAGGACGCGAAGGAATAAGCTTTTCTTCGTGTTCTTCGTGGTGAAAATTTACAGATGCTTTGGTGTGTTGGGTTACGCTATCGCTAACCCAACCTACAACTGTAATCAGAAAGCACAACCCGGCTTAACACCCAACTTTTTAAGCACTATTGCCATGGGACAAAACCCCGTAAATGCTGATTGCAACAAATTGGCCCCAACAAAGGCGGTAAACCATAACCAGTTTTCAGAATGAAAATGCGCCAGTAACAAACTAATCAGGATAAAACTGCCGGCAACGGCAAATACTATTCTATCGATACTCATTTTAATGACCTTTTATCCGAACTACGCCCAATAATTTGAGCATTAGCTTTTCATAATAGGGTTCACTAATGCCTTTTCTTACTTTGCGCATAAAGTATTTCTCGAACCCGATTTTAGCCAAATGCACCCATTTACCTTCCGCCGACCAGGTTGTGTTGCGCGGAGGAATTTGCGGCATAGCCAGAAAAGCGACGCCGGAATCACCAAAATCAGCCAGACATAAAGCATTCCAAGTTGCTACGTGTGTTGGCTCTTTACCCGCCAGTTCATCGGCAATATTATGGGCGGTGGTCGTCACCATCGATTCAATCATATAACCGGTTTTTGGCACCCCGACCGGCACGGGTGTCTTTTCAAGCGGGGGAATAGCAATGCAAACACCGACCGAATAAATGTTTTTAAAGGTGCTATTACGCTGATGATCATCCACCAACACAAAGCCGCGTGGATTAACCAGTCCTTCAACATTACGTACGGCATCAACACCGGTAAATGCCGGTAACATCATGGAATGCTTAAAAGGCAGTTCATGTTTTTTCTTGTCATTACCGTCGTCGTCAACCTCCGTCACAAACATCATGCCGGGTTCAACCTTGTCTACCTTGGCATTGGTTATCCATTTGATAGACTTTTCACGCAAGGCGCTTTCCATCAGGCCTTTGGAATCGCCAACACCACCCAGCCCTAAATGTCCGATGTACGGTTCCGAGGTAACAAAAGTCATCGGTACTTTATCCCGCACTTTTTTATTACGTAATTCCGTTTCAAGAATCATCAAATATTCATACGCAGGGCCATAACAAGAGGCACCCTGAACCGCACCGATAACAATCGCCCCGGGATTTTCCATAAATTTATCCCAATCTTCGGCAGCCACTGCGGCATGATCTACATGACAGACAGATGAGGTGTACCCATTCGGCCCTAAACCGGGAATTTCATCAAAGGCCAGACGAGGCCCTGTAGCAATAATCAGAAAGTCGTAGGCAACCTCGGAACCATCAACCAGCTCAACTTTACTGTTAACCGGATCCACTTTTTCTGCCGCTTTTTGAATGAATTCAATGCCTTTCTTTTTCATCACCGGTGCCAACTCAATCTTTAAGTCTTCCGGTGTTCGCCATCGGGGTGGAACCCAAGGATTTGATGGCACAAAATGAAAAGTCGGGCTATCGGAAATCACAATAACATCGTGCTTTTTCCCTACCGTCTCTTTCATTTCATAAGCCATTGGTACACCGCCAATGCCTGCACCTAAAATTACAATACGAGCCATGATACTCTCCTCATTATTAGTTTATTGTGGGTCTTGCGTGTTTTCAATTGACTTTTAGTCGCTTAAAAATCCCGTTAAAGTAAACCGGTGCAAATCCTGAACAACGAAAAAGAAAAAATCATTAGCCCATAATTGATCAGACAACAGCACCGAAAAACAAAAAAATCATATTAGCGTTAGATAATATTGCTAGACAATAGCATATTTTAATCTTAGGATACAATACTAATTATTAAGAGTAACCTCAATCAAAAATGGTTTGCTAATTATAATTAACGCTAAAGACAAGGTATTTTGTTTAGCTTTTATCCTGTCTCGTTTATTTCACTAATGAACTACAAAACAACAACCCATAGGTGAATCAATGATTTCAGAAACCGTGGTTAATTTATCCCGCTGGCAGTTTGCAGCAACCTCTTTATATCATTTTCTATTTGTTCCATTGACCTTAGGCTTATCGTTTTTACTGGCTATTATGGAATCGACCTACGTTATGACCGGCAAAGAAATTTACAAGGATATGACCCAGTTCTGGGGGAAGTTATTCGGAATAAATTTTGCGCTGGGTGTAACCACCGGCTTGACGATGGAATTTCAATTCGGCATGAACTGGTCTTATTTCTCGCATTATGTCGGTGACATTTTTGGCGCTCCGTTAGCCATTGAGGGCTTGATGGCGTTTTTTCTGGAGTCTACCTTTGTCGGCCTGTTTTTCTTTGGCTGGGATAAATTGGGCAAAGGCCAGCATTTGTTGGTGACCTGGCTGGTGGCTTTAGGAACCAACCTATCCGCGTTATGGATTTTGATTGCTAACGGCTGGATGCAAAATCCGGTCGGTGCAGATTTTAATTATGAAACCATGCGTATGGAGCTTTCCAGCTTTGGCTCGCTGTTATTTAACCCCGCTGCCCAAGTTAAATTTGTTCATACCGTTGCCGCCGGTTATACCACCGCGTCTGCTTTTGTGCTGGGTATCAGCGCTTATTACATGCTGAAAGGTCGTGACGCCGCTTTTGCACAGCGTTCTTATACCATTGCCGCCGGATTTGGTCTGGCCGCCATCCTGTCAGTTATTGTCTTGGGCGATGAAAGTGGCTATACCGATGGCGAAGTACAAAAAGCCAAACTCGCGGCGATTGAAGCGGAATGGCACACAGAAGCACCACCGGCCGCCTTTACCGTCATTGGAATTCCTGACCAGGAAACCATGGAAACACGTTATGCCTTAAAAATACCGTGGGTGCTGGGCTTGATTGGTACGCGCTCTATCGATGAACCGATTACCGGATTAACAGAAATTCTGGAAAAAAATCGTTTGCGAGTACGTGAAGGTATAAAAGCTTACACCGCATTACAAACATTAAGAACCGGTAACCGGAATGCCAACACGCTCGCAGAATTTGACCGCTATAAACATGACTTGGGTTATGGTCTGTTGCTTAAGCGTTATACCGATAAAATTGTTGATGCCACTGATGCCCAGATAGAACTGGCCGCGAAATCATCACTACCCCGAGTTGTGCCGTTATTCTGGACTTTTCGGATTATGGTCATTTGCGGCTTTATTATGCTGGGGATATTTGTTATGGCCGTCATCGCCAGTTCAATTCGTAAATGCCGGCAGACCTGGTTATTACGTGCCAGTCTTTTGATGATGCCTTTGCCTTGGATTGCCTGTGAAATGGGCTGGTTTGTAGCCGAGTTTGGTCGGCAACCCTGGACCATTGCAGAAATTTTACCGACATTTTTAAGCGCATCATCCTTAACCGAACTGGATTTATACCTCAGTCTGGCAGGCTATATCGGTTTATATACGGTATTTTTGGTTATCGAAGTATTCTTGATGCTTAAGTTTATTAAGTTAGGGCCCAGCAGCCTGCATAAAGGTCGTTATCATTTTGAAATTGCTTCAGGAGTAACACCATGATTTTTGACTATGAAACCATGCGCTTAATCTGGTGGGCTTTATTAGGCGCTTTATTGATTGGCTTTGCCATTACCGACGGCTTTGACTTGGGCGTCGCCATCTTGTTACCTTTTTTAGGCAAAAATGATAGCGAGCGCCGCGTCATTATTAATGCCATTGGCGCTACTTGGGAAGGTAATCAGGTTTGGTTTGTAACAGCCGGCGGCGCGTTGTTTGCGGCTTGGCCGATGGCTTATTCCGTGGCATTTTCAGGATTTTATTTTGCCTTGCTGTTAACCTTGTTTGCGTTATTTTTAAGGCCGATAGGCTTTGATTATCGCAGTAAATTACCCAGTCAAAAATGGCGCAACAACTGGGATATTGCCTTGTTTGTCGGTGGCCTTGTGCCTGCATTGATTTTTGGCGTAGCCTTTGGCAATTTATTAAAAGGGGTGCCGTTTTATTTTGACAATGATATGCGTATTTTTTATACCGGTTCATTCTGGGCATTATTAAACCCTTTCTCACTAGCGGCAGGACTGGTTAGCTTATCCATGCTCATTATGCACGGCGCGGTATTTTTACAAATCAAGACCGTGGGCGACATTAATCAGCGTTGTAAAACCGTAGTTCTTGTTTTTGCAACACTAACGCTTGCCATTTTTGCCTTGGCCGGTATCTGGGTAGCCAATATTGATGGTTACCGTATTAGCTCTGAAGTTTTATCCAACGCCCCCTCTAACCCGCTCGCTAAAATAGTTTATAAGGAACCGGGCTTATGGCTGGCTAATTATGCACATTTTCCTGTGCTATGGCTCGTACCCGGATTGGCCTTTATTGCTGGCGCGGCAACCATCCTGCTATCAAAAATTGAGCGTCCAGGACTGGCTTTTATCACCAGCTCTTTAACATTAACTTCCGTTATTTTAACCGCCGGCGTGTCCCTGTTTCCTTTTCTGATACCGTCAAGTTCGGCCATGAATAGCTCTTTAACCGTATGGGATGCCAGTTCCAGTCTTGCCACGTTAAAAATCATGTTCTGGGTGACGTTGATTTTTTTACCCATCGTTCTTGCTTATACCACTTGGGCATTTCGAGTGTTGCGCGGCAAAATAACGCTGGAACACATTCATCAGAACGATCACACGGCTTATTAGGAGACTGTTATGTGGTATTTTACCTGGATACTTGGTTTATTACTGGCCTGCTCATTAGGTATTATGAACGTGCTTAGACTGGAGGCACAGGAAACATGGGATAAAGAACATATTGCTTTAGACCCGTTAACCCGGTTAATGACCAAAGACACCATGCTGGGCCGTTTAAAGGAAAAAGTTGAAAATTCCAAACGCAACGGCTTTCCTTTTTCTGTTCTTTTTATCAGCTTAAAAGATTTTAAAGCCCATAATAATATAGCGGCTTATGAAATGGATGCGATATTACGTAACGTGGTCGATTGTTTTAAAGAAGACATTAGAGTCGGCGTTGATATTGCGGCAAGAATGGACGAACAGGATTTTATTATTGCCATGCCCGGATCGCCCTTAAAAAAAGCGGAAGAAATTGCGCTACGGGTTAAAAATGCAATCGCGGATCATGTAAAAACACCCCAAGGCCTGATTGTTAAAGTAACCACCGGCGTTGCTGAATACTCCGCTTTATCTGAGCAATTAGCCACTACCGCGCATGAAGTGGATAAATTGATCAGCATTGCAACAGCAAAAAGTGGCTGATAATTGCAGTGTCTATGTAGTCAACACGGCATGAATTAAGGCTCACCCCGCACTCTCGCGGGGTGAGGTCTTCCAAATAAGCGCCCGATTTCAGGTTAAACTAACTGAAGAATTAACGATGCAAAATAAAACCGTTCTTATTCATAAAATTGGCGATATCCTGGTAGACAGCTTTCACTATCTGGCCTTATTTGGCATAGGTGCCACCATAGTCTGGTCTGCGGTTCATGAATATATCGTGATGATGAAATCAGGACATGCCACCCTGGAAGATATACTGTTGCTATTTATCTATCTTGAATTAGGCGCGATGGTCGGTATTTATTTTAAAACACGTCGACTACCGGTACAGTTTCTAATTTATATCGCCATTACCGCGTTATCACGCCATTTAGTAATTGATGTCCAAAAAGTAGCCGATAGCTTCCATCTTTATTTACTGCTGAGCATAACCGTCGCCATTGCTCTACTCAGTATTGCCATATTAATCTTGTCTTACACCGCCAAAAATTATGGCTGCCCTGAAGACAATGACATTGGAGACAAAAATAACAGGCGTTAACCGCTACATCTAAAACGCCTGCTGTTGTTATCGTCAACACACCCAAATCCGCGCACGTGAATACAACAATCACTTTAATTCCTACGCAACGACCGCCTTCAGCATTGATGTTTTCCCCACCATAATATCCACCGCTTTCAACAGCCGTTTAAAAACAGACTGTTGGAGATAAGGAATATTATGTTTTTTACACAAGGCCATTACTTGTGGCTGTACTTTTTGATATTGACTTAAGGGCATATCCGGCCATAAATGATGCTCGACTTGATAATTCAACCAGCCGTAAAAAAAGTCATTTAAATTAGAGCCTGTTGGATAATTCACTGATCCTAAAATTTGCCGCAAATAAAATTCGCCTTTGCCTTTGGCTTTTTCATCAAACGTCATCACATCATCTCCGGCATGATTGGGAATCATCACCAAAAAACTGTGCATATTGGTGAAAATTTCCGCCAAAATTGAATTAATTAATACGCTGATAACAGCAAAACTTCCTAATGGTAAAAACAGCAAAGGCAACAACACAAAGCGATAAGCCGTGTAAGGCAAAATACTATGCAGCCATAATCCACGACCCTGTTGGGTAAATAAACTCCATGCCCCAAGGCGGGTCATCACAGGTTTAGACTCACCCTGCTGTCTGGCAGAATCTAAACGTAATTCCTTGTGGGTTCTGGGCGTGTAATAGACAATCTTCCATATCCCCGAAAAAAACGCTACAATTACATAACGTTGCCACATCGGCAGATTTGATTGCCTTAGCCATTCCATATTATGTTGCGCATTATTGGGATCGTTTTTTTCACCCAAGCTGTAATGATGCAGTTTGTCATGCTCATGATGCCAACCGGCCGGAGTCATCCAGTCAGGCCAATCCAAAAATCGTCGCCAGCCTTGCGCAAATTTCTTGCTGGTATAATTGGCGTTTACACCATCAATTTTGTTGTAGGCTCTATGACTAATGGGATGCCCTACTTGTGTCCAACGGGTAAAGCTACCTTGACTGATTAACAGCGCAGAAACAGGATTGGGGAAAATCCAGGCAGTGCCATAGCCGATGAGGGAACAAATTTTTCCCCAGCGTTCCATTCTTGTTAAATGCTTAAAATCTTCAATGCTGATATTGGCTAAAGCTTGTTGGTGAATTTCGCTAATGTCTTTGGCTAATTGCCCGCGATCTACCGACTGATAACTGTCTAAACTCAAAACGTGCTGCCCCTTGTAAGTGCAATGGTGGAAAGTTGAAAAACTTCGCTTATACGGTGAAATATAAAATAATTAAAAAAATGACACAGAATAAGGCTTTAATGGTTATTTTTCAAATTATATTATCGCCTCGTCTCTCTATGGCGCTGTTCACCGCTAATAATTTATACTTTTATATTCAACAAGATGCTTTACCGAACCACTAACAGGCAAGATATCAGCAAATATCACACCAGTGCTTGTCACTCCTATTGAAGTTGAATGGTCTTTTGGAAGTTATAGGCGACGCGTTATTCTATTTAAAATGGGTTGAAAAGCCTTTTTACCCATATTCACGCCTTCTGTTAAAGGGTTTCCAGCGTTTTCAGGTTACTCTTGAGGGTCTCTTTGCAAGGACAAACTAATGCAGCCCTGTACTTGTTCACTATAAAAATCTGCGCTTATCCATAAATCACCGACAGCGGCCAGCTTGTCATTCAGATAAATCAAAGGGATTGCATCCCTTTCCCACGGTGGAATACCTGCCTCCTGAAACAGGTTTTTTAGGGAATGATGTCCTTTACGCTTTGGCAAGCTTATTTTTTCCCCGCCACTTCGGACCTTTACACTAATTATTGCCTTTTGCCACTGCTCGCAACTTATCCCCGTCGATGACGGCACCCAAAACAAGTGTTGATGAGTTGATATTCTGAGTGAGGTTTGGCCTGCTGACCAAACACTTTCACGGACTATTTCAGGTGCGGCTGCTTTAAGGCAATACAGCTTATCCCGATAACGGCGCACACAATAACCCTGCCCTGATAATACGGGATCAGCATCTTCCCTTGCCGAAATAACCTCAGACTGTAACCGTTCAATAAACGCTTGTGCAGGCATTTTTAAGTTGAGTACCCGAAACCATTCCCTGATGATCAGCGATTGTTGGATGTCGTTACCTAATCTTAACTGACTGATGCAAAGTGTCTGGTTGGCACGAGTAAAAACCCCACTGAATAATGCTTCAGCATGCTCCGAAACCACAAGCTGTGCATTTGCACAATGTCGGGCTGAACGCGCTACCGTTTTGTCACACGCGGGCCAACGCTGCTTTAATAAGGGCAATACCGCATTGCGTAGAAAATTGCGATCGTAATCGTTACTGAGATTACTGCGATCATCGACCCAGCTTAACGCATGTGCTTGCGCATAATCGTTGATAGCTGGCTTTGAAACGTTTAGCAACGGTCGCAGCATAAGACCCAGGCCAAAAGCCATGCGCTCAGGCATTGCCGATAACCCGCGCAAACCACTGCCACGAAATAGTTGCAACAAAACCGTTTCCAATTGATCGTCTCTGTGTTGGGCAACCAACAGCACATCATTAGCGCCAATTAATGACTTTAATGCTTTGTAACGGGCATTCCTGGCGGCTTCTTCAGGACTTTCTCCCTGGCTTGCAACGGCATTTACCCGCAGCAGTATAAAATTAACGTCCAGGTTTTCTGCCGTTATTTTGCAATGTCTGGCCCAGGATTCTGCTTCTGCCTGTAAACCATGATGCACATAAACCGCAGTGATTTTGTCCTTAAGTTCTGTTATTGAAGCGCACAAGTGTAATAACACATGAGAATCCACACCGCCGCTGTAACCTATGTAAATATGTGCCGGGTTATTACATTGATTTAACGCTGATGTTATAGAATGTGCTGAAAGCAACTCTGTCATGTGTTTTCTTGGTGAGGCGTTGTGCGGTAAATGTTCAGCCCTTTTTTTTCAAAGAAAGGGACTGAACATTGATGCTATGTGAGTTAAACAGAATACTTAATAGACCATGGAAACAGACATTATTACCTTGGCTTTTTCTTCGTGTCTTCGTGGTTTTAGATCTTAAGCTAATGCCTCAGGTTAGCGCAAGCCGATCATTTTTTTTTAATTAAATTTTTTATAACAGGCCAACCGTGCTTTAACCATTGCTCTTTTACGAACAAGGCTGCGGGTTTAATCTGACGGGAAAGGGTCTTAAGAACCACCCATATCCGATCGGCGATTGATGCTTCGGGGCTATCTCGCCATTCCAAATAACGTGAACCGAAACCATTAATAAATACCGGTTTAAACAGCCACATCTCCAAAATAGACGTGAACCACATAAACATAAAAGAAATCCCCATACCCATACCGGCAAAAATAACCAGCCAGGCAAACATCGGGTGAATTTTAGTCAGCCACCAGGACATAATATCTGCCACAAGAAACGCATAAGGCATACCGATTGCGATACATTTATATTGCGTTGTTGTCGTTTCTGCAAAACTAAAAATAAGACCGACAAACATGAAAATAAAGCTGATACCGAACAAATGGATATGCGAAATCCGCGTTAAGGAGGCGAAGGTAGCCCCGGTATCCTGGGTAGTATAGGGTTTTAATTCCTCATAACTGGTAAAACTGGGTATTCCAGAGGCTTCTTTGTTATGGCACATCACACATCGGGTTTCGATTATTTTTTCAATGCCGTTATCTTTATAATCATACTTATCCGCACCATCTCTGACCCACTCCATAATCTTGAAACGTTCCTGATCGGGTGCATTGGCTTTCATGGCACCGTTAAGCTGAGTTTCGAGTACCGTGCCTGAACGGTTGCCGTAATAACTGTAAACAATATCATCAACCGACAAACCAAATTTGCCGTCCGCCATGCCATGCGTAAATAATATCTGAATTAATGCAAACAGATAGCCTATGCCTACGGTACAAAGATAACCGGTAAACAATACCTTGATAGGCGTATCGTGATCTTTTAAAGGCGTGAATTTTGGAGTCATAATTTCGTATAATTTATGGGTACGCTGGACACATCATGAATCCATGGGTTTAAAAAAAGTACCGGCAAAACTTATAATGATGAGTCCTAAGTGCTGGCACTGGATAACATTATAACCTGCCTTGACTTAAGTGCTTATGGTTACTGTTGATAATTTATGCTACCCCCCTTTTAGCTTTTGTTTCTGGTATTTCAATAAGATAGTCCTTTCGTTTAATGCAACAGCAATTATCGCACCACTAATAAAAGCACTTGCTCAAGATAACAACCGAACCCTGTCATTTCCTCGAAAGTGCGTAGCCGTTGCATAAGTAAAATTCTTAAATCATAAGACAACAAAACACTTATCTTATTGAAATAGTTTATTTTTATTGTTAGTTATTTTAGCAAGCTAAAGCGGCATCCACTTTATTCAAAAACAGTTCGTATCAATTGATTATTAATTTCAGCCGTTACATTGAGGGGAGCGCCCCGTATTTAATCATTGAACAGGGTCTATTATGGTGCAATATCAGATCGATTGCACAAAATTGATGTGGGTTTTAAGACTTTTTAAAGGCGTATAAATAGGCATCCTTCATAGAAGCCCAAAAGCAGTTGACACTTTTTTACCACAAAAAATGCTAATAATCACTGTCGGGTTAGACGTTAGGCGTAACCCGGCACAGATACTTCGATTTGTCGGGTTACGCTATCGCTAACCCGACGCGACGCGACGATAAATGCAAAAAGTGTAAACCGAGGAATCAAGGATGCCAAATACTATAAACAAAAAAAGCCGATGCAAAACATCGGCTTTTTAATTTAATGGTCGGCTTGGATTACAAACTGTTTACAGCATTCAATTCTTGAAAAGCCTGCTCTAAACGTGTGACCATGCCTACTTCACCGGCACGTTGCCAAACGCGTGGATCGTAGTATTTTTTGTTAGGCTTGTCGTCACCGTCAGGGTTGCCGATTTGACCTTGTAAATAAGCTTCGTTTTGCTTGTAAAAGTTCATGATTCCTTCCCATGTAGCCCATTGGGTATCGGTATCAATGTTCATTTTAACCACGCCGTAGCTAATTGATTCTTTGATTTCTGCAGCAGAAGAACCTGAACCGCCGTGGAAAACAAAGTTTAATGTATTTGCAGGTATACCGTATTTTTCAGACACATATTTTTGTGAATTGTCTAAAATGGCCGGTGTTAATTTAACGTTACCTGGCTTATAAACGCCATGTACGTTACCAAATGAAGCTGCAATAGTGAAACGATGACTAATTTTGCTTAATTCTTCATAAGCATAAGCAACATCTTCCGGCTGTGTGTACAACAAGGAATGATCCATATCTGTGTTGTCAACGCCGTCTTCTTCACCGCCGGTAACACCCAGTTCGATTTCAAGCGTCATACCCATTTTGGACATACGCGCTAAATAGTGACCGCAAATTTCGATATTTTCTTGCAGACTTTCTTCGGACAAATCCAACATGTGCGAGCTGAATAACGGTTTGCCTGTTGCAGCAAAATGTTTCTCGCCAGCATCCAACAATCCATCAATCCAGGACAATAATTTTTTTGCTGCGTGGTCTGTGTGTAGAATAACCGGTACGCCGTAAGCTTCTGCCATAAGGTGTACATGCTGAGCGCCTGAAATAGCACCTAAAACAGCAGTTTCCTGCCCTTCCAACTTAAGGCCCTTACCAGCAACAAATTGAGCGCCACCGTTAGAGAATTGAATCACTACAGGTGATTTTACTTTAGCAGCTGCTTCTAATACCGCATTGATTGAATCGGTATTGATAACGTTAACAGCCGGCATTGCAAATTTGTTTTCTTTGCAAATCGCGAAGATTTTTTGAACATCTTCACCGGTTACAACACCTGGTTTAACTACATCTAAAATTTTTTGTGACATTTATAAATCCTGTTTCAGTCGATTACGTAGAAGCCTGTAAAGTCGAAGCCATTCGGATGTCAGTCAATAAAACAATCCGCTTCCGAATAGCCTGGAACTTTTTTAACCTTCGAGGCTAGCCAAACGCGCTGCAAGAAGTTCTTCAAGTGCTTCCAACGCTTTCGCAAAACCACTGATGCCTTCAGCCAGCTTATCGTTAGCCATACGGTTTTCAACGTGCATACGGTCGAAAGTGGCTTTATCTATTGTTAATTTTTCAATTGACATTTTAGCTGAATTTTCTGGATCCAGCTTGCGTGGCAAATCGCCCTCTGTCGCTTGCAATTCTGCCAGCAAAGAAGGAGCAATGGTCAATAAATCACTGCCTGCCAGTTCTGTAATTTCACCAATGTTTCGGAAGCTAGCGCCCATTACTTCAGTTTTGTAACCAAATTTTTTGTAATAGTTGTAAATTTCAGTCACTGAAACAACACCTGGATCCTCTGCTGGTGGGTATGAATCACGGCCGGTGTCTTTCTTATACCAATCAAGAATACGTCCGACAAAAGGAGAAATCAGGGTGATTCCGTTTTCAGCACAAGCAATTGCTTGGTGAAGTCCAAACAAAAGTGTCAAGTTGCAATGAATCCCTTCTTTTTCGAGAACGGCAGCAGCCTGTATGCCTTCCCAGGTAGCAGCAATTTTAATTAAGACACGTTCACGCGACACGTTTTGTGCTTCATACTGTGCGATCAATTCACGACCTTTAGCAATAGTCGATTCAGTATCGAAAGACAGGCGTGCGTCAACTTCAGTAGAGACGCGACCTGGAATAATCTCGAGTATCTTATGCCCAAAAGAAACTGCAAGACGTTCAAAAGCAAGATCAACTACTTGAGCAGCCAAAGCAGCGTGCCCTAAACTAGATCTAGCCGCTTTCAGCGTGTCATCAACAATACCTTGATATTGTGGCATTTGTGCCGCTGCGGTAATTAAGGATGGGTTAGTCGTTGCATCACGAGGTTTGAAAGTTTCAATAGCCTGGATGTCGCCGGTATCCGCAACAACAACAGTGATTTCTTTGAGTTGTTCTAGTAAATTTTTTCCCATAAGAGGTGCCTTTTATATATAATTAAAAATTTTGAATATTCGCACGTCATAATTATAGTTCCGCGAATGCATGAATTTAGAAGTTGACAAAAACATTACTGATCAAAACAATCTGGCCTAAACCTATCCCGATAAAGGGAGAAACAGAGACATCAGCCAGCGTTATCAGGTACACGGTAACTTGTTGGTCTGTTTCTCAGAGATTTATCAACCTTGGTGACGCATGTACTTTTCAACACCCGTTTCAGTGACAACGGGTTTTTGTTTTTCAACCAAAGCTTGTCTCACCATATATTTGGCAACCCGGCTAATCTGTGGCAGACCGGCCTGATCCTGTAGATACTTGGCAACTCCGGTTGGACCAACCTGTTGCTTAACCTGCTTGACAGATAAAGCGGCTAAAGCAGCTTGTTTTGCCAAGTACTTGGCAACTCTGCTAGGTTGCGGCAAACTTTCCTGACGCTGCAAATATTTGGCAACTCCAGATACCTCTACTTCAGCATGCTTTATTTGCGACGCAGACAAAGCAGTTTGTCTTGCCAAATATTTGGCAACTTTACTGGGTTGCGGCAAACCAGCCTGATGTTTCAGGTATTTTGCTACACCACTAAGTCCTGGAGCTTCTTTTTTATTTTTTAGATATTTTTCAACGCCGGTTACTTCAAGCTCACCTGATGACTGCTTTTTCTGTTTTTCAGCAATGGCCTGTCTCAGCAAATACTTGGACACACCACTGGTCGGAAACTGACTGCGGCTTTCCAAATATCTGGCAACGCCACTGACTAATTTGGCAGGTTCCAGGCTTTCTTGTTCTTGCGCTTTTCTGCAAGCTAAATAATCCTGATGATCCAGATACTTCGCAACCCCGGTAAGTCCACTCACATCTCTTGAGTAAACAGGATAATCCGTCTTAACTTCTTCAACTTCCTCAATTTTTGGTCGTTTCATGAAAAAGAACAGTCCGGCAACTGCCGGAAAAAACAAACCATTCAAGTTATTCTGGCTCATTGATTACCCCCGGTCGCGCATGTACTTTTCAACTCCAGTTGCTGCTTTCGCTGACGTTGTTTTTTGTGACGCTGCCTGTTTTGCCATGTACTTGGCAACGCCGGTTGCTGATGCGGATTTAACGCGCGTTTCCAGATACCTTGAAACGCCGGTGCCTGATACTCTATTCAAGTATTTAGCCACACCCGTAGTGAGTGCATAAGAGGCTTTAACAGGTTGCCGGGTTGTCGTTTTTTTCTGTACGGCAGGAGTGCTGCGTATTTTGAAGAAATAAAATCCAGCCAAGGCAAGAGCAATCAAACCTATCAGATAGCTCGTAAAAGATGACTCTTCTGTGCTTTCGGCAGCTTCAGTAGCGCTTACACTTTCAACTGATTTTGAAACAACTTCTTTCTTCGGTGCAGATGCCTTAACAGACTCGATGTGCTTGTAATTAGGATCTTGATACAGCACTTCTGGCTGGAAGTCAGCAGCAGGATACTTTGAATCTTGTGCATTTTCAGCTGCCGAGCTGGCAGCAGCTTTTGGTGCTGCTACAGCAGATTTAGTTGTCGTTGTTTTTGGGCTATTCTTGGCGATATAGTCACTATCTTGGTAAAGCACTTCCGGCTGGAAGTCTGCGGCAGGATATTGTTGATCTGCACCTGCAACGGTACTTGCCAACAGCAATACCGCAAATGCACCACTGGTCAAATTATTCTTTTTCACGTTGTTCACCTAAAAGTCGGAAGAAGTGGATCAAGACCCCGACCTGATAGACTGCTGTGCGCATCTAAAGATTGAGGTCTTTCTCCAAATATAATGTGTGTAACTACTCTATATTTCGTTTTAAAATTAAAGTACTGCTTCTACGTTCTTAACTACGTTTTCAACGGTGAAGCCAAACTCTTTGAAAAGCTGACCCGCTGGAGCAGACTCGCCGAAACGGTCGAGGCCTACAATTTTACCGTTGGTACCTACGTACTTCCACCAACCATCAGTAACACCGGCTTCTACAGCAACACGTTGAGTCACGGCAGAAGGCAATACCGATTCACGATAAGCGGCATCTTGAGCATCAAAGATGTTTGTGGACGGCATAGAAACAACACGAATTTTCTTACCGGCGGCGTTTAATTGCTCAGCGGCTTTCAGTGCCAGTTCAACTTCCGAACCGGTAGCAATAATGATCGCTTCCGGTTGACCATCACAGTCACTCAGGATATAGCCACCGCGTGAAATTGCCTCAATTTGTTGTTGAGTACGTGGTACGTGAGGCAGATTCTGACGAGAAAAAACCAAAATAGAAGGACCGTGTTGACGTTCAAACGCGGCTTTCCAAGATACTGTCGTTTCAACTGCATCACAAGGACGCCAAACTTGGATGTTTGGAATCAAACGCAGTGTTGCGATTTGTTCAACCGGTTGATGAGTCGGACCGTCTTCACCCAGACCAATAGAGTCATGAGTATAAACAAAGATGGATCGAATCTTCATTAAGGAAGCCATACGCAACGCATTACGTGCATATTCCGAGAACATCAGGAAGGTCGCGCCAAAGGGAATTAATCCGCCATGCAGTGCGATACCATTCATGATTGCAGACATGCCAAATTCACGTACACCATAATTGATGTAATTAGCATCAGGCTTATCAGCACGCATGGGTCTGTAGCCAGTCCATTCGGTCATGTTGGAACAGCCCAAGTCAGCAGAACCACCAAAAATCTCAGGTAAAATCTTTGCAAAACCTTCAATGGCAGCCAATGAAGATAGACGTGTAGCAGTTGTCTTGGCTTCAGCATTAACCGCGCTTACAAATGCATCGGCATCAACTTTCCAGTTATTGGGTAAATCACCCGCCATACGACGTTGGTATTCAGCCGCTAATTCAGGATGGGCTGCTTGATAGGCGGCGAATTTTTCATTCCATTCGCTTTCAGCTTTTGTACCTTTTGCTTTAGCATCCCAACCCGCATAAACATCAGCAGGAATTACAAATGCTTCATGATCCCAGCCTAAAGCTGCCTTGGTCAGATTAATTTCGTCCTGACCTAATGCCGCACCGTGACAAGCATGACTTCCCGCTTTGTTCGGCGAACCAAAACCAATAGTTGTTTTGCAACAAATCATGGTAGGTTTATCGGTCATGGCTTTAGCCATTAGGATTGCTTTGGTTAGTGCAGCATAATCGTGGCCATCGACATCAGCGATTACATGCCAGCCATAAGCTTCAAAACGCATCGGCGTATTGTCAGTAAACCAGCCATCAACATGTCCGTCAATGGAAATGCCGTTGTCGTCCCAGAAGGCGATTAAATTACCTAAGCCCAAAGTTCCTGCCAAAGAACACGCTTCGTGGGAAATGCCTTCCATCAAACAACCATCGCCTAAAAAGGTGTAGGTGTGATGGTCAACAATTTTGTGTCCATCTCTGTTAAATTGAGCAGCCAGTGCCTTTTCAGCAATTGCCATGCCCACAGCATTGGTAATACCTTGACCTAAAGGACCGGTCGTTGTTTCTACGCCTGGTGCATAACCATATTCTGGATGACCGGGTGTTTTAGAATGAAGTTGACGAAAGTTCTTCAGCTCTTCGATAGGTAAGTCGTAGCCAGTCAAGTGCAACAATGAATAAATCAACATTGAACCGTGACCATTTGAAAGCACGAAACGATCCCGATTTGACCATTGTGGATTGGTCGGATTGTGGCGCATAAAATCGTTCCACAAAACCTCGGCGATATCCGCCATTCCCATTGGGGCTCCTGGATGTCCAGAGTTTGCTTTTTGAACGGCATCCATGCTCAAAGCGCGTATGGCGTTCGCTAATTCTCGGCGCGAAGTCATATTATTCTCCTTTATTATTTTTATAAATTACGTGTAGTGACTTTTATCAGTTGTGCGATCTCGTCACGAAATGTTCTTTTGATGCAAATCAAATAACGATGATAGAACGAGTGGATAACCACTCGTTCTTCTGTCGTTATTCTAAGTTAGCGTGCCTTTCTCTCATTATTTCTTCAGGAATTCCTTTTTCATGAATAATATGAGAAATAGTTGCTTCCAAAAATAACAAGGTAGATAGTTCAAACACTGTTCCCATTGGCATGCCCAGAACCTTGCCATACAGTTCATTCTTGCCAATTTGAAATACGCCATCTGCCAAATCGCCAATGGTTGAATCGCTTTTCGCAGAAATCAGTACTATTTTAGCACCTATTTTTTGTGCATTTTTGGTGAATGCTATTAATTGTTCAGTCTCTCCAGATCCGGAAATAATGATCAACAGGTCACCGCTTTTAATACTTGGCGTCACAATTTCGCCTACGACACTTACATCGTAGCCGCCATGAACCAGTCTCATCGCAAAAAAATTGCCAACAAGTTTGGATCGTCCAGCGCCTGCGATAAAAATACGCTTTGCGTCGTCAAGTAACTGGGTCAACTTTGCATCATACGAATCATCTGTAGCTTCAAGAACACCTGAAATCTTTTCTATGATAAGTTGCTGATGCATAATTAAACCGCATCAACCAATTCGCGAATTTCACGAGCTGCATCAGCAGGTGATGCAGCGCCATAAATGGCCGCGCCAACTACAACAATGCTTGCACCGGCTCTAACAACGTCTTGTACTGTTGAAGCTTTGATACCGCCCGCGACTGAAATTCTTACCGGTAAGCCCAGTGCTGCGATGTCATTCAAATCAGCAAAAGGTGTATGACCGGCGGCTTGTGCATCAAGACCTGTGTGAATACCCATGATTTGGGCACCGGCTTCTGCAGTTGCTTTTGCGCAGGCGACTTTGTCTTCAACATTAATCAAGTCGATTTGTGCTTCTGCACCATGCGCATTGGCTGCTTTGATAACGCCTTGGCAAGTTGCCAGACCTGATACACCAAGAACAGTAACGATATCAGCGCCAGCTGCGTAGAAAGGAGTTGCTTCGTACTCGCCAGCATCCATTGTTTTAAGATCAACCAACAGTAATTTATCTGGAAATCTTTCTCTTAATTCTCTAACCAGATTGATGCCATTGTGTTTGATACAAGGAGTTCCAATTTCAAAAATGTCAACATAAGGTGCTACCAAGGTAGCAAGTCCTACTGTTGCGTCAAAATCCAGTGAATCTAATGCCATTTGAATTAATGCTTTTGCCATGATAAGTGCTCCGAAGGGTTATATTAATAATTATTTTTGGTTACATACTTGTTTTGCGGACATAACTGTAAATTAGAAAGGGTGTTGATGTCAATGGCAAATCATCAATGATCAATATCTTGCACACCCCCAACAGTATAAATATAGACTAAATTAACCCTAAATACAAAGCGTGATTAATGACCTCACTCTTCTATCCGTGCTTTAAACGACTGCTCTCCCGCATGAATTTACCGATAGATACCTAATGACTGCTTTACTTTATCAAGAAAGTCTCAGGTATTCATTGCCGGTTACAAAAGTATACCCGACCAGACTGCACACCCTTATAACTTAAACAGATCATAAAAATTTTTAGTCGAAAGGTCGGCTATTTTATTGGCTGATATGCCTCGTAATTCGGCAATCTGCTCTGCGACATAGCGCACATAAATTGGATAGTTGGGTCTGCCACGAAAAGGTACAGGCGCTAAATAGGGCGAATCCGTTTCTATAAGAAACCGATCGGCCGGTATTTTTTTAGCGACCTCTTTTATTACGGTGGCGTTATTGAACGTAACAATACCGGAAAAGGATATATAAAAATTTAAATCCATTGCTTGCCGGGCAAATTCCCAATCTTCAGTAAAGCAGTGAATAACGCCCCCGACTTCGCCTGCACCCTCTTCTTTAAGAATGCCCAAGGTGTCTTTTTTGGCTTCACGGGTATGAATAATTAACGGTTTTTTTAGTGCTTTTGCAGCATTAATATGATTTCTTAAGCGCTGATGTTGCCAACTTAAATCACCTTCACTACGAAAATAATCCAGCCCCGTTTCTCCTATGCCAATCACATTATCGGGCTGCCCTAAAGCAATAAGCTCTTCGACACTCGGATCTTTGCAATCCTGGACATTGGGATGCACGCCAACAGTCACCGATATTTGTTGAAATCCGGCCACCAGTTCAAGCATGGCAGGATAGGACTCCAAGTCAATGGCTATAGACAACAAGTGTTCAATTTTTTGTACCGCTGCTGCCTGCATAAAACAGGAAAAATCATTTTCGTAGGGAGAAAGATCAATACGATCCAGATGGCAATGTGAGTCAATTAACATGAATGAGAAAGTTACATGGTGTGGGTGGATCGGTCAGACTTTAAAGCGCCTGCCAAATAGGTTTCTATTTTGTTTCGCGCAATACCGCCGTCCTGATCGCTAAACTGTACGCCAATGCCGCTGGATCTATAACTCCCTGCTTGCGGTGGTGTTTTCCAGATTATTTTCCCGACAATCGGTAGCCGTTCAGTTTCTTCCATTAAATTTAACAGCAAAAAGACTTCCTGTCCCATTTCATAGTCCCGATTGGTGGGAATAAACAAGCCTCCGTTAATGACAAAAGGCATGTAGGAGGCATATAACGCACTCTTGTCCTTAATTGAAACGGTCAATATACCTTGTCTGGGCGCTGATTCTGCCATGGTTATTTGCTCGGGTTAAGTTCAAACCATTTTATTAAAATCTCTTCGAATAGAGTCTGTTTATTTATTTGGGTATTAAGTCGTTGCCGATTCACCAGCATTAAATCATACAATTTGTAGAGCTCTTTTAATTCCAATTGCGAAGACAACTCTTGCAATGATTCTATCAAATCCGGATTATATAACCAGTCAGATTTTATTGGGTAACGGCATTTAATCATGTCCATAATCCAGGACGTTATCCAGAATATTAAAGATGATTCAGGTAATTTATACCAGTCTTCGGCGATAATGACAGGATGCCTGCGCTGTTTTGCTATATCCATCCACGCCTTGAAACAGTCATTACGAAGCGCCAAGGTGCCATCCCTTGCATAATCCAGCGCCAGTAACGGGGAACCTTCCGCCAAACCATACAAGGTCATGGCGTTATCCTGTGATATTTCTGTATTCTGCTGTTTTAGCCAAGTAACGACCGTTGCTTTATCAGGCCTGGCAACAGCAAGTTTCTGGCAGCGACTCATAATAGTCGCAGGTAAGTGCGCCGGCTTATCAGTTACCAAAAGTATAACGGTGCGCTCTGTTGGCTCTTCCAGGCATTTTAAAAAAGCATTAGCGGCGGCCTTGTTCATGAGATCAGCAGGACTGACAATGACAACCCGCCAGGACTCAAACTGGGGTTTTAGGGTTAACCGGGTTACCAGACTCCGAATTTGTCCGATAGTAATGGTTTTTCCGGGCTCTTCGGGGCCTATCTCGATAAAATCAGGATGTGTTTGGGCATTAAGCAGCAAACAACGATCACAATGACCGCAACGTAAACCATTATCTTGCGGCTTGACGCAAAGCAGGGAAAAAGCAAATTGTTGGGCTAAATGCTGCTTGCCCAAGCCTTTATTTCCGCTTATTAGTAAGGCTTGGGGAACGCGATTTTGCGCTCTATATTCGCACAGGCGCGCCCAATTTGGTTGCTGCCAAGGCAATACACTCATCTTAAGAAGGTACCAATAACATCAATCAGCGCCCTTTGCACATCAGCTAACGACTGGTTAGCCTTAATCAACTTAATACGCTCAGGATGTAGTTCCGCTTGCAATAAATAAGCACGCCGAACCTGTTCAAAAAAACTGATTTTTTCTGATTCAAAACGATCAAATGCACCCCTTTCCCTGGCACGCTCAATACCTATTTCAACAGGCGCATCCAGTAAAACCGTTAAATCGGGCCTTAGATTGCCTTGCACCAAATGTTCCAACCACTCAATCGTGCTAACGCGCATATTTCTGCCGCCGCCTTGGTAAGCATAAGTGGCATCAGTAAAGCGGTCACAAAGCACCCACACCCCTTTTACTAAAGCGGGCTCAATCACATGCTTGATATGCTGGGCTCGGGCTGCAAAAATCATTAATAATTCGGCATGCTCAGAAATGGCCTCACTGTCCTTGTCCAGCAACAAATGACGAATTTTTTCGGCCAGCACTGTCCCCCCCGGCTCTCGGGTAACAACAACAGAAATAGCATGCTGTTGTAAATAGTCCTTTATAAAGATCAAGTTGGTGGTTTTTCCGACCCCTTCTCCTCCTTCCAACGTTATAAATTTACCTCGGGTCATTTTTTCTTCCTTTGATAGCTGTCGACTGCCAGATTATGATCTTTTAAGGTAGCAGAAAACTGATGGGTACCGTCACCACGTGCTACAAAATAAAGGCTATTGCTATTATCCGGATGCAGAGCCGCATAAATGGCATCACGTCCCGGCATGGCAATTGGTGTTGGCGGCAAGCCTTTTATTACATAAGTATTGTAAGGTGTCGCGGCTTTTAAATCTTTATAGGCAATATCGCCCTGATAACTGTCACCCATACCATAAATGACCGTAGGGTCGGTTTGTAGCAACATGCCCGTTTGCAATCTGCGTATAAATACCCCGGCTATTAGCGGCCTCTCTGTAATGACTGCGGTTTCTTTCTCGACAATTGATGCAAGAATCAATGCTTCATAAGGAGTTGTAAACGGCAAAGCTTCAGCTTTATTTTGCCACTCCTGCTTTAATACCAACTGCATTTTATCGTAGGCTCGTTTTAATAAAGCCACATCCGTGGTGTGCTTTTCAAAAAAATAAGTGTCAGGAAAAAACAAGCCTTCCAGCGACTGCATGGATGCAGGAGGTACGACCCCAGGGACGGGGGAAGTAGAACAACGCATGGAGCAGTTGTCGAGAGCAATGCCGGGAGCAATTGCCGGTTGTTTTACGTCAGCACCCAACTGAAACATTAACGCGTTATAATCAACTTGCTGCAAGGCATGTTCAAGATTAGGGTTATTCTTAATCTCCAACAATATCTCTTTAAAACTCCAACCTTCCGGAAAAGTAATGGCATACTGTTTGGTTTTTCCTTGCACAAACACGGCTAATATTTCAGGCAGGGTTAAACCGGAGGCTAACTCGTATTCTCCGGTTTTAAGTTTTTTAACCGCATCTTCGGAAACAGCAAACACTTTAAACCAGAGCGGTTTAACGTCTACGTTTTGGGCTAACAGCTTATCGGTAATCTGATTAAATGAATCACCTTTATTGATTTCTATAACAACCGGCTTGCCCACCACTGCCGGCGTGATTAAGGCGCTTTTAAAGTCCCGCCACGCCCAACCACTGACGACAATTAACGCAAGCAAGACACCCGCGATAATTTTAAAGGCCACCGCTGGTTGCCTCATTTTGAAAACGAGCGAGACAGGTTTGTAATTGACGTGTTACTTCGCCTACCGGAAAACAGGTTCTTGCGATTTGTCTGACCGGCCAAATACCTGCAATCGAATTACAAACAAAGACCTCATCGGCCGATAACAGCTCATCTTGAGTAAATGTATGCTCTATCGCAGAAATACCCTGAATAGAAGATATCGCCATTAAAATACCGCGAATAATCCCCGCAACACCGGCAAACGTCAACACTGAAGTATAAAGAGTGTGATTTTTAACATAGAAAAGATTGCTCATTGTTCCCTCAATAACATGCCCGTTAATATCCAGCATAATACCTTCCTGAATTGCGGGATCAGTCCATTCCGCCCTCGCCAGTATTTGTTCAAGCCTGTTCAGATGTTTAATACCTGCCAATGCCGGATTTAATCCCAAACGGGTATCGCAAAAACGGGCGACTATCCCCTGCTCTTTATAGCTGCCTGGATAATCAGGAAATGGATGTAAACTTAATACGCGGGTAGCCTGAATCACGTCAGGTTGACGATAACCTCGCCCGCCAGAACCGCGAGTGAGTATCAACTTAAGGACGGCATTGCTTGAATGTTCGGAAAGTTTTTGAGCCTCAAAGGCAAGCAGCTCTGCACCCGGAAAAGGGATATAAAGCCGCCGGCAACCTGCATTTAATCGACCAATATGCCGATCAAAAAAAACAGGCTGCCCGTTAATCACGGCTATCGTTTCAAATAATCCATCACCGTATTGAAAACCCCTGTCGGATATTTCAATATGCTCCCTGCATTCACCATTAACCAGTATCATTCGTAGAGACGCAATACGTGCGCCTTTACCTTACTCGTACCGCTTAAAAACCAAAGAACCATTAGTGCCGCCAAAACCAAATGAATTGGACATGGCCACATCGATTTTCATATTTCTTGCCGTATTTGGGACAAAATCAAGGTCACACTCAGGGTCTTGATTTTCGAGATTGATGGTTGCCGGTGCAATTTGATCTTTAATGCTTAATGCAGTAATCACGGCCTCAATACCTCCGGCAGCACCTAACATGTGACCCAGCATGGATTTTGTAGAACTGATTGCTACGCTATAGGCATGATCGCCCAATGCCGCTTTCATCGCATGGGTTTCACCTAAATCACCGGCCGGCGTTGAGGTGCCATGCGCATTAATGTAGTCAACACTGTCGGCATTTAAGCCGGCATCACGCAAGGCATTTCTCATGCACCGCGCTGCACCTTCACCACCCGCTGATGGTGTCGTCATATGATAGGCGTCAGCACTCATGCCATAGCCGACTAATTCGGCATAAATTTTTGCGCCTCGGGCTTTGGCATGCTCCAGCTCTTCAAGCACCACAACACCCGCACCATCGCTTAATACAAAGCCATCACGATCACGATCCCAAGGACGACTGGCGGCTTGAGGGTCATCATTACGACGGGATAAGGCTTTGGCTGAAGCAAAGCCACCCATTGCCGTTGGCGATGTTGTACAGCGCTCTGCGCCGCCGGCAATCATCACATCGGCATCGCCATATATTATCTTGCGGGCGGCATCGCCAATATTATGCGTGCCGGCCGCACAGGCAGTCACAATGGCAAAGTTAGGGCCTTTTAATCCGTATTTGATTGAAAGGTTACCTGAAATCATATTGATAATGTTACCTGGAACAAAGAATGGGGAAATGCGACGAGGGCCGCCTTTCTCATAAGTTGCATAACATTCTTCAATACCGGTAATGCCGCCTATGCCTGATCCGACCGCTACGCCAATCCGTTCTGCATTGGCTTCGGTGATTTCAAGTCCGGAATCTTCAATGGCTTGAGAACCTGCCGCCATACCGTAATGGATAAAAGCGTCCATCCGCTTGGCATCTTTGTCGGAAATATATTGGCTAATATCAAAATTTCTTATGACTCCGCCAAAAGTGCTGGCAAATACAGAAATATCAAAAGAATCAATTGGACTGATGCCGCTTTTACCGTTAATAATGCCATCCCAAGTTTCTGAGACAGTGTTGGCTAAGCAGGTAACTGCACCCAATCCAGTTATTACAACTCGACGTTTGCTCAATGTAATGTACCGTAAGATAAGGGGAAGATAAAAATGAAGGGGTAGTGACTTAAAGACTGTTGTTAAACAACGTGAACAATCTATATTTTAATAATCCGGTATGTTACAGGATAATTGCGTACATTTTGTGCACGTTATTTACAAACAGCTAACCAGTGAATGAACAATGTGCCCATCCACTAGAAATCAGTGTTACGCGTTTTTGCTCACGTAATCGATTGCTTGCTGAACAGTAGTGATTTTTTCAGCTTCATCGTCTGGAATTTCGCATTCAAATTCTTCTTCAAGAGCCATAACGAGTTCAACTGTATCCAGAGAATCGGCACCGAGGTCATCAACAAATGAAGCATCGATAGCGATATCTTCTTTAACACCTAATTGCTCTGCTACAATCTTTTTTACTCGTTCTTCAATGTTACTCATAATTATTATCCTCAAACAACGCAAGTTTTTCCTATCTTAAGAAACTTACATTGGTATTGTTATTAGTTTTGACTGAATTCCCGTCTCCGGCAAATCCAGACGGTTTCGCAATTATACTTAATATTACAACAATGTCACCAAATTAAGGCATAAACATCCCGCCATTGACATGCAAGGTTTCACCTGTGATATAACCTGCACCTGCCGAAGCAAGAAAGGCAACAGTGTGAGCAATTTCTTTTGCCTCGCCTAAACGACACAAGGGAATGGATGCCAATAAGGCATTTTTAATGTCATCACTCAATTCCCGGGTCATATCCGTATCAATAAATCCAGGTGCGACGGTATTAACGGTAATGTTGCGTGAACCGACCTCCTTCGCCATTGACTTGGCAAAACCCACCATACCCGCTTTGGCGGCTGCGTAATTGGCCTGCCCTGCATTACCCGTAAAACCAACCACGGAGGAAATATTAATAATACGCCCTGTTTTAGCTTTCATCATACCGCGCAATACAGCCTTGCTCATCCGAAAAACAGACGTTAAATTGGTGTTGATAATGTCATCCCATTCATCATCCTTCATCCGCATCAACAAATTATCCCTGGTAATACCTGCATTATTGACCAATACTGTCGGCGTACCAAACTCGTCGTTAATCGCTTTCATCACGTCCGTAATGGAGCCGACATTAGACACGTCAAGCCTAACACCACGACCCTTTTCACCTAAATAAACGGAAATTGAATCAGCACCAGCGTCCGATGTCGCGGTGCCAACAACAAAAAACCCATCATCAGCCAATCTTTCGGCAATGGCTCTGCCAATGCCGCGACTGGCACCTGTTACTAAAGCTATTTGCTTAGTCATTGAATTGCTCCAACACCTTGTTTAACGTCTCAGAATTATAGATGGAAAGATGCTCTGCATCTTTAGCGATACGCTTGTTTAACCCAATCAGTACCTTGCCCGGGCCGCATTCAACAAAGCGGACAACACCTTGATCATGCATAAACTTAATGGTATCGACCCAGCGCACAGGTTTATAAAGTTGCTCTTTTAACGCATGGCGAATCTTTTCAGGCTCTCCATGGGAAGCAACGTCTACATTATGTATCAGCGTCATTTTCGGTTTATCAATCACTGTATTCAGCAGATATTGATCCAGTTTTTCAGCCGCTGATTGCATCAAGGCACAATGAGAGGGCACACTAACCGGCAACAATAAGGCACGTTTGGCACCCGCTTCTTTTGCTGCAATCATTGCCCTTTCAACCGCCGCCAGATTACCGGCAATAACCACTTGACCCGGCGCATTAAAATTAACCGCAGAGACCACTTCATTTTCAGCGACTTGAGCACAAATAGTAACAACTTGATGATCTTCAAGCCCCAAAATTGCCGCCATTGACCCAACACCGGCGGGCACCGCCTCCTGCATTAATCGCCCCCTTTCAGCAACCAGCTTGATGCCGTCTTCAAAAGACAAGGCACCCGAACAAACCAGCGCCGTATATTCACCAAGACTATGACCTGCCATCCAGTCTGGTCGAATAATGCTATGCTTACACCACACTTCCCAAACAGCGACTCCGGCCGCCAACATGGCAGGCTGTGTATTTTGGGTTTGATTAAGGTTCTCTTCCGGCCCCTGCGTAACGATAGCCCATAAATCCTTTCCCAGCACCTCGGATGCTCGACCAAAGATTTGTTTTACCTCGTCATGACTGTCCGCCAAATCCGACAACATACCCAACGACTGAGAGCCCTGACCCGGAAAAACAAAAGCCAAATTTTTCATTTGCTTGTTCATTTTCAAAAACGCTTTAGTTAGTATTTAATTAATGCTGAGCCCCAGGTAAACCCGGCACCAAAGGCTTCAAGCAAAACGACTTGTCCGCGTTTAATGCGCCCATCACGAACGGCTTCATTAAAGGCAAGCAGCACCGAAGCAGACGAGGTATTGCCCTGATTTTCAAGCGTTACCACAACCTGATCCATGGACATTTTTAATTTTTTAGCGGTTGCCGCTATAATTCGTATATTGGCCTGATGGGGAACCAGCCAGTCAATTTCAGACCTATCCATATTATTGGCTTCAAGCGTTTCGTCAACAATGCGCCCCAACGTATTAACAGCAACCTTAAACACTTCATTACCACGCATGCTGATAGCACCCGCTTCATTCCTAGCATCTGTAGAAACTTGCGGGATCGTGCAATACAAAAGATCTTTATATTCCCCATCAGAATGAATGTGCGTAGACAAAACACCCGCATCATCTGAGGCTCTCAATAATAGAGCTCCCGCACCATCACCAAATAAAATACAGGTGCCCCGATCCGTCCAGTCGAGAATGCGCGAACAAATTTCAGACCCAACAACCAGCACCGTCTTGGCAGCTCCTGACTTGATATATTGATCGGCAATACTTAAAGCAAAAATCGATCCTGAACAAGCTGCCTGCACGTCAAATGCAACGGCGTTTTTAATCCCTAGACGCTGTTGTAGCAAACAACCCGTACTCGGATAAACATACTCAGGCGTACCTGTTGCAACAATAATCAAGTCAATGGCTTCCGGATCGCAACCGGCAGCTTCTATGGCCTGCCTGGCTGCAATTTCAGCCATGCTTGCAGCGGATTCGTTTGCGCCGGCAATTCGACGACTTTTAATACCGGTTCGCTCATAAATCCAGCTATCTGAAGTCTCAACAGTTTCTGATATTTGCTCATTAGTGCGAACTTCTTCAGGTAGATAACCACCCGTACCAATTACTCTTGAATAACGAATCATGGGATTTCTCTCAGTGCCAGGATTTTCTCCACTTGCTCGCTTATCTTTCTGATAACATCTTTTTTGACTTCAATTTCAGCAAGCACAATAGCCGTTTTAAAAGCGAGAACATCCGCTCCACCATGACTTTTAATAACCAATCCCCTAAGCCCCAAAAAACTTGCGCCATTATATAAACGAGGATCTATACGCTGCTTAAAAGACTTCAGAACCGGATAAGCAATCAATCCCACCAACTTGGTCAGGATATTCTTGCCAAAAGCTTCTTTTAACGCAGAGCCAATCATTTTGGCCGCACCTTCAATGGATTTAAGTGCGACATTACCCACAAAACCGTCAGTAACAATCAAATCAACTTTAATATTTCCGGCATTTAAAGAGTTGCCTTCTACATAACCAATATAATTTAATGACGAATTTTCCAATAATTTTGCGACGGCTTTGACCTGCTCGTTACCTTTGGTATCTTCTTCGCCAATATTTAACAAGCCCACTTTAGGATTATCAATTGCCTCAACCGCTTTAACCAGTTCATTACCCATGATGGCAAATTGAAAAAGATGCTCAGCAGTGCAATCTACATTTGCACCCAAATCAAGCACATGGGTATGCCCATAAATTGAAGGTAATGTGGAAATAATGGCAGGACGATCAATGCCGGGGATCATTTTCAAAACAAAGCGTGCCGTCGCCATTAAAGCGCCGGTATTACCCGCACTCACACAAGCGTCTGCATGGCCATCACGAACCAAATTGATAGCGACACGCATGGAGGAGTCTTTTTTGTTTTTTAGGGCTTTAGAGGGTGACTCATCCATTTCAACGCATTGAGAAGCGTGATGGATTGCAAGTCTATCTTGATAATAAGCCAATGGGTTAGGCAAAAACTGTTTAATTACAGCTTCATTGCCTACTAAAATCAGCTTTAAGTCCGGATTGTTTTTTAAACAATCCAATGATGCCGGAATAGTGACTTCAGGACCATGATCGCCGCCCATCGCATCAATTGAAATTGTTAAACTCACGCTGATGAACAACTCCGCAGTTATTGAAGGAAGCCGAACCGGATAGGGTTCGGCATAGCATCATGCCAGAGCGGAAAGATTATTAATCTTCGTCGCTTTTATTGACTATTTGACGACCTTTAAAAAAGCCGTCCGGGGTAACGTGATGACGTAAATGCATTTCACCTGTGATGGCATCTTGAGACAATGCTCTGCCTGTTAATGCATCATGTGAACGACGCTGACCACGTCTTGAACGCGATACTTTACTCTTTTGTACGGCCATTATAAATCTCCAGTGTTTTTAAGTTTGGCTAATATGGAAAAAGGGTTTTCAGTGGATAACGGTTCGTCATTCACTATTGGATCTACGGTGTTATTGTCAATTTTTTTGACAAAACAAGGTTGCCGATGTTTTGGAAATGCCGGCAAAGTGAGTAATATCTCATCTTCAATAATATTTTTAAGAGGAATTTTTCCTTCCTCAACCATTAATGGGTCATAGCCTTCGGGCAATCTATCGGCTTGGTCTATTGAGGTAACAATGCCTAATTTGATGTTGCAATCAACAGGCCAGCTAACCGCTCCTAAACAGTTTTGGCACTCAAGCTCCAAAACAGCCTTGATATGACCCTCAATTTTGGCCAGCCTCCCTTCCCGGCCAAAAAAAAGGTCGACAGTAATTGATCCGGAGTCGTTAACCAGCATAGTTGCCAAACGATCCAGACTTCTTAAGGGTATTTGACCTTTTAACTCACCACGCTTATCAGCCAGGTGCAAGGGATCTATATATTCGGGTAATCTATCTAACATAACTGTGAAATAATATAGGTAAACTCTAATCGCGTCAAACTCTAAATATAATTCTTCTTAAAGTTAAGCCAAAAAGAACACCTTGGAAGGTGATATGAGTGAGTGAGAAACCCATCTGTGTGCGCCCAACTTATTTTTTAAACGCGACAAAATGAAGTTATACCTAAATCCTGCAAACCAACACCTTATATTATTTAATAATCGTTATAAATCAATGGTATAATATAGTTACCAGGTAATCTTACAGGTCATTATTTTAATGAAAGCAAAGTCATCAAAAAAACAGAAAAAAACCACCGCCGCTCGTAATCCAGCAGGCAAAGTTAAAATGTCAGCAACAGCATCCGGACTGACTAGCCAGGCAGGCCTTATACCCGTAGTAAAATTCTTGGATCGCATCGGCTTTGAACAAACGATTAACC
>JBAXXH010000026.1:0-38671 GCA_037127995.1 Methylococcaceae bacterium | reverse complement strand
GATATTGCCATGAGTGTCTCCTGTTATTATTAAAGTTATATAAAATGATTGGTTAACTATTAATACCCGACTGCCTCACCAAAGCCGCCAAACCACACGACTATAAAGACCGGGCAAGAAAATAAACCAATAAAGATTACGCAGATCAGGTCAATGAATGACTGTAAAAAATTGATCTGCGTAACCCCATATCATAACCGCTAAACCCTTGATTGCCTAGAAAGCTGTCTGATAATAGGGTTAACCCCGGTTTCTCTTAAAGGTCTTATTCTTGTCTTATCGTGTTGAATTAATCCGCCCTTATAAAGTGGCATGATAGTCAAAAAACTGTTTCACCATCATCTGTTGTTAAGGCTTACGCCGTGATTTTTTATCCTGATTCCTCCAGCTTGCCGCCTGCATTGAGATCACACCGGTTATCAACTTAATTAATCATGGAATAATAACCAACATCGCGTGACCTAAACCGCCTGTTTCTGGTAATCTCTATCCACCTTAAACTGATTGACTAAAGACTATGGCGCAATACATCTATTCAATGAATCGGGTCGGCAAAATTGTTCCTCCCAAAAAATATATCCTTAAAGACATTTCATTGTCTTTTTTTCCTGGTGCAAAAATTGGTGTACTGGGTTTAAACGGCTCCGGGAAATCAACGCTCCTTAGAATTATGGCGGGCATCGATAATGAAATCGAAGGCGAAGCGATCCCGCAAAAAGGGATTAACATCGGTTATCTGCCGCAAGAACCGCAACTCGACCCCACTAAAACCGTGCGTGGCAATGTTGAAGAAGCCGTCGCTGAAATCAAAACCGCCTTGGAACGGCTTGACGCCGTTTATGCCGCTTACGCCGACCCGGAGGCTGATTTTGATAAACTGGCTGCGGATCAAGCGCGTCTGGAAGACATTATCAATGCCTGTGACGGCCATAATCTGGAGCGTAAACTTGAAGTCGCTGCCGATGCCTTACGCCTGCCTGATTGGGATGCGGATGTCACCAAATTATCAGGCGGTGAAAAACGCCGCGTCGCTTTATGCCGGTTGTTATTATCCAATCCCGACATGCTGTTATTGGACGAACCCACCAACCATCTGGATGCCGAATCAGTCGCCTGGCTGGAACGCTTCCTGCACGATTATCCCGGAACCGTGGTCGCGGTAACCCATGACCGTTACTTTTTGGATAATGTCGCTGGCTGGATTCTGGAACTGGACAGAGGCTCCGGTATTCCGTGGGAAGGCAATTACTCAAGCTGGTTAGAGCAAAAAAGTAACCGTCTGTTGCAAGAAGAAAAACAGGAATCTTCCCGACAAAAGGCCATGAAAGAAGAACTGGAATGGGTACGCTCCAACCAAAAAGGTCGCCATGCCAAAAGCAAGGCACGGCTGGCACGCTTTGACGAATTATCGTCATCGGATGTGCAAAAACGTAACGAAACCCATGAAATTTATATCCCGCCCGGCCCTCGTTTAGGCGATGTGGTCATTGAAGCGAACAACATCAGCAAAGCGTTTGGGGACAAGTTATTGGTTAATGACTTGAGCTTTAAACTGCCACCTGGCGGCATCGTTGGTATTATCGGCCCTAACGGTGCCGGTAAAACGACGCTGTTCCGCATGATGGCGGGACTTGAACAACCGGATTCCGGCACCTTAACATTGGGGCAAACGGTTGAACTGGCTTATGTTGATCAATTGCGTGATGACCTTGATCCAAAGAAAACCGTCTTTGAAGAAATTTCTGACGGCTTGGACATCATTACCGTAGGGAAATATGAAACGCCCTCACGCTCTTATGTCGGGCGTTTTAACTTTAAAGGGGCCGACCAGGGCAAACGCATCGGTGATCTTTCCGGGGGCGAACGTAACCGTGTCCATTTGGCCAAACTGCTAAAAACCGGTGGCAATGTCCTGTTACTGGATGAACCGACTAACGATTTGGATGTAGAAACCCTGCGTGCCTTGGAAGAAGCCCTGCTGGCTTTCCCCGGTTGTGCCGTGGTCATTTCCCATGACCGCTGGTTTCTGGATAGAATCGCCACGCACATACTGGCCTTTGAAGGTGATAGCCAAGTGGTTTGGTTTGAAGGCAACTATGAAGATTATGAAGCCGACCGGCATCGCCGTTTAGGCAGTGATGCGGATAATCCGCATAGGCTTAAATATAAAAAGCTGTCTTAGTTCAATAACGGAGTCCGCAGGGAAGCGGACTTAAGCAGCTATGGAACACTTGAATAAATATGGTAATGAAAGACCTGGATTTATGTGTTTGAACTTGCTTGTTATCAAGCTGTTGACAAATAATTAGCGCGCCCTTAAAGTCTTACTTTAATCTTACAACTTTATGCAGCCATTATGGAATCAACCAAGTTATCCAGTAAAGGTCAGGTCATCATACCTAAACATATTCGCTCTTCATATCATTGGGAGGCGGGTCAAGAATTGATTGTTATAGACACAGGCGATGGTATTTTATTAAAACCAAGAGCTCCTTTTGTAAAAACATGTCTTAGTGAAGTCGCTGGATGTTTAAAGTATGAAGGACATGCAAAAACAATTGATGAAATGAATGATGCTATTGCCAAAGGTCTTAAGGCACAATTTCATGATTGCAATTGATACTAATATCATCGTTCGATTGTTGACCCAAGATGATTTAAGTCAATATAAAAAAGCCTACAATCTGCTCAATAAGTATGAGGTTTTTATCACAGATACGGTTATCCTGGAAACGGAATGGGTACTTAGATTTGCCTATGATTATAAGGTCAATCAAATTACCAATGCTTTGATCCAGTTACTTGGATTACCCAATGTACATATTAATCATCCTGAACGTGTCGCACAAGCTATTGCTTGGCATAGTAAAGGACTTGATTTTGCCGATGCACTTCATTTAGCAAATAGTCAGCACTGCAAAGATTTTTTTACTTTCGATAAAAAAATGATTAATGCCGCAAAACGCATTGATAGATCAAATGTACACGAACCTGTTTAGCCCCCATATAACCACAAGAAATGCAGTGCGGCAATGAACAGCCAGCACGCGTTAAATATCTTCCAAGCTGCGTGTGACGAGGCCGGACGCTTGTTTGCGCATCAAATAATGAAGTCCGCAGGGCGCTATGCAACACTTGAATAAATATGATAATGAAAGACCTGACTTTGTGTTTTCTTTTTATTGTTCTTTTTATCACCATGAGTTGTTCAAGCTTGGTGCCTGCTGAACGTGAGTCACCCGCTGCAACCTTATCATCCTGCCATATCTTATTTGATGCGGGTAGTAGTGCAACCCGTTTATTCATCTACGAAAAAGAAGGCACTAATTGGATAGGCCATCAAGGCCCTAAGGTCACTGCACTGGCAGACCCCATACGCGAAATTCGTGGTAAGAAACATACCGATATTGATGCAGTAACCACTGAAGTGGTTTCTACTCTGGATGCCATTAAACAAGATGGTCCTCTGAAAAAAGGCAAAGCCGAATGGACGGCTTTTAATTGGACATCACACTGTCATGTTGTTTCTGCAATGGTTTATGCGACAGCTGGAATGCGCATCGCTGAACAGAAAAATCGCACTAACAGCATCGAGCTATGGCGTAACTTAAAACAAAAACTGCAAGCAAAAGTTGGCGAATCAGTGGTTGTCAGCACACGTACAATAACCGGTTACGAAGAAGGTCTCTATGCCTGGTTAGCCATTAGAGAGCAGAAAAAAAATAATCACTTTGGCATCGTCGCTATGGGTGGTGCGTCTTCGCAAATCGCCTTTCCTTGTTCAACCTGTAATACCGCCGATGATACAAGCATGTTCGTTATGGTTAACGGAAGCACGCTACAAATGTACAGTTATTCTTTTCTGGGCTTGGGACTCGATGAAGCCCCTAAAACATTAGGGTTGCCGGGCTCTTGTCATTACGGTGCCGGAACAGCCCAAGCGAACTGGAAGAAGAGTGACTGCGCTGATCAGATAGTTATTTCAGATATTCGGGGCATTCGTGACCCCTATAATTTTAATGGCAGTCAGCAAGGCACTTATCGTCAAGTTCCAGTGAGCCGCGCGGATGTCAGCGAGTGGTATTTAACAGAAAAATTTAATGATATAAGTGACAACCAGATTGACACCTGTTGCGTTCATAAAGGTCAGTGTAAGGATAAGTCAAACGCTTGTTTTCAGGCCGTTTATATTGAAAAATATTTAGAGATCTTACCTATTTCCGGAGCGGCTGAAAAAGTGGATATTAGTTGGACATTGGGTGCTGTTGTTTGTACAGCAGATAATTGCTTGCCAAAAACAAAAAAATCAATTTGCGCTTGGTTGGACAAGGGGTGTTTGTAAAAGTAATGATGCAAACCCCTGAACTTAGGTGATTTCCGAAGAAGATTTTACCCATTCAGGATAGAATTTCATTATCATTTCACCTATTGAGTATGAACTTGTAATCCACCACTAAAACCTCTCTCTTGCCCTTGAGTGCATACCAAATCGAAGACTTGAAATTAGCGAGTTCAAAAATGTAAGGAGCAGAACGCCGAGCTTTCCAGGCTGCGATGACCTTGAAATATTGCCAAGATAATGCCCGTCTAGCGGAGAGAGTGTTTGGTTGGGGCCGCGAAACTGTATAGTTGAGGGGTTAAACGAACACCGGAACTTTGGGGGACAAACTTTGGGGGACAGGTCTTTCATTATTACATTAAATTAATAATGAAAGACCTGATTTTCCCATGTTCACCGGTTTCTGGATAGAATTTGCTACCCATATCCTCGCCTTTGAAGGCGAGGATATGGGTGGGTTTAAAGGCAACTATGAAGATTATGAAACCGTTCGCCATCGTCGCTTAGGCAGTGATGCCGATAACCCTCATCGGCTTAAATATAAAAACTGTCTTGGTTTAATAACAAAGTCCGCAGGGAAGCGGACTTAAGCAACTATAAAAACACTTCAAATTAAGTCTGGATAATTCCAGACTTGACACTATCTTTACTTTTCTTTTGCAGGCTAATTACTTAACAACTGCCTTTTCTTTTTGTGCTTCAGCAGCCTTTTTTTCCTCAGCGGCTTTTTGTCTATCCGCCGCCTTTTTAGCTAGCGCAGCTTTTTGATCGGCAGCCTTATTCGCTGCTATCGACCCGGTTTCTGAGGCTGCCTGACCTAATGCTGGAGATAAAATTGCTGACATTACGCAAAAAAATAATGGCAATGTAATTTTTTTTGATTTGATGTGCAACATAATCAACCTTTAAATAATGGTTATTTTAAAATGAGTGTAACTCGGTAAGGCGCTCTGAATCTGTAAAGTCTTGGCTGCGATTAGGCCTTACAGCCTTTTTTGATTCAACAATTTGGCAGGTCATGTTTAATAAGCCCATAATAACAGTCCGGTTATTTTATGTAAGGAATGCTTTAAAGTTATCAGATTAAAACTGGAAGTACAATAAATAATATTACTGAAATTTTAGCGTCTTTCATTAGTACATTAAAATGTAATGATAAAAGAGCTGATCCTGATTTTCCATGGATATATTAAAACCGCTAAAAAATCAGTATTGAGGATGCCTGATCAGACTATGATTTAAAACTGGCTTTGGTATTATTATAGAGCCCTGAATTATTTAAGTACGCAGGGCGTGCCGTGCGTGCCTTATTTTTCAAGGCGCACACGACACCCTACAGAAAATAATTTCGCTTAATCAACGAAGGTCTCTATAGTACTACGTATCAACGACTTCCGGCCGAGCATCCTCAATACAGACGCTCTATCTTTCAACTTTATAGGGTCACGCTCGGATTCTCGGTCACCCTATGGCTTATTATCTTCATCATCCAGAACTTTATCATAAACTTCGCGCAGGCTGAGAAGGCAATCTATGCTTTCCAGCGACATGGAGGCCTCAAGTCCCACCGCTTCGGATAATATCCAAACGTCGCCTTGCCGCACATAGCGTTCGATACCGGGCTGATCTTGCGATATCAACAGATATTCACACAGGCTGGTGATTTTACGATAATGTGCAAACTTGCCGCCCCGGTCATAAGCTTCGGTGGAAGGCGACAGCACTTCAATCAGCAGCGTTGGGTTAAGCAGGGTGTCTAAATAGGTGTCCTCAAATTGCGGCGCACCACAGACAACCGCGATGTCTGGATAATGGTAGCTGTGTGCTTCGACTGCCTTGACGCGCATATCATTGATGTAGGCTTCCCAGGGACGTTTTTTGAGTTGCAAACTTAATTCTCGCGCAATATTAACTGTTATCAGATTATGCTTGCGACTAGCGCCGGTCATGGCATAAATTTCACCATTATGAAATTCACTTTTAGAAGACGCGCTACGTTCCAATGTTAAGTAGTCTTCAGCGGTATAACGGGGTTGTTCAAGTACGGCAGACATAAATCACCTCTAATGAATCGCTTTTTAAAATTAAGCTTGTCATAGCGTTTAGTACCAGTGTGAACACTATTTTTAGCTGATTCCATACTATTAGTGACGCTGGATTATCAAAAATACAATGCCAATTTACATGTCACAGCTTTTTTAAAACCTACAGTTTTAAGCCCTCCCCCTCTTTTTCAAAGAGGGGGAGCAAGAATTACGCAGGAAATCAGCTCTTAAAACTCGGCATCATGATAAATATTCTGCACGTCATCCAGATCATTCAACATGTCCAAGAATTTTTCAAACAATTCCAGATCCTCGCCGCTGATAGTTGTGACCGTTCTTGGCAAAAATTGAATTTCGTCCACATCAAAATCAACCTTGCCCAGCGCATCCGTTAAGGCTTGCTTGGCCTTAAAGTAGTCGGCATGGGGCGTAAAGACGGTGACTTTTCCCTTGTCGCTTTCAATATCGGTCACATCCACATCGGCCGTTAGCAAAGCGTCAAGAACGGCGTCTTCGTCATCATTTTCAAAGGCCAGGATAGCGGTATGGTCAAACATGTGGCTGACTACACCTTGAGTACCAATTTTACATTTTGTTTTGGTAAAGCACTGCCGCACATCACCAAAAGTACGGTTAGGGTTGTCGGTCAGGCAATCAATAATCACCATGCAACCACCGGGACCAAAGCCTTCGTAGCGAGCCGGCGAGAAATCCTCCCCCCCGCCGCCTCTGGCTTTGTCGATGGCTTTTTCAATAACGTGGGTGGGCACCTGATCTTTCTTGGCGCGATCAATCAGTCCCCGCAAGGCTAAATTGCCATCCGGATCGACACCCCCCGCTTTAGCGCACACATATATTTCACGGCCATATTTACTGTAGACCTTTGCCTTGGTATCAGACGTTTTGGCCATGGACACTTTACGATTTTGGTAAGCTCTTCCCATTTGATTGTTGCTCCATTGGCAAATAAAAATCAGTCGATTTTACAGATAAGTCCTTCCATTAGGAATCTTTAAATCATTTCATCAAGACACAACGCTGGATAGTAATAATAGTTGATGTGCCAATAACGCCAGTTCCAGCTGTCGCTAGAACCGGCTTATTCTGGTTGGCTTGCTTCCAAACAAGTCATCGGCCCAGTCGCTCAAACAAATGATAACCCACCTCACCGGCCACTTTACTTTTCAGTAGCCGCCAGTTTTCAGGCAGTCCATCAAGCTTGAGCGTGCTTTCCGTTTCAACATAGATTTTGGCATGTTTGCTTAACCAGCCTTTTTCTTCCAGCCATTGACAGGTCTGAACGGCTAGCGACAGTGCAAAAGGCGGATCAATAAAAACCACATCAAAAACATCGGCATCACCGGCCAGATAACGAAACACATCCGCTTGAATAATTTTAACCCGGTCGGCGTTAAGTTTGAGGATATTTTCTTTTAAGGCTCGACAGGCCAAAGCATTATTTTCAATTTGAATGACCGACTTCGCACCTCTGGAAGCGGCTTCAAAACCCAACGCGCCGCTGCCTGCGTATAAATCCAGGCAACGGCTGCCGATAATGTCATTGCGCAACCAATTAAATACCGTTTCTCTTACTCTTGCCGGTGTCGGCCTTAAACCTGGCGCATCGACAAACGTTATGCAGCGACTGCGCCAGTCTCCACCGATTATTCTGAGTTTATTTGACACTTTTTTCTTCTGGTTTAACGACAGTTTCTGATTTACCCACGGTTATGGTTTGCAGTAGCTGCGGATTAACATGACGTTTAAGGGCATCGGTTATTGATGCAACAGTCACTTGCTCTATTTTTTGTTGAAAGGTATCCAGGTAATCCAGGGGCATTTCATAAAAACCGATCATGGCAACATAGCTGGCCAGTTCTTTATTGGTATCAAAACGCATGGCAAATCCACCGGTAATGTTTTTCTTTGCCGCAACCAGTTCAGCTTCGGTCGGGCCTTGGGTAATAAAATCGGCCAGGGTTTGATTGAGCACTTGTAACGCTTGCGTAGTTTGATCGTTACGGGTTTGCAAGCTAACCAAAAACGGCCCCGGTTTTAACAAAGGCATAAAAGCGCTGGATGCGCTGTAAGCCAAGCCGCGCTTTTCGCGGACTTCATTAAAGAGTTTTGAAACCAGACCGCTACCGCCCAAAATGTGATTACCCACATACAGACTAAAATAATCGGGATCTTTACGATAAGTGCCGGGCAGTCCCACCAAAACATGGGTTTGTGATGACGGAAACTCGATGTGTTGCAGGCTGGCCTTAAGCGGCATGGCAACTTCAGGCAGAGCGTCCGGTTTTTTTCCGGTCGGCAGTCCGGAAAGCAACTTTTCGGCGGTTTGTTCCGCTTGCTGTTTGGATAAATCCCCGACAATAACAACCATCGCATTTGCGCCAACATAATATTTCTGATAAAAATGTTGTAAATCAGCAGCCTTAAAAGCAGATACTGTTTTAATCTCGCCGGCTTCCGGATGGGCATAAGGATGCTGTCCGTAAAGCGCCTTATAAAAAGCAATGCTGGCCAATGCCGCAGGGGATTCTTCCTGTTGTTTTAAACCGGCCAGGGTACGGTTTTTTTCCCGTTTAAAGTCAGCCTCATTAAAAACCGGTTGGGTCAAGATGACCTGCATGGTATCAAGGGCTTTGTCGAATAAAGGTTTGTCCGTCAAGGTGCGTAACGAGACCGTGGCCGTATCAATTGAACTACTGACGCTAAAATTTGCCCCCACGCTTTCAAAGCGCTGGGCAATGTCATCGGCATTCCACTTTCCGGCTCCGGTATCCAGTAAACCCGCCGTTAATGACGCCAAGCCAAACTGCTGTCCGTCATTGGCACTACCGGCATCAAAAACAACCTGTATATCCACCATCGGCAGACCTTCGGTATGTACATAATAAACCCGGCTACCTTGCGGCGTTTGCCAGTAATCAATTTTTGCAGCGGCACTGGTTAACGTGCTAAAGGACAACAAGATAAGTCCACACCAATAAAAAGCCCTGGGCTCGGTTGTTGTTTTTGGCAAGCCACTGTTTTTTTGTTGGGTTACGCTATCACTAACCCAAGCTATACATTTTAAGAGATTAACACGCATTACTTAACTCCCTTTTTTTCAGCCGTTGAATTGATGGTTTGTGGTTCCAGATAAGCAATACTCAGATGATCGTCAATCAAGTATTTTCGCGCCACAATACGTACTTGTTCTGCAGTTACCTGATTAATTTTAGAGACATATTCATCCGCTTTTTGCCAGCCTAAACCCACTGTTTCCAGCGTACCTATTTCCATGGCCTGATAAAAATTGGAATCCTTCTGGTAAATATCACTGGCTAAAACCTGCGCTTTGATACGTTGTAATTCTTCCGTGCTGATCAAGTTTTGTTGCAGTTTTTTTATTTCATCTTTTAATGCAACTTCCAGTTGATCGACTGTTTTACCTTCAGCCGGTGTCGCTTGCAGTTCAAATAAATCGGACATTCTTGATGTCAAGCCATAACCTGCCCCCGCAGAAACAGCTATTTGTTTACCGCGTACCAATGCTGAGGATAATCGGGCGCTACTACCGCCATCCAAAACGCCAGCCAATACTTCCAGCGCGTAGGCTTCCCATTCATTTTCCGCTGTTTTTAATACCGGCACCTTATAACCCATTACCAATGAGGGTAGTTTTGCAGGCACCTTGACAGTCATTTTACGAACACCCAGTTGTTCGATTTCAGTTTGTGGTTTTAATGGTTTGATATCACTGGGTTTGAGAGCGCCAAAATATTTTTCTGCCAGGTCAAAAACCGCTTGGGGTTGCACATCACCCACCACCACCAAGGTCGCGTTATTGGGTGCATACCAACGTTGATACCAGGCTTGCAAATCTTCAACCGTGTAATTTGCAATATCCGCAGGCCAGCCAATAACCGGATGCTTATAAGGGCTATTGGAGTAAGCGATTGTCATAAACTGTTCCTGCATTTTGGCTTGCGGGTTATCATCCGTCCGCATTCGGCGTTCTTCGGTCACTACTTGCAGTTCTTTTTTTAATTCTTCAGGTAGTAGATGCAGATTACGCATTCTATCCGCTTCCAGTTCAAAACTGACTGCCAGCCTTGATGCCTCCATGGTTTGAAAATAAGCGGTGTAATCCTGGCCGGTAAAGGCGTTTTCATCACCGCCATTTTCGGAAATAATACGCGAAAATTCGCCTGCCGGATGCTTGTCCGTACCCTTAAACATCATGTGTTCCAGCATGTGTGATAGTCCGGTAATGCCGCCAGGTTCGTAACTGGAGCCCACTTTGTACCAGACTTGAGACACGGCAACCGGTGAGCGATGATCTTCCTTTACCAGCACTTTTAGACCATTCGCCAACGTATGTTCAAATACTTTGGTTTCTGCGCTACTGGTAAACACAGGCAGACACATTAAAACTGTATACAGTAATCGTTTATTCATAACTCCCTCTTTAAAATATGATTGCAAGCGCGTCGGACTATTTCAATAATCAATAGTTCACGGTATTCTATACAATAAACTACAAGTTGGAACTTATTAAATAATGCCTAGCAAATCCTCAGTGCTTTCATGGAAAAACTACTACACACTCTGTAAACCCAATGTGGTTGCAGAAATGCTTTTTACCGCTGTTGTCGGTATGTTATTGGCGGTACCCGGAATGCCTGCCATACAACCTTTTATTTTCGGTACGATAGGTATTGCCCTGGCGGCCTCCTCCGCTGCGGCTGTTAATCATTTTATTGACCGGAAAGCGGATGCACTGATGACCCGCACCGAAAAACGCCCGTTACCTTCAGGTGAATTAACAACGACCAATGTAGTTACTTTTGCGGTGGTGCTGGGTATTGGTTCCATGCTTATTTTAGTATTATTGGTCAATACCTTAACGGCTATTTTAACGTTTCTGTCGTTATTTGGTTACGCTATTATTTATACGTTGTATCTTAAAAGAGCGACGCCCCAAAATATTGTTATCGGCGGTATTTTTGGCGCGACGCCACCACTACTTGGTTGGTGCGCAATGACGGGAGAAGTACATCCTTTTGCGTTGCTTCTGGCCTTAATTATTTTCGTTTGGACACCGCCGCATTTCTGGGCATTGGCTATCGCCCGGCGCGAAGAATACGCCAAAGTAAACATTCCCATGTTACCGGTTACCCACGGAGTTGAATTTACCCGCCTGCAAATATTGCTCTATACCATTTTGTTGCTGTGTGTGACATTGCTGCCTTATTTAACCCGTATGAGCGGTTTAATTTATTTGGTGTCGACGGTGCTGTTGGATTTTGGTTTTATTTATTACGCCGTGTTGATGATGCGCAATAAAGATAACAAAACCGCCATGAAAACGTTTGTTTATTCCATCGTTTATATAACGCTTCTGTTTGCAGCGTTGTTAATTGATCATTATTTATGGTTTACTTTATGAACTTCACCCATCACGAGCAATCCCCGCGTCCTGAACACCCGTTCGCACAGTTCATTCGCATACTGGGTAAAGGCAAAAAAGGTTCAAGACCCCTTACCCAGAATGAAGCCTATCAGTCCATGAAAATGATTCTGGCTGAGCAAGTACAGCCTGTCCAACTGGGCGCTTTTTTAATGTTAATGCGCGTTAAAGAAGAAACCCCCGAAGAACTGGCCGGTTTTGTGTTGGCGGCCAGAGAGTCTTGCAAGCTGGCAAACGATAAAGCGATAGTTAATCTGGATTGGTCATCTTATGCCGGTAAACGTCGCCATTTGCCTTGGTTTTTGTTGTCAGCCCTGTTGTTGGCAGAAAACGGCACTCATGTTTTTATGCACGGTGCCAGCGGCCCCAGTTCAGACCGGCTTTATACGCAAGATATGTTGAAATATCTGGGACTGGAATACTCAAGCTCAATTGAGCAAACCCGGCAACAACTTAAGCAACAGCATTTCAGTTATTTGTCGTTGGAACATATCTGTCCAAAACTGCATGAGATTATAGAATTGCGTCCCTTGCTGGGTTTACGTTCACCGGTTCATACGCTGGTTCGTTTGTTAAATCCGTTTAATGCGCAATACAGTATTCAGGGCATATTTCATCCGGGTTATCGCCCGGTACATCAACAAGCAGCGGCTTTATTGCACCAGCCTCATGCCGCCGTGTTAAAAGGTGAAGGCGGTGAAACGGAGCGTAATCCTGACATGGATTGCCTGGTGCAAAGCGTTCATAACGGTGAGTTATTGGATGAAAATTGGCCGGCTTTATTTGCCCGCCGCCACATCAAATCTGAAGAGCTTGACCCAAAGCAACTGCCTTTAATTTGGCAGGGCAGTATTAACGACGAGTTTGCCGAAAGCTCCATTATTGGTACGGCAGCGATTGCGCTTAAATTATTGGGCAAAGCAAACACTCAGCAAGAAGCGCATCAATTAGCGACTGATTACTGGTTAAACAGAGATAAGCAAAGGTACGCCGACCGCTGATACCGGCATTTATCCAGGAGGCTGTCCGAGAACAGGAACCGTAGCGAGGGGAAGCCATTTTGAGTCAGATTTTTCATCATTTGAGACAAATGGTTTGTGTGTGTAACGAAAATAAGCGGAAATTCCGGCCAAAATGGCTTTTCCTCAGTAGGTTTTCTATTCTCGGACAGTCTCCCAAGGTCATTAAGATTAAGAAAATGCCTTCAATAGTACTGTACTACTTACTGTTTGTGCTTGTCCTGTTTGTTTTTCAACGAAATTTTATTTATTTTCCCGAACAGCACTCCATTGAAAAACAACAAGAACTTGCTGAGCAATTTAATCTGAAGCTTTGGCCATCAAGAGATAACTACCTTGGACTGATATCAAAATCAACCCAAACGAACCACCGCCAAGGTACCATTATCGTTTTTCATGGCAACGCTGGTTCGGCAATAAACCGCATCTATTATTTGCAAGCCTTGGAAAAACTTGGTTACCGGATAATCCTGGCTGAATATCCGGGCTATGGTGCCAGAAAAGGCTCGCCATCAGAAAAAACCTTGATCGCGGATGGTGTTGATACCCTGAAACAGGCATTGCACGATTTTGGCGGCCCGGTTTTTCTTTGGGGAGAATCGCTCGGAAGTGGTGTGGTCAGCGGCATTATGCAGACCTCACAGACTCAGGTAAAAGGCATTGTCTTGATCACGCCATTTGATAGTCTGGCTAATATTGCACAACACCATTACTGGTTTTTTCCAGCTAAATGGTTAGTCCTCGATAAATTTAATAACATTAAAAATCTACAAAATTACCAAGGAAGCATAGCGATTCTGCTGGCCGACAAAGATGAAATAATCCCTAATAAATACAGTTTGAATCTTTTCGATTCACTCCTCCATCGAAAGCGACTCTGGATATTTAAAAATGCAGGTCATAACAGTTTACCACTGGCATCCGAACTGCCATGGTGGCAAGAAGTTATGCAGTTTGTTGCTGAGAAAAACGGGGGATTTTTTTAAGGGCATTTTTCTCCAAATGCACATACTGCAAGCCGATCAATGTTCGATCATCGGAAATAAGATCAACCCATATCACTTTTACCTCGCCCTCCAATTCCAGTCGTTTAAACTCAAACCGGGTTATCGTGCCCACTTCTACCGCTATTGCCTCTGAAAGACAAATCATTAAACCATCGACTGAAACATTGACCGACGTAAAATTATAATATTGACCGTTTAATTCAATTTTTCCGGAATCGGGCATGTTTTTTCTATAGGCTTTTCTCTTGTTCAAATCTTTATCTATATCAAAAGCAATATTTTTAAATTCAAGCGCCAGTAAAATATGCCCTTCTTCCATATCTCCCCTGACCACCTCGACGTCACCCACCAGGCGCATTTCAGGAAGATATAAATCAATGACGGTTGAAACCAATAATTGATTAAAAACATATTTAATATCAATGTCTTCCCTATCGGTATTTAATTGGGCAAGTACGCCGTTTATAGACAGATTTTTAACGGTAATTTTATGTTCTTCTTCACCCATATAAATAAAGCCCTCTGACACCAGGTTTGTACGCCGAGGCCGATCTAACGTTGAATACATACCTATCTCCTGATTGACTATCAGCTTATGTTTCCTATCAATTTAACGCCATCGGTAAGCAATTAATCGGGCCGGTCTTAAATTGATGGACTTTATATTCAAGCTCACACTTTATGAGTTTATCAAGTACAATTGTAGCCCTGTTTTTTTTCTTACAAAACCAACTCAAATTATACCGCTATCACTATTTTGCTCAACACCTTGCTCCACCTCATGAAACACCCGCTCATACTGCCTTTTTTATTCTCTTTAGTGGCCTGCACCGCAGCTCCGCCCAGAAACAGTGACAATCTATGCGCCACTTTTCAAGAAAAAGATGATTGGTATGCGGATGCCAAACAATCGTATGAAAAATGGGGCGTGCCTATTCCTGTACAAATGGCGATTATGCACCAGGAATCGCATTTTGTCGCCGATGCACAGCCGCCCCGTATCTGGCTGCTGGGTATTATTCCCTGGTTTAGACCTACCAGTGCTTATGGCTATGCGCAAGCCCTTGATGAAACGTGGGATCTTTATCTTGACGATACAGGCGGCTGGACTTCTGATCGTGATGATTTTGCCGATGCCGCCGACTTTATTGGCTGGTACAGCAACCAAAGTCATGCCAAGTTGGGTATCTCCAAAGGAGATGCAAAAAATTTATACCTCGCCTATCATGAAGGGCATAATGGCTATTTGCACAAAAGCTATTTAAATAAAACCGAGTTAAGACAAATCGCTGACAAAGTCGCTTACCGGGCCAGATTATTTCAGAGTCAATTGGGCGCTTGCAAAATGAATTAAAAAACCAGACTGTTTTTTGGTAAACTAGCGTTTTTTACGTTAACTAAAAGGCGCAACCGTGAGAAAAATTCAACTTAAAATTATTTCAATTGTCACCGTTATATTGATAGGAATTACTATGTTTTCAATGGCCAATGCCACCACACCAGCAGAAAATAAAGCGGCCGGTGTTGCTTTTCTGGCAGAAAATACTAAAAAAGCCAATATCGTAACCACTGCAAGTGGTTTGCAATATGAAGTTTTAACACCCGGAACCGGCACTGCGACACCTTTAGCTACGGATACTGTAAAGGTGCATTACAAAGGCACAACCCTGGATGGCAAAGAATTTGATAGCTCTTACAGTCGCGGCGAGCCTATTTCATTCCCTTTAAACAGAGTGATTCCGGGCTGGACTGAAGGCGTACAATTAATGACCGAAGGTTCTAAATACCGCTTTTACATCCCTTCAGAACTCGCTTATGGCGAGCAAGGCGCTGGTGGCTCAATTGGCCCCAACTCAACGCTGATATTTGACGTTGAACTGATCAAAATTCAATAAAAAAAACAGGCGAAAGGCGCAAGGCAAAAGGCACAAGAAAAAAGCCGGTGTCTCGTGCCTTTCTCCTTTCGCCTTTCGCCTTTCGCCTTTCACCTTGTCCTTATGCCCACTTACCAACTGTTTGCCACCACGCCCAAGGCGATGGAAACCATTCTTACCGAAGAGCTTCAAAGTCTCGGTATCACCAATATCAAAGCCACCATGGCCGGTGTCGCCTTTCAGGGTGATCTGGAAACCGCTTATCGGGCGTGCTTATGGTCCAGAACCGCCAACCGGATTTTACTGGTGTTAAGCTCGTTTGAGGTAAAAACACAGGAAGATCTCTACAATGGCGTGCAACAAATCAACTGGTTTGAACATATTAATGCGGATGACACTTTTGCCGTTTCGTTTAGCGCAAAAAACTCGCAGGCCATTAACAATACCCATTTTGGCGCATTAAAAGTTAAAGATGCCATTGTTGACCAGATGCGGGACAAGTTTCAACAACGCCCCAGCATCAATACCGAACAACCTAATATTCGTATTAACGTTTATTTAAACGGCGAAATCGCCCAGCTTAGTTTGGATTTATCCGGTGAAAGTCTGCATCGTCGCGGCTATCGGGATATCAATATACAAGCGCCCATGAAAGAAAACCTTGCCGCTGCAATGCTGTTACGTTGCGGTTGGCCCGAAATCGCCAAACAAAACGGCTCGTTGATAGACCCTATGTGCGGTTCGGGAACACTATTACTGGAAGGCGCAATGATCGCCGCAGATTATGCCCCCGGCCTGTTACGTGATTATTTTGGTTTTATCGGCTGGAAAAAACACGATGCAGACTGCTGGAAAAAATTACGCACCGAAGCCCTGCAACGCAGAAAAACAGGGATGGAAAAGCTCCCTGTTATGGTCGGCTTTGATCAAAATCGTCACACCGTCAACGCGGCTTTAACGCACATAGCCAATGCCGGACTGCAAAATAAAATTCATGTTGAACGTCGTGACATTGAGGATGCAGAGCCCGCTGAAAGCTGGACACCCGGTTTATTAATCTGTAATCCGCCTTACGGTGAACGTTTGGGGGATGAGCAAGAAACCGCTGAACTGTATAAGAAATTCGGTGAATCACTAAAAGCGCATTTTGTCGGCTGGAAAGCCGCGATGATTATCAGCAATCCTGAGTTGGGTTTTCGTTTGGGAATACGCTCACAAAAACCGATTACGCTTTATAACGGTGCGCTGGAGTGTAAATTACTACGTTTTAATATCGAAGAAAGCAGTTTTTTTATTCCTAAAGCAAAAACACAGGAAGAACGCATTGCTCAGGTCATTGCGATCAGCAAAACGGAACAGCCTGTTGTTGACACTGAAAAAGTTGCGCGTGTTGAAAAAGCACTTAAGCCGGAAACTGAAAGCCGTACTGACAAAGAGTCAGGCAAAACGAAAGCGCCAATAATAGTAGAAGCAGTTACCCATAAAGAAGACAGCAAGGTTGGCGCGATAGAATTTGCCAATCGACTGAAAAAGAATTTTAAAAAATTGTCTAAATGGGTCAGGCAAAACGGGATTACCTGCTATCGTGTTTACGATGCCGACTTACCCGAATACGCCGCTGCGGTTGATATTTATCAGGGCACGGAAACCTGGATTAATGTTCAAGAATACGAACCGCCTAAAACCATTGATCAACATAAAGCCGATCAGCGCTTGGCCGGATTACTTGCAGAAATACCGCAGGTATTAGGTGTTGACAGTGAGCATATTTTCTTAAAAATACGCAGAAAACAAAGAAGTACCGACCAATACGAAAAACACGGCGAGCTGGGACGCTTCCACACCATTGAAGAAAGTGGCTGCAAGTTATTGGTTAATTTTGAAGATTATCTGGACACCGGTTTATTTCTGGATCATCGACCCATTCGGATGCTGATTCAGCAACAGGCTAAAAACAAACGCTTTTTAAATTTATTTGCTTATACCGGCAGTGCCACCGTCCATGCCGCAAGGGGTGGCGCAACGTCAACCACTACGGTCGATATGTCCAATACCTATACGGAATGGGCCAAAAACAACATGGCTCTGAATAAAAACAGCGGAGAGCATGAGTTTATTCAAACTGACTGCCTGGAATGGCTGGCAAATGAAGCCAAAAAAGCAGAAGTTCGGCAATATGATTTAATCTTTCTTGATCCGCCTACGTTCTCAAATTCAAAGCGGATGGATGATGTATTTGACATACAAAATGATCATGTACAACTCATTAAAAATGCCGTGACACTGTTGGCACCTGAAGGCATTTTATATTTTTCCACCAATTTCAGACGTTTTAAAATTGATATTCCCGGACTGTCCGAATTAACCGTTGAAGATATTAGCGCCGCCACCATTCCGGAAGATTTTTCCCGTAATCCAAGAATCCATTATTGCTGGAAAATTACAAAGTGATACGTAGCATCAGGTTGCTGGTATCCGGTCGCGTGCAAGGCGTTTATTTTAGAGTGTTTACTCAAAAAAAAGCCAAACAACTTGATATAAAAGGCTGTGTCAAAAATCTGCCTGATGGTCGGGTCGAAATAAAGGCTCAAGCCGATAATAATGCGCTTGAGCCATTCATAAAATGGTGCCAACAAGGCCCCGTCACCGCCCGAGTTGATCATGTTGAAATGCTTGAATTGGAATCAACAGAGATTTTTACATCTTTTGAAATAAGATAATTTTAAAGCGCTTCACCACGAAGACACGAAGAGCACGAAGGTAAAAAATTTCATCACCTTCGTGTTTTTTTAGGCGTAGGCGTAGGCCGGAATAAGACTTTTCGAGCGCAAGCGAGAACAAGCGTTTCCGGCATCCGCTACGAGTGCGCCGGAAACGCAACCACACGCACCGCTTCTTCTGATTCCCAAGCTCCAGCTTGGGAACGAGTACAACCCGACCTACTCGGCTTCAATTTTAAAAAACACTTTTTTGGGTTTGCTGCTGGGCTGAGTAGTTATAATAAATCCATCGATATTTTTTATTGGGAGATAGTGCAATGTTGAAAAGTTATGAGGCTATTTACGATCATGGTCACATTAGATGGTTATCGGAGTTGCCAGATGTGGAACAAGCACGAATTATTATTACCGTCCTGCCGCAAGAGCCACTTGTTTCCTCAGAAAAACCGAATGGTGCGCAATTAGTCAGTATTTTACGTGCAACACCGACCGAGTTACAGGCGAGTATAGCCGAAAAGTTTGGAGATCCGGTGGAATGGCAGCGTGAACAACGTAAAGACAGAGTGTTGCCTGGACGTGAGGACGATTGATGATTCTTGACAGCAACATTGTGATTTACGCATTTGAGCCAAAATACCGCGAATCAAATTTGGAACGTTTTTTACTGCAAGGTGAATTTTCTGTATCGAATGTAACGCGCCTAGAAGTGATGGGTTATTGGCGAAACTCTGATGAGGAATTTAAGCGTTTTGAGTTGTTTTTTGAAGCCACTCATGTCCTGGCTGTTTCCGCTGAAATAATTGATCGCGCTATTCAATTACGTCGACAACGCAGCATGGGGCTTGGCGATGCTTTAATTGCGTCTACAGCATTGATTCATCAATTACCGTTGGTTACCCATAACACCCGCGATTTTCAATGGATTACGGAATTAAAGTTAATTGACCCCTTAGTAGAGCCTAACCTATGAGCTTAAAACCTTGGCGAGAAATCGCCAAACCCCATAAGGACGTGCTGGAGGCACTTTTAAACAATCCGAATTTGCCGCAGATATTAGCCATGTAGCCAGTTCAGCCGCCGGGTTAACCATCATGTTGAACCCCAAAATACCAATTTAGCCACGCCGCTTGCTATCGCAAATATTAACAGATATAAGCCGGTAAATTTCAGGCTAGTGGTCTTTTCATTCAGTGCTATATCGTGCTTAATATCAGCCATATCCAGTTTAATCTCTGCCTTAAGCTCATTCATGGCTTCTTTCAGATCACGTTTGTTAGCCAAATCGTCCTGCGCATCAACAATACTGCGGACAATGGCGCGAGCCTGGTTTTCCGGAGTCCCGCTTTCTACAATGCGCTGGATAAAATAATCGGTGTCAAACATGCTCAAAATTCTCGTACAGGGTGTCGTCCAGGAAGGTTCCTGAACTGGATTATCAGTATATTCAGACCTCACACTAACGCAAGCGATTTTTGATAATAATCGTTATTTCGAGGTCGTGACAGTAACTTGGTTGCATGTCCAGCAATGGCCTTTTCAATATTTACACAGGATTACGATCATGTCATATTTCCTGTTGTTTTTTATTTTTACGGTTTGTATTTTGAACGATGAATGGATCGGGATATTTTTTGGTGAATGCCGTTTTGATAAAACGCCAGCGTGTTGAATAATCGCTGTCATACTCAGGAAGTGTCCAGATAAAATGCAGTCCAGTCGGGTTAGCGATAGCGTAAACCGAAATTTTGATTATTCATAGCCAATATCATAAGTCCCTTAGCGAATGTGTCGGGTTACGTCTATCGCCTAACCCGACCTCGGCTAACCCAAGTCCCTCCGATAGTGTGTTGATTTTAAGCTGGAGCTGACTGCCAGCTTACGACCCCTTGCAGACATTCGAAGCTTTGCGCTCAATGTCGGCAGTGATTCAATTAGCAGCCATTCAACGCCTTGCTCACCGGCGTAGTAAGTTGGCGTACGTTTTTGCAAAAACCGCGACAGCTTACGAAGTCCGCGTGCAGCAACTTGTTATGTTTCATATCTCTCGGTAACCCAACCTATTACTTGATCTTCATATGAATTTTCAAAACAATTGTTGAGAATGCTTTCTTTATTCATATTTGAAATGTAGGTCGAGATAATTACATCTCCCTTGATTACTCGCCTGACTAATTCTTTTATTTCGCCAATCATTTCTTCAATTTCATCTTTTGATTTGTGATCGAAAGTTCCTTCAAAGCCAATGGTTAAAGAATGTGCAATTGTATTTCTAGCCTCTCTGGCGTCATGTAGCATATCCTTTGCTTGCTTATCTACTGGAAATTTTTGAATCACTCTATTAAGATTTTTATTATTTTCAAATATCTTACTTATTATTTCATGGAACTCACCTTCAGTAATAAGATTGCTAACAACTGAACATATTTTAAAGTCAATTAATCTAGCAAGAGATTTACATAAATTATCGAATCTTGTTGCCACAATTAAGCTTCTTCCGATTACAGCATGAATTTCATCACTAAATTCTGTTCGTTCAAAGTCATCGAAGTAAATAAAATTATGCACTTTGTGTTCTACCCCGTAATTGTTAAATTGCTAGTATCTGTTTTGTCTAACCAAGACTTTACAGACTCTTCTTTAGTCACATCCATATCATATGTAAAGAATTGGTATACATTGAAACCTTCTTTTGACAGCGGGGAGTATTTTGAACATAAATGAATTGCCTGACCTTTTAGAACTAGCTCTCTTAAATTGACTAGTTTTTTCATCTCTATTGGAAAATCATTGATACAATTATTCTCTAAAGACAATATTTGCAGGGAAGTTAAATTTCCAATTTCCCTTGGGAAATTGGAAATATTATTATCATCAAGATCCAAGCGAATAAGGTTTTTGTATTCACACATTTCCTTTGGATAGTTTTCAATACTATTTCCATCAAGACAGATACCGTATAGCTTCTTTAAATTGCCAAGTTCTGGAGGTAAATGCGATATATTAGAATTTGGCAGGTGCAGATACTCCATAGAACGTAATTGATTTTTTTTTCTTGGGAAACCTGTTTGTTTATAAGCAGGGGAGTCGAAGTCTTGTAGTTCAGCTAAATTGTTTTCATTAGCCCATTGAACCAAAACATCCATCCAGCTATCGTCACTCCCAACTGCTTCATATTCTTCCAAAGATTCCTTATCAATTATTATTGAAGTGATCTGCTTATCATGCTGCTTTTCTGAAACGGCATTAATTAATTCCACACCAGATATACCTGTTAGAGTTGATAAATAGTTGACTAGACTAACCGCCGCATTAACATCATTTGCAATTAGAATAGAGGTTTGATTGATACCAGTAGCGCTTAATATTAAAGCCTCAGAAATTTCTTCATTTAACATGAGGTTCTTTAACTGATTATATTTTTTTATTCCTGCAGGCTCGTTACTTGCGTACTTTCCTAGATAAAAACGTTTCATCACCTTGTCTACTATTTTTGTTCGAAACTCGACCATTAAATCCGTGTCAGAATGTAACTGAGTTGAAATATTTAATAGAAATTGCTGAGGGCCATCTTTTCCATCAATTTCAGGACATGATCTTTGCATTGCGCCTTTATATTCGGTTGATGGAATACCACTACTAAATGCAAATCTCATTGCTTCATTGTCACCCTGACTTGCTGCATCAATTTCTTCTAGAACAAATTGATGTGCTAACTCCTTGGTTTTTAACATGTCGCAAATAACTTCTGCAAACCTTTGGGTGGCATGTTCAAGTCCATCTTGCTCAATTAAATCTTGGATTTTATTTTTTTTGGATTTCCCGAAGATACCAAACATACCTACCTCCTACCCTGCAATTTTACTTGCTTAATAAAATTTTTTAGCTGGTCATGTAAGACACCAGCTAGAATATTTGGTGTGGCCTCTTTTGCACTTACTCTACCAGTCAATATTTCCTTCGAGATCACACCAAATCTCACAAAAAGTAGAATCATGTATTCTCCAAACATTTCGTGAAAACGTTCAGAAGAGACTGAAGCGAGGGTATCCGCTACATCTTGCATTAATTGTTTATCTAAAACTGGCAGCAGCGTTGCCTTAAGAGTTTCACCTGCTGACTGGCAAACGTTAAAATATTCTTCTGTATTTGCTTCTATACCCAGTAAATTACTCGTTTCTGTGCGAAACCAACTTACCACAATATTTTCTAGGTTTGGATCATTTTTATTTCTTTTAAACATGCTGAAAAAGCCCATATCATAACTCCTATTTGAAAATTTACTTACGTTCAGAGAGCCCATCATTTCCGAATGAGCCTGACTATCCTGAAACAATTGAGTTATCAAGTTATTAAGGTAACTCGCAATAAATAATATCCCCAATCATTGCCTGACTCTGGGAGCACCACCGACTTAATGATCCCTACAACGCTATGTAAGAAGCGTGTGGAGACTATAAGGCAACTCGCAATAAATAAGCCCTCGGAAATCAGGCAACGATTGGGGTATTTATTGCGAGTTACCCAGATCTGTGAGCAGTGTATCATACGCAATTAGTAATATATGTTTATTATGACGAATTTATTATTTTTTATGACAAGTGATAGAGTGCGTATCACGCACCTAAAACCGCATGCACTAAACGGTTTTATTTGCACCAAAATCTATTATTGTTTTCTACCTGTAGCCTATTGGGTTTCTTTCTCTGGCATGGAAAATTGTCCGCGATGCGCACCGCTAAACAGTAGTATTGCGAAACTTGGCGGAGGTTATTTATTGCGAGTTACCTAAAGTGGAAGATTATTTATTGCGAGCGGCCTAAAGGCCGGAGTACAAACCTAGGTTTGCACTCCAAATTGGGGGCTTATTTATTGCGAGTTGCCTAAGCTGTTAACAGTATATCTACCAAGGAACCTGGGTCGCAACAATAAATTTTTGAACTGCAAGGATTTTTTCCCTTCCGTATATCATCCAAACTGAGCCAATAGTTGAAATTGGAGGTTGTCATGTTGACTGTTACCGCATTCTTAAGTCAGGCGTTCGACTCGCAGTTTTGCTTACGCAATATTCCGGATCAGCAACGCCGAGATTTTCATAAGTGGCTTCGGTATTATCTGGATTTTTGAAGCAAACCAAATCATTGGCGACAATGAGCCAGTTTGCAGTCAGTGGCCAATGAGTATTCTGTGGTCGCTTTTGGCCGTCAGCGGTCCGCCAACTTTTGATAAAAAAGTTAGCGAAGCTGGTTTTTTGTTCAATGTTCGGTATCGACCCATTGCAGACATCGGGGTATGGATTTAGGCTTCCCGATACCGGACATTGGCAAAGTAAGTAAAACTATCAAATTGCTATTAAGGTCAGAGTAAATTTATAATTATCTCAGTTGATTTAAGTTTACTCTGACCCCAGTTATTCTCAGTTATTTGTTGATTTTTTTATGCTACTCACGAACCCCATCTTTGGGTATAATCAACCAAAATCAATGGGGATGATATGACTAAACAGGATATTGAGCAGATAGCCGACACGGAAATCTTAAAAGATAATTATGACAGTCCTTGGAAAGAGGCGGTTGAGCATTATTTTCCGGAGTTTATAGCGTTTTATTTTCCTGACGCTTATGCCGAGATTGATTGGTCCAAGGAGTATTTATTCCTGGATCAAGAGCTGCGGGCAGTCGTGCAGGATGCCGAACTGGGAAAACGCTTTGTTGATAAACTGGTCAGAGTGACCTTGCAAAATGGCGATGAAAACTGGATATACATCCATATTGAAGTGCAGGGAACAAGGCAGACTGAATTTGCCGAACGCATGTTTGTTTACAACTATCGTCTTTACGATCGTTATCGTCGGCCTGTTGCCAGTATGGCCGTACTGGCAGATGAGCATAAACACTGGAAACCGACCGCTTATGGCTTTACAGTGCTGGGTTGCAAACATACCCTGGAGTTTCCCGTTGCCAAGCTGACCGGCTATCACGACAAAGTCGATGAATTGCTGGCATTGGATAACGCTTTTGCCTTAATTACAGCTGCGCATATCCTGACCCGGCAAACCAGAAAGAAAAACCAGGCACGCTATGAAGCTAAATTACGCCTGGTAAAAATACTGTATCAACGGCAGTGGGATAAACAACGCGTAATAGACTTGTTTATTGTAATAGATTGGTTAATGAAGCTACCAGAATGGTTGGATCAGCAGGTCTGGCATGAAATAGAAACAATTGAGGAGAGTGAAAAAATGCAATACATAACCAGCGTCGAAAGAATAGGCATTGCCAAAGGACGGGTAGAAGGGCGGGTAGAAGGTGAATCGAAGCTGCTTAGAAAGCTACTTGAGCACCGCTTTGGTGCCTTACCAACCTGGGTAATAGATAAGTTAAATAGTGCTCCAGAACAGGATTTAGAAACGTGGGGTGAAGCGGTTTTGACGGTACCCAACCTGGATGCTGTTTTCGATGAAAGTAAGACACACTAAATCTATTACAACCTTAACCTCATAAAGAATCAAACCTGCCGTATAACACAATGGAGCTGTGTTATACGGCATTATTCTCGGTCATAAATATAATAACGAAAGACTTGACCCCATGTTTCCGGCGGGGCCAACCATATATGACCCCAGTTATTCTGACCCCAGTTATTCTGACCCCAGTTATTCTTGCCTGTATCGATAGCCGAACGTTGGTTAAGTCGTCCTGAAGTGGCTTTAGCGTTAGGGTAGCGGCTATGGTCATCTAAATCGGTGGTCATTAAAAATACATAAAAAATTACGCTACCCCACTTTCATCACAATTTTCAACTCTTTGTACTTAAAAATCGTCGGTGACATCATCGTTAAATAACGTCCAATTTCTAAATCAACCACTTTTTCCGAAGCAAGATATAAGGTTTTTCTTACCGTAAATTTAGCGAAATTATGTTGAGTATTAACCAGCGTTAAACGAACATTACCCGCATAAGCGTTTTGATGATTATTAATAGCCTCAACAGACAGGTTAAAACAATCAAAATTATAATCCTCAAGTTTTTGATAAACCGCTTGTAAATGCGCAAGCGTCATGCGCATAGTCGTCCAGTTTTTACACTGAATTAAATGAATAGTTTTTGTAGCGATAGAAATACAGATAATATCAACGCCTTGATCCGCATACCCATTAATGAAACCGTTATAAATAACCAAATCGCCTTTTTCTTCAAACTTTTTGCCGACAAACTTTTCATATTTATCGCCTTTTTGTTTAAAAAAATCGTTTTCGCTCTCAATCACCCCCTTTTTAATCGGTAGCGGCTGAATAACTATTTTTTCGCTTATCGGCGGTTTTTCTGTTCTCGATAAATCGGCTTTATCGGCTGGCTGTTCATTATTTTTATGACCCACCCTAACTAAAAAGAAAGCAATAATCCCCGTATGCGGTAAAGCGGCTAATAAACAAGACGGTGAAAAACACCCATGAAAAATAAAAACTTGATTAACAACTAAGATAATCCCCCACAGTATAAAAAATGCGTTGATTTTTTCCTTCATCAAAACTCATCCCGCCAATAACTTTCATCCTCGTCATCTTCCCTGGGCATGGCTTGATAGGTTCCCCAATCTTGTTGGCTTACTTCTGAACCATGACTTTCATAAAAAACGCCCTCATCCGCTTTGGGTTTTAACTGCTCAAGCTCCTGCACCAAGCATTCATATTCCGCTTCAAGCTGGGTTTTCAACTGCTCAAAATACGCCTCTTTATCGTCAATTTCTTGGATTAACTCATAGCTTTCATTGGCTTGCAACGCGATAACAGCCGCTTCCAATTCAGTAATGCGTAGCCGTAACGCGGCGATTTTGCTTTGTAAAATCGCCTTATCAGTAATGCTATCGGAGACCGTGCTTAAGGTCGTGCCTGTTTCTAGCGTGTGTAAAATCTCCAGAACACGCGGTAAATCTTGGTGGCGATACGCTTCACTGAGAGCTTTAAAAAACTCCGTGCCTTGCGTTTTAAAATCATCGGTGAGTTTATCAGGATGACATAAACGGCTGGCTTTACGGTACGCGGCTTTCAGTTGCTGTTGCAGCTTTGGCGTTAAAATCTGCGGCGCATCCTTGATTTGTTGCTGATAACTGCGTTCAAAGTTCTCATAATCCTGTTTAGCTTCTTGCTGTTCAACGGGATCATCGCTTAACAACTCAGCGCGTTTTTTCAAAATAGCTTCAATCAAACTGCCTAAACGCTGCATATACTCGCTATTGAATTCATTAATTTGCCGTTCCAAGTCCGCTTGGGTATCGGTCAACTCATTCAAGCGATTTTCTAACAGCTTCAATTCCAGTTTTAAACCTTGAATTTGCGGGTCTTGAAACACCATCACGCCGCTGTTATCGTGTTTATACTGCTCAATCAACTGAATCACATACTGGAAACGCTTAGTGCTGATAAGTGCCAAAATCTGCGTTACCTTTGCATCCAGCGGCAAATCTTGCAGTTTGGCGACCTGCATGGCAATCAACTCATCATCCTCCATTGCGACGGCGTTTTTGATGATGTCTAGGCGTTTTAGAATAGTGTTGGGCATGGGGTGGGTTTAGTCGAATTTAGTGATATGGCTAAGATGACTAAGATGGCTGTGTTGGGCGGTTAGGGATTTGATGGGGTTACCTCTTAAATCCAACGTAGTCAAATTAGTCAGCTTGCCGATAGATTCAGGTAGCTTGGTGAGTTGGTTGTCCCATAAATCCAACGTAGTCAAATTAGTCAGCTTACCAATCCATTCAGGCAGTTCGGTGAATTTGTTGCCGCCTAAATCCAACACAGTCAAATTGGTCAGCTTGCCAATCCATTCAGGCAGTTCGGTGAATTTGTTGCTGTTTAAATGCAACTCAGTCAAAGCCAAAATAGCTTGTTTGTCACGCGGAAATTTCTTTTCTGGAATATCATTTTCAACCGCCCAAGCAATCAACTCATCCAGCCACGCATCATCACTCACCACCAGCGTTCTATTGGCTCTATTCGCCAAAATCTTATTGGTAATACTCAACAAACTGGTGGTTTTCTGTAAAGCCACCTCCGCACTGTCTTTCTTCTGTGGCAAATTCTTGTTATCGCTCATAAAAACCTTTGTGTATGCTTGTCATTGCATCCGTATTTTTGCCATGCAATTTTTTCGCCATTGATTTGACCTTTATATAAGGTCTTAGCTTTATAAAGGGCATAACCATAATTTTCTTGTATTTCAAAAGATATAGCACTTTCATGTTCAATTTTATACATAGATTCAACCTTAATAGCTAAAACTGGACTCCCTTCTGCCTTAACAGATGTGTAAAGTATTCCATCAACTTTATCGCCATTTAAGAATAATGATGCCAATATTGAGGTTACTATATACAACGTATTACTTTCTTTTCTTCTTAATATATCTGAAAAGAACGCATCACATAATTGAAAGGCTATAAAAATATGTGGGTCAAATGTTTTTTCTGCATATTTATAAACTTATTCAAAAACAGAATAGTTTTCAGGGCTGATAAACCACGGTTGCACTTGTTTTTTAATATAATCAAAAATGCCAATATACCTTAAATTAATATCTTGTATTGTTTTTGATTCAAGAATTTTTATTTTTTCAAGTTTTAGCGCATTAACTTCAGAGAATGCTACATTTATTCCTGCATTATCCTTAAAATAGATACAACCATAATATATAGATTCATTTTCTTTATTTAATCGCCCTATCTTAATCTTAGAGCCTTTCGGGTTGTACGAAAGTTTGCTAACATCTTCAAAGCAAGGTATTTTTTCTATTTCATCAAATTTCCTAGCACGAAGAATTTTAACTCCTTTGTCCATTGGAATATCTAAAGTTATAGTAAAATAACCGACTAAATAATCTAATAAATATTTAACTCTTTCCTCACTTAATTCCAGTTCTTTATCAATAAAATCATTAAGTTGTTGAATAATAATCGACACATTTTTACAGATGCTAATAGAATCGTTTGTTAATTTAAAATCTTCTACTTTTTCATCTATACGATTTTTTGCAGCGGCTACAACATTATCTATCTCTTCCATTACCTACCCCTAATTTTTTATCGCTCATAAAAACCTTTGTGTGTATTTATCGTTACAGTTGAATACAGTTGAATAACTGGGGTCAGGTACAAGTTATTTCACCTCGTACCTCGCATACGATGTAACTCGTAACCCGCATACAACGTATGGTGCATAAGCGTGAGCGTCATACACCTAATTCGTGGTGGAACTTTGATTTGACAAGGGTTGTTGGGCGTAATAATAACTATTGTGCGTGTTGTTGGCGGATGGCGCTATAAATAACTGGCTCGATGTCGAAGGTCGGCGGTTATTTGGGTATGCCTAACACTATATGTAGTGACCACCCCACGAAATCGGGAAGAGCCATAATTTTTGTCGTGTACAGAGCTCGTTTTTAATTAGTACCCGTAAAATACTCACAAAAAACCAGAATCAAGACTAGCGTTAGCCAAGAATCATACTCTTCATTTTTTCTGCTCCATATAATAAATGATCAACTGTATAGGTCTGTCCTTGTTTAGATGGTGAATCAATGACGCCCTCAAAAGCCATTTTATGTATAACTAACATAACGTCTCTGTTAAGTTTTGTACTGTAAGATAATAGTAGTTCAACTGCTTGCTCATTAGCTTCAATTTGAAATTCCTTTGTTTGACCAGTAGACTGTTGAAACCCTCTGAATATTGTACATACATGATCATACAAGTCTCTATCTATTAAGCCTTGCATGTACATTCCCCCAGCTACCAGTCTTCTAGCATATGCATAAGCCATTTTTCTTAACGGATCTTCACCTAATCCAACCTTTTCTATGTATAAGGCTAAGTCATTATTTATATTTACAAATAACCCATGTTCAGAGTTTTCTTTTTTTTCAACTACTGATACTAACCTTACGTTGTCTTTTTTATTTCCAAGAATACTACTTAATAATCCCATTTTTATCTCCTATTGGTTTTTAAAATTAACCATACTTAAAGTATTTGTGCGCTAAAGTTATTTAATAATACATCCTTTATCTATACAATATTTTATCCATTTTTCTTGTTCAGCTGTAAGAAATAACTGAGGATTACCTGATGAAATATTTAATCTGGTAAGATTAGTTAAGCGAACTATTGATTCAGGTAATTCAATTATATTATTATCGCAAAGTGAAAACGTTGTTAATTTATTTAAAACTCCTATTTCCTCAGGAAATTTAGATGTTTTTATATTACTTAAATCAAGATTAGTTAATTTAGGTAGTTGACATACAACTTGCGGAAACACTATTAGTGGATTATTAGATAAATCAAGAGAACTCAAATTAACAAGTTGTTTTATTTCTTTTGGAATTTCTGTTAAATTATTACCACATAAAGAAATATTCGTTAATTGTGTTAATTTTCCAATTTCTTTAGGAAGTTTAGTGATATAGCTTATATTGATAGAAAGTCTTGTTAGATTAGATAATCCTTCAATTTCTCTAGGTAACTCTGTAAGTTTAGTGTTGAATAATTCGAGTTCTGTTAATTGAGATAAGTAGCTTATTTCTTTTGGCAATTTAATTATATTACTTTTAAATAAAGTAATACTCCTTAGTTGCATCAGCCGTTCCATTTCTCTTGGAATTTTATCAGCACCAATATTATTCTCATCCGCCCAAGCAATCAACTCATCCAGCCACGCAACATCACTGACCACCAGCGTTCTATTGGCTCTATTCGCCAGAATCTTATTGGTAATACTCAACAAACTGGTAGTTTTCTGTAAAGCCACCTCCGCACTGTCTTTCTTCTGTGGCAAATTCTTGTTATCGCTCATAAAAACCTTTGTGAAAAACATAGGGTCGGGTCTTTCAATCATGTATTCAGCCTAATATACTCTCAACCGTAGCAGTTACAATCTGGTTTCATTTTTTAGCTGTCTCGGGACGAAATCGGTTAACTTTGCCTTGAGCGATAGTTACTTGGCAATACCTGAGCGGAACTCAGGAGCAGCGGATATTTTGCCGGGTTGTACCGTGTAAATCTTTAACAGTCTAGTGTCAAAAAAATATCCAGAAAGGCTGATCGCTTGACGAAAATCAGGTTAAAGCACTCATGCCATGCCGTTTTACGATATTCAGTAATTTAAGTGAGGGGCCGCTTGGATGCTTATCACCAATTTCCCATTTTTGCACGGTAGAAATACTGGTATTCAGTAACATGGCAAATACAGACTGACTGACATTAAGACTCTCACGCATTGCCTTAATATCACCCGGTAAAATAGGTTGAACCGTCGGCTGGCAAAGTGCCTGAATTTCTGACATGCGCCGTTTATCAATCAAAGCTGACTGATGCATACCCTCGGCAGTTTCCAACATTTCTGCTAATAAACGACTTTGATTATGTGCCATCTTTTGTTACCTCTTTCAATTCGCTCTCTTCAATTGCCCGTTGCAACATTTTTTGATCCTGTTCCAACCAGCTGCCAGCAATCACTTGCAATACTCTACGTTCTTGATCAGAAATAGTGTCACGCTCATTCTTGGCAAAACCATACAGAAAAAACCATTGGTCATCAATTTTACTGGCGACAAAAGTACGAACCCTAGATCGCTTGCCACGACCCGGTAGGGCAATACGCTTTTTAAACAGATGTTCGCCCAAATCTGCATCAACCAAACCCATGCTCATTTCTTTTACCGCTTGTATTAAGTCAAGATCGGTTACTTCTGACTTTTTTAACCAACGGTCAAATACTTTGGTTTTATAAATACGTATCATATTGTCTTCATATCACTAGGTGATATAAAAATAACAGGTAAACCATTCAAATGCCAGAAAAATATTAAGATCCTCATTTTTTAATGTAAGCTTTTTTCATTCTATGGGCGCATCTTGGGAATCCATATAATAAATAGAAAATCGATTTTTTGTCATGAAGGTCTGCTATGGGTAAAGAGCCTGCCGTTTATTTACAGTAACTGTCGGTCAGCAGTTGGCCGAAAGTGATCGTTCAGAATAAACATTATCGGGGAGTCGCTATTTTTGCGAAAGCTTTTATGGGCATCCCTGCCCAACAAGCGGCAAAAATCACGCGACCGCTTATGCCTTCGGCCGCCCCAGCCGTCCTGCTCCACTCGTTGCATACCCAGCAAGGGGTATGCAACATAGTTACGCAATGACTCGACGCGATTTCGTAAAGCCTGCATTTTCACTACGCTCTCGCTTCGTGAAAACACATGCCCTATCGCTTCTGGGGACTACTCGACTCCTGTCTCGCAGCGAAAGCTAAAATACCCAACTTGGATCATAAATTAAACTGATTCAATCAAAACACAATACGTAAAAATACCTATAAGCACTAACTAAAAAAATAATTTGCTTTAGTATTCCAAACTGGCTCGTGTTATTAAAATGTAAACTACGCATCAAGATTAACGTCCACTCAATGACTGTTAATGACCAATTAAACGGAGTCAGTATTGGCAAATTGTCGAACTTTATTCAGCCATATTCATTGCCATAAAGCGGTCAGTCGCTACCGATCGCTTATAGCCGATAGCTTCCGGTCAGTTCCAACTAAAAATCAACAAACGCTCGGAGTGGCTTGCCATAACCCGTTGGGGTTATCCCGGAAATGAGAATGTTTAATAAACACTACCACCGCATCGAGTAGTCCTTTTTTAGCGTTTTTTAAAAAGGAGGATTTCGTGCAGGGTCATGACTTAAAAATAAGTAAAATTTTATGACAGGCCGGAATAAGACTTTTCGAGCGCAAGCGAGAACAAGCGTTTCCGGCATCCGCTACGAGTGCGCCGGAAACGCAACCACGCGCTGCGCTTGTGTGGCCTTATTCCGGCCTACATCTATTGCTTGTTATAGCGGTCTCACCAGAATCAAGCATTAAAAACTTAAGATTGAGTCACCGTTAATTTTAAGCGCATTAACAAAGTATTTTTTCATCGTGTTATGAGTGTCTTCGTGGTATTTTTATCCGACTTGCGTAGCATCCGTTACTCCATAAAAATCCAGGCAGGTGCCTTGCGATAATAGCATTACCGGAGCCATGACTCGAATCAACAGGGAACGCCTCATGAAAGTATCAAGAACGTTGTTATTAGTGGTTATTGCCGTTTTTCTGGCGGCTTTTTTTATGTTCGATCTCCAGCACTACCTGACTTTAGAAACCTTAAAACCGAAGCAGGCCGTTATTGAATCCTACCGTATCACCCATCCTCGCCTGGCTATTATTATTTATAGCCTGATCTATATCACCGTCACCGGCTTGTCGCTACCGGGCGCTACTGTGTTAACGTTGGCAGGTGGTGCGGTGTTTGGATTATTTTGGGGTACGGTGATCGTTTCTTTTGCCTCTACAATCGGCGCAACGCTGGCGTTTCTGGCGGCGCGTTTTTTGTTTAGGGATGCCGTTAAATCGCGTTTTGGGTCGCGTTTGCAAGAGATCGATGAAGGCGTTAACCGTGATGGTGCCTTTTATTTGTTTACACTGCGTTTGATACCCCTGTTTCCGTTTTTTCTCATTAATCTGGCAATGGGATTAACGGCACTGAATACGCGGACGTTTTATTGGGTCAGTCAGATCGGGATGCTGGCGGGCACGCTAGTCTATGTGAATGCTGGCACCCAGTTGGCTAAAATTGAATCACTGTCCGGCATAGTGTCGCCTGGGTTGCTGGGTTCCTTTGTGTTATTAGGACTCTTTCCGTTGGTAGCTCAAAAAATTGTTCAAGCCTTAAAAAATCGAAAAATCTACGACCCATGGTTAAAACCGGAACGTTTCGATAATAATGTCATTGTGATAGGAGCCGGTTCCGGCGGATTGGTTACTGCTTATATCGCAGCGGCTGTCAAAGCCAAAGTTACCTTGATTGAAAAACATAAAATGGGCGGCGATTGTCTTAATACCGGTTGCGTACCGTCAAAAGCCCTGATTCGTTCAGCTAGATGGCTGGCGCAGCTCAAACGCTCGCAAGAATTCGGTATCAAACAGGCGCATGCAGAGTTTGATTTTGCCGATGTGATGACGCGAGTGCGGTCGGTTATCAAAACCGTTGAGCCACACGATTCGGTTGAGCGTTACACTCAACTCGGCGTTGATATTGTGCTTGGCGAAGCTCGAATAATCTCTCCCTGGGAAGTTCAGATTAAAACGGATGCCGGTGTGCAAACGTTAACGACTCGTTCGATCGTTATCGCCGCCGGTGCAAGCCCATTGCTACCGCCCATACCCGGTATTGATAAAATCAATCCGCTCACTTCGGATACCATCTGGAATCTTAAGGAATTACCCAAACGCCTGCTTGTGCTCGGCGGCGGCCCGATTGGGTGCGAACTGGCACAATGTTTCGCCCGCTTTGGCAGTGAAGTGACTATCGTAGAACAAGCCGCACAGCTATTGGAACGTGAAGACTCCGAAGTATCCGATGCGATTATAAGCCGTTTTAAACAGGAAGGCATCGATTTGCGCCTTGAACATACCGCGAAGGAATTTGTCGTTGAAAACGGCGAACAATTTCTGATAACCGACCATCACGGAGCGCCGGTCAACATTCCGTTTGATCAGGTTCTGATCGCTTTAGGTCGGGTTGCCAATAGTAAAGGTTATGGTATTGAGGAGCTAAATATCACTTTATCGCCCCTAAACAGGATAGCTACCAACGCTTTTCAGGAAACCAACTACCCCAACATTTACGCGTGTGGCGATGTTGCAGGCCCTTATCAATTTACTCATACGGCCGCACATCAGGCTTGGTATGCCGCAGTCAATGCGTTGTTCGGGCAGTTTAAGAAGTTTCGTACTGATTATTCAGTGATACCGTGGGCTACTTTTACTGATCCTGAAGTGGCGCGGGTTGGCTTAAATGAGCGGGATGCGAATTTACAGGGCATTACTTATGACGTTTCAATTTATAATCTCGATGATCTTGACAGGGCGATTGCTGATGGCGAAGCGCACGGTTTTGTTAAAGTATTAACGCAACCGGGCCATGACAACATCCTGGGTGTCACTATCGTTGGCGAACATGCGGGAGATTTAATCGCCGAGTTTGTTTTAGCCATGAAACATGGCATCGGCTTAAACAAAATTCTGGGTACTATCCATATTTATCCCACCCTCGCCGAAGCCAACAAATATGTGGCGGGTGCCTGGAAACGCAAGCATACCTCGCAAACCATGCTGAATGGGTTGAGACGTTTACATACTTGGCGGCGGGGATAATTTAATCAAGTCAGGTCGCCCGCTTTGACTATACGCCAGCCATTTTGTAATGCTATACTTTTGTTCAATCCTCCGATGCCGGGCGGGATTTGCAAACCCCCGTCACGCTTCAGGCCGACTTCGTAGGAGCGACGTCACCATCGCGATTTGAAACGTTAGTCGCGACGTAGGCGTCGCTCCCACAATAAATCTAACGTCACGCTTCAGCAAAAAAACGTGAAGATCGAGTTTTAAGATTCATTTCAGCTTTATACGATAGAGTAAGCCATACACTATTCACAGGGGTACAAAATGAAGTCACAAGAGTTAGTCAACGTGTGGGATCTCCCGCTCAGAATTTTTCACTGGTTGCTGGTTGCCGGATTCGTGGTTGCTTACCTGACAGAAGATGAATTATTAACCGTTCATGTTTGGGCAGGTTATCTGGTATTCGGCTTATTGCTATTCAGATTGGTCTGGGGTTTTATAGGTAATAATTATGCCCGATTCTCAAATTTTTTATGCAACCCTATTCAGTCAATTGTTTATATAAAAGACCTGGTCGCCTTTAAATCCAAGCGTTACGTCGGCCATAATCCGGCAGGTGCGGCCATGATTATATTATTATTGCTTGCTTTATTAATGACTGTAATCACCGGATTTGCTGTTTATGGCGCTGATAAAGCGGCCGGCCCTTTAGCTTTTATAGGTTCCGGTAACGAAAAAATGTGGGAAGAAGTGCATGAATTTTTTGCCAACGTTACCGTAGTGCTGGTGTTTGTGCATATTATCGGTGTAGCGGTTGAAAGCTTTATACATCGTGAAAACCTGGCAAAATCGATGTGGCATGGTTTCAAAAAACCTGAAGAAAAATAAAACCGATAAAGCCCTGTTACGCTAACCCGACAACAAAAAAACATGACTAACGCGGATAAAACCCGGCAATCGGCTACCACTTCAAAGTACGAAAACAGCATTGCCATTATGAGCATCCTCGGCATCAGCGGCTATCTGGTGCTACGATATGCCTTTGATACAGGCCATGAAGTCTATACCCTGACCGTTAATGCCGCCTTAACTTCAGCAATTGCCCACATTTACCAAGGACAGACAAGCTTTTCAACGACGCTGGTGCAACTGCCCCTGCTTGCCGTTTTGGTGCTGGGTGGGTTGCCTTTGGTTTATCAGCTGATTGTAAAATTATTTCGGGGCGATTTTGGTGCCGATTTGCTGGCAGGCTTATCCATTATTACCGCCGTTATACTGGATGAAAATCTGGCGGGAAGTCTGGTGGTATTAATGCTTTCGGGTGGTGCAGCCCTGGAAACCTATGCCGTGCGCAAAGCCTCTTCCGTACTGGAGGCATTAGCCAAACGTATGCCGTCAGTGGCACATAGAAAATCAGCGGAGGCATTAATCGACATTACGACCGAGCAGGTTATTATCGGTGATACCTTATTGATATTGCCTCATGAAATTTGCCCGGTTGATGGCACGGTACTGGAAGGCTCAGGCACGATGGATGAATCCTATTTGACTGGCGAGCCTTATATGATGTCGAAGACCACGGGTTCAGTAGTTATCTCCGGCGCGATTAATGGTGATTCCGCGTTAACTATCCGCGCGGACAAACTCTCGATTGATTCCCGCTACGCCAAAATCATGGAAGTCATGCGCTCTTCCGAACAGTATCGCCCCAACATCAGACGGCTGGGCGACCAACTGGGCGCATTATACACACCGTTAGCCGTAATTATTGCACTGACTGCCTGGATGATAAGCGACGATGTCATTCGTTTTCTGGCAGTTCTGGTTGTTGCCACGCCCTGCCCTTTGCTAATAGGCATACCCGTCACCATTATCAGCTCAATTTCGCTGGCGGCGCGGCGGGAAATTATTATCAAAAATCCGGCCATACTGGAAACCATTGGCAGCTGTCGAACCGCAATTTTTGATAAAACAGGCACCCTGACTTATGGTCGTCCCTCGCTGACGGCATTGATTCCGGGAAAAAACCAAGATGAACAGGAGGTGTTAACGTTAATTGCCAGTCTGGAGCGGTATTCCAAACATCCGCTATCCAGCGCGATTATTAAAGCTGCGGAAAAAGCCGGATTAGCCTTATTAAGTGTAACCCGTATCGCCGAATTACCCGGTAAAGGCCTGACCGGTAATGTACAAGGTAAACAGGTACAAATTACCAGCCGTAAAAACTTTACAGAAACAAACGCTGCCAGCATTGAAGAATTACCTCCCCTCACGGGAGGCCTGGAATGTGTGGTATTGATTGATGATCACTATGCAGGAACTCTGCAATTTCGGGATGAAGTGCGCACTGACAGCTCATCATTTATTAATCACTTGCAACCCAATCACTTGTTTGAGCGGGTGATGCTGGTGTCCGGTGACAGAGAATCCGAAGTCCGTTACCTGGCCGAACAAGTGGGTATTGAGCATGTTTACTTTAGTCAAAGTCCTGAACAAAAACTGGAATTGGTTCGCAAAGAAACCCTTATGGCAAAAACCATTTATCTGGGCGATGGTATCAACGATGCGCCCTCGCTAACGGCTGCGACCATCGGCATAGCGTTTGGTCAAAACAGTGATATTACCGGCGAGTCGGCAGATGCAGTGATCATGGACAGCTCATTGTTAAAAGTGGATGAACTTTTTCATATTGGTGAACGAATGCGTAAAATTGCCCTGCAAAGTGCAGTAGGCGGCATGGCGCTGAGCTTAATCGGTATGGTATTTGCCGGCTTGGGTTATCTTTCACCGGTAGCCGGTGCTGTTACCCAAGAAATTATTGATGTCCTGGCGGTTTTAAATGCGTTAAGAGCGGCTATTCCCCCCAAAACACTTTCAGATTATTGATATTCCATCTTCAAGTTTTTAATGCTTGATTCTGGTGAGACTACTATAACAAGTAATAGCCGGAATAAGTCTACCCAAGCCTAACGCTTGTTCTCGCTTACGCTCGAAAAGCCTTATTCCGGCGTTTCTGGCGCTTAATCTTCACATTGAGTTCGGAAAGTCAGTCATAACAGCATTAAAGAAAAAATGCTGTTATGCACTTATCATTTACCATCGACATGCATGGGTGGGTAATACACGCCTATCAATAATCTATAAAATCAAGCCAAGAAAACTTGAACATCAAGTATTAACAGTTAAGATCTTTTTCGACTAAAAATAAAATCAGTTAAAACCTGTATAATGAGTGTCATACGTATTCTATGATTAAAGCCATTATCTATTGAGTAATTACTTAACAACAACCACAAGGATGTGGCTCTAATAATGCAGTAAAGAATGGACTTCGTAATTGCTTAGTTTTTCCCTGCCTTCCAAAAAATCCAGCTCCACCACAAAGGCGCACGCCTCAACTGTGGCACCCATTTTTTCAACCAATTCACAACTCGCCTTTGCTGTTCCGCCAGTCGCCAATAAATCATCAATCAGTAACACCCGATCATTCGCGTCAAAAGCATCAATATGCGCTTCCAGCGCTGCTGAGCCATATTCAAGATCATAAGCCACGCTTTGTACATCGTAAGGTAGCTTGCCCGGCTTTCTTAAGGGCATAAAAGGAAGTCCCAACTCCCACGCCACCAATGATCCAAAAATAAAACCGCGTGCTTCCATACCCGCTACTGCGGTAATTTCCCTCCCCAAAAAAGGATGCAATAATTGATGCACGGCAAGTCTTAATGCCGCAGGATCTTTTACCAGTGGCGTAATATCCTTAAAAATAATTCCTGGCTTGGGAAAGTCCGGTATGTCGCGGATTTTGTTTCTTAATCTGTCCATTGTGTTATTTTAAAAAAACGGAAGGTTAAATGATTAGCGTGTCGTAGCGAATTGATTCGCTACGACACGCTGTATGATTAAGCGCAAAACGCCTCAATTTGAGCCGTAATCCCTTGGCTATCCAGTCCACAAATCGCCAGCAATTCTTCGCGTGTGCCTTG
>JBAXXH010000025.1:0-38752 GCA_037127995.1 Methylococcaceae bacterium | reverse complement strand
CAACACTTAAGAGGCTTTTTTTAAACTGTAAACTGGAAAATGAAGGGTGCCGTTTTTTTGATTGAGATGCTAAATCGGCTATATCGACATGGGATTGACATTGGCTTGTTGAAACGGGATCTACCAGACCTGCTGACAGGCTTAACATAGGAAAAAAACATTTTTCCCCCTGTCTATTTTCAGTAAAGATACCGCCTGCTTTGATATCTTCATCTTTATAATAATTTGGCACGGCCATTTTAAAGGCTTCAAGTATATTTTCACAGCACTTTAACCAGTCATTACCCAATAAAATAACTATAAAATCATCCCCGCCTATGTGACCGACCCAACCACTCTCTGTCGGAATGTGTTGAGTCAGTATGCGGGCAACTAATTTAATAATATCGTCGCCTGCATTGTAGCCATAAACGTCATTAAAAGGCTTGAAGTAATCAAGATCAAAGTAGCCAAAACTGAAGGGTATTTTGCTGGCCAGTAATTGGTTGATCTTATGGTTGATAGGGACGCTACCTGGCAATAAGGTAAGAGGATTGGCGTGTTCGGCATTGTAGATTTGCTGATGGGTGATTTCTTCAAGCAAATCCAGTGTCGTGCCTATGCCTGTGTATTTTCCGTCATTTGTAATAATAAAAGCCTGATCATTTCGCATGCTTGAGGTAAGTTGTTTACTGATTAATTCAATGGATATGTTTTTATCAAAACTTAACGGCGTTTTATCTATGAAGGTTTGAATGGGTTTTTTGCCATACAAATCCATGCCATAGTGGCTGGATAATAATTTGAGGAGAAAGGGCTCACGAAAAATAATACCTGAAGCGACCTGGTTATCAACCAAGGGCAGAATATTTATGTCACTGTTGTCATGAAACAGCTTCATGACTTGACTGATGGCAGTTTTTGATGAAATTGGCGCTATGGATTGCGCGATATAATCTGCTTTTATAGTGTTAAATTTATCTGTTTTGTCGCTGACAACAAATAAGGCTTGGTCAATTTTCTTTAAAGGATCAAGCATCGGTCGGCCAAAATAATGTCCATGGGCATGAGTAATGCCAAGTTTTTCTATGATTTTAAATTCATCTTCTGTTTCGATGCCTTCAGCTATAAGCTTGCAATTGAAAGAGCCTGCAATATCTTGAATGGATCGAACTAAATTAAATTTGAGTGGGTCGTCATGGATGCCTCGTATGAAATGCCTGTCTATTTCTACATAAGCAATCTGCAATTCTGACCAGCGGCTTAAGCCCAAGTAGGCTGCGCCTAAATCACTAATGGCTATTTCAAAGCCCAATTTTCTGTAGTAAGTGACGGCATTACGAATTAATTTAAGGTTATCAATCGGTTTGAATTCTGTTAACTCAATAACAATAATAATTGACGCAGGATCAATGCCAAGTTGATCCATGTATTTAAGTATTACCTTTTTTTTGAAATCTGGTTGTTGTACTACAGATGGATTTATAATAATAAACAGCTTCTCTTTGATTTTTAAGCTGGCATAGCGATTTAAAGTTATTTCTTCGCGGATATATTCAAGTTTTGCACTTAGCTTAAAACGTTCAGCGGTGTCCAATAAACTGCGGGGACTATGCAGTGGACTATCCGCCGGGCCGCGAATTATTGCTTTGTAGCCCATGATTTTCTTTTGGGGCAAATACACAATTGGCAGAAAATAAGGTGTTAAAAACTTGCCTTCGAGAATTTTTGTAAGTTCATTGAGCAGGAATGACATGTTAACTCCATAATAATTCTAGTTTATAAACATTGGCTATATTAGAATCTTTATATTTCAAAAAGGTGACAAACAGAATTAGCAAGTAGCCTCGATGCAACGTAGTGAAATCGAGGTATTCGGAGTTGATAAATCCTCGATTCCGCTTTACTGCATCGAGGGCAGTATTTAGTGACTGGTTTTCCAATCTTCCAGTGAAAACAAATGAAAAATTTTTTCTACAAATTATTACCTATAGTTCAATTGGCTGGCATATTTTTTGGCACAGCATTGCTTATGGCTGCCTATGAACTGTTGAAGGAGCTATATTTCGGTGGAAAATTGACGTTATGGGAGTCACATACCATTACAGTCATTGTGACAGCCACATTTGCTACATTAGTTGCATTTTTCATTCGTAATTTAGCTGACAATCTGGTGAAAGAAGCACAGGAAGCAGAATGCAAGGTCACAGGCATTATCACGCATTTGTTTGATGCTGTTATCATGATAGATGAACGTGGTATTATCGAAACCGTTAACCCGGCCGCTGAAAAGATGTTTGGCTATAGCTCCGATGAAATCATTGGCCGTAATGTCAATATTTTGATGCCAGAACCCTATGCCAGCGAACACGATGGTTATATCCGGAATTATTTGATTACCAAAATCCCCAAAATTCTCGGTAAGAACAGACGAGAAGTTCTGGGTATGCGTGCTAACGGTGAAGTTTTCCCCATAGATCTGATTACCAGTAAAATGTGTATCAATGGTCACTTTGAGTTTATTGGAATTGTCAGGGACATGACTGATTATAAACGCGCCGAGGATGAAGTGAAGCGGCTTAGGGAGAGTGAGACAAAGATGCTTGAATATCTGCAACATGAGCTTGAGACGGCAGGTCGGGTTCAGGCAAGTATGTTGCCTTCGGACTTTCCGCTGTTTCCTCAATATAAAGAATTTGACGTTTTCGCCTCTATGACTCCGGCAAAGTTGATTGGCGGGGATTTTTATGACGTGCTCCTTGTTGATACAAACAAAGTATTTGTCGCTATCGGGGATGTGACGGGCAAAGGCATTTCAGCGGCACTCCATATGGTGCATTGCATGGCCGACCTGCGTCTGCTTTTGCTCCGCGACGAATTGCAGCCGGATCAGATTTTGTTTGAGTTGAATAACCTTCTTTGCGAGAATAATAGTGTCGGTATTTTCATAACTTTATGCTGCGGCATTCTTGATTTCCAAACAGGAGAGTTTGTATATTCCAATGCCGGACATAATCCACCGCTTACCAATGCGACCACTGGCTATTTTGAGTTTATGCCGATGCCCAAATCCATCGTCCTTGGATTTATGAAAGACGCAAAATATAACTCCTTTAGTTTGCAACTAAACCCAGGCGATAGCATTTTTCTTTATACCGATGGTGTCACGGAAGCAGAAAATCAAAAGCAGGATTTATTTTCTGATGAAAGGCTGCTAGAGCTGTTGGCTGCTTCTGAAGAAGTTAATGCACAGAAAATCATTGAACTCGTCAAAGCCGAAATCGACGCATTTGCCGAAGGTGTTGACCAGTCTGATGATATCACAATGTTGACCCTGCATTATCTTGGTGCCAGCAATTCTGATATCTGACGAATTTGGTCATAAATTTGTCATATTTATCCGTTAAAATGGATACCATTTTAATTTTTGATTGGGTAATGTAAAAATGCAACCTATCAACAGTTTTGAGCTACAAATCTTTAATGATATTATGGAGCTTAGGTCTATGAGCGAATGGTTGCATAATGCATGCAAAAATTTGGGTGTGCACGAATCGCTCACTAGAGATTTAGATGTATGTGCCAATGAGGCGGTTGCCAATATCATTCTTTATGCCTACGAAGATCATGAACGCCATCACATCAATATGCGCCTTGAACTAAAGAAAAACCAGGAATTAAGTTTGACGATTCAGGATGACGGCATACCTTTTGACCCTTTCAAAGCAGTTCTGCCTGAGTCTTACGATAAAATTGAAAATATAAAAATCGGCGGATTGGGAATTCAACTAATTCGTAATTTAGCGAATGAATGTAAATATTGTCGGCTCAATGGCAAAAATATCATCAGCCTCGGCTTTCATCCATGTCAGACATCCGCTTCCTCGATTAACAGTGCGAAATCATCGCTTTTGAATTGCTGTAATTATTAAGCTCGGAGTACACAATGGAAATAAATTGCGAACAATTGGCTGGGGATATCTACAAGATCAATTTAAAAGGTCGGATGGATATTCCCGGAAATGCAGAAATAGACATCAAATTCTCTGGAATGACAGCCGCGCCGCGCAAGTTCTTTATCGTCGATCTTTCCGGGGTGGATTTTATTGCCTCTATTGGTATACGCACCATTCTTCTTAGTACCAAGGCAATTCATAATCGTGGCGGTAAAATAGTTATTCTAAACCCTGATAGCCAAGTTAAAAAAATTTTGTTAATGACGGGCGTAGATACAATAATCCCTATCGTTGACAATTTAGAGTCGGCACTTGCAGCAGTGAATCTATAATAATCCACCTGAAAAATTTTCAGTATCAACGCAAATCCGCTAGCAAGATATAAAGACCAGTAAGTAGATACCATCTCTCCGAATCAACTCGTCAGATGGGTAGAATATAACAGCAGCTCACTTAATTCATTGATAAAATAGGCAAAGCCATTATACGTTAAAGCTTTGTAAATATTTTTTTGACGCATAGCTTCCCCCCATGCTCGAAGCGTGACGGGGTTTGCAACCCCGTTACTCACATTTTGATTGATGCTGAAGCCTTCAAACGTTTCGGTCGGGGTTGTAAAACCCGACCGGCATCGTTTTATGAACCAAACTGTTCGCTACTTTCGTGCAAAAATGAAGGATGCCTGCTTTTTTCCTGTCATTTAATATAGGTGGTAAAGCCTTTGCAGAAAATCGCCTTACGCCAGCTCTATAAAGACTTTAAGTAATTGGGCCATATTGTCCATGCCTATATGAAGATTCTGCTCAATTTCTGCCATGGTGATTTCACCGGCCGTTTTGCCGGCTGCCCGGTTGGCAACGACAGAAATTGCGGCATAGTCCATGCCCAGTTCTTTAGCCAAAGCCGCTTCAGGCATACCGGTCATACCGACCAGATCACAGCCGTCTTTTTCCAATCGTTTAATTTCTGCGGCTGTTTCCAAACGAGGGCCTTGGGTGCAGCCATAAGTGCCTATCGGAGTAATGTTAATATTGGCTTTGGCAGCGGCCGCAATTAAAATGGAGCGCAATTTTTGACTGTAAGGATAACTAAAGTCTATATGTGTAACAGGATAGTTTTCATCTTCAAAAAAAGTATGCAGACGACTATGGCTGTAATCAATGATTTGATCAGGGATCGCGATATGGGCAGGTAGCATGGCTTCGGTAATACCGCCCACGGCGGCAACCGCAATAATCTGCTCAACACCCAGTTGTTTAAGTCCCCAGATATTGGCGCGATAATTTATTTTATGGGGCGCAATCGTATGCGGATTGCCGTGTCGGGCTAAAAATATCACTTCTTTTTGGTTGAGCTCACCGGTAATAAAGTCTGCGGAAGGGGCACCATAAGGCGTTGTGAGTTTGTCACGTTTGATAATGGTTAAGTCACCGAGTTGAGTGAGTCCGGTGCCACCAATAATTGCAAGCTTGGTCATTATGCTGTTTCCTTGTTGATTTCTGAGCAGGCGTAAATACCGGCTGCGTTACGTAAATAACCTTTGTAATCCATACCGTAACCAAACAAGTAACGGTTTGCCACTTTTAGACCAATAAAATCAGCCGTTACCGGTTTTTCATGATCCAAAATTTTATCCAGTAACACGGCGCTATAAACCGATGTTGCGCCCTGTTCCAGACAATAGTCATGGATTGCAGCCAAGGTTAACCCTTCATCCAGAATATCATCAATGATTAAAATCGTGCGATCTTTAAGAGGTGTTCCCGGTTTAAGCACCCATTCAATAACGCCACCTGCGGTCTTGTTTTGATAACGACTGGCGTTTATGGCATCTATGGTCAGCGGGATGGTTAAGCGGGTAAGCAATTTACCGGCCGCGACTAGTCCGCCATTCATGACACAGAGTAATAACGGGTTACGGTCAGCCAATACCACGTTAATTTGTTCGGCCATTTTATCCAGCGCCGCTTCTACTTCCTGTTCGTTGTAAAGCAAATCGGCATTTTCCTGAACAGTTTTTATTTCTTTAAGCATGTTTTTGAATAAGTTGATTAATAAGATGAGAAATTTGTTGCCATTTTTCAGAGTTGATAAAGCCCTTGGATTGTTCCGGCTTGCCTTGCATTCGTTTAAGTCGTTGCTCTCTAAGCGGGTCTTGTGTGACGGGTAATGCCTCCAGAACCTGTTCAGCCGCAACCGGATTATTGCACACCAATAACATATCACAACCGGCACGTTGTGCTTTTCTGGCACGCTCGGGAAAATCTCCCACCGATGCGGCACCCGCCATGCTTAAATCATCACTAAAAACAGTGCCGTTAAAATTTAATTCCCGGCGTAAAATTTGTTGAATCCAGAACGCTGAAAAACCGGCGGTATTAGGGTCAATGTTTGGATAAACAACATGCGCCGGCATAATGCCTTCCAGACCTTCTTTTATCAACTGTTTAAACGGCAAAAAATCTTTTGCCCGAATACTTTCCAGGTCGCGCTCATCGGTCGGCAAGGTCAGATGCGAATCCAGCGCCACCGCACCATGTCCTGGAAAATGCTTGCCGGTCGCCGCCATACCTGCGGCATTCATGCCTTTTCTAAATAAGCTGGCTAGTTGTGTCGCCCGTGTCGGGTCGGTTGAAAAAGAGCGATTGCCGATGATTTGACTAATACCGCAATCAATATCCAGTACCGGCGCAAAACTAAAATCAACACCCACGGCCAATAATTCAGCGGCCATCAACCAACCTGCTGATTCTGCAAGTTCGGGTGCTTCTGCATAGTAAGATACAGGCGGCAAGCGCGTAAAACCGGTTTGAAAGCGTTGCACCCTGCCACCTTCCTGATCGACAGCAATCAGAATATCGCCCTTGCGTGCCGTACGAATACTGTTGATCAGTTCGGTAACTTGTTGGGGATTTTGGTAATTACGGGAAAAAAGAATAACCGCGCCGGTGTTGGGATGGTTTATTTTTTCCTGCTCATGCTGCGCCAAGGTTAAGCCTTTAACATCCAGCATAACCGGGCCGATAGGGGTCTTATTTGTCATTATTAAACGTTAGGCTGTTGGAGTGAGATTAGCGGTTGAGTGTATTTTACATCAGGTTGGGTTTATTAAGCCGCTTGCTTCAACAAAGGCCAACGTACATCAATCTCATCCCACGGTACAAATACTTTATTTTCCTCGTCCTTCTCTATCACCATCCATTCTATTAAAGCGGTAACATCCTTATGGACGTTGCGATAGTGCCTGTTTAGTTGCTTGGCCAGCGCATAAATCGTTAATGGCTCCGAGGTCTTTAATGCTTCTACCAGTTCCCAGCGTTTTGGTGTAAATATCGCGCCAAACTGAGCCATATTGGTAAATCCAACACTAGAATAGGGTTCAACCGTATTGTTTTTCATAGCGGAATCTAAAACATGCCCCCAGTTCTCAAGCACAGTTCTACCGGATTCACCGACCATTATTTCAAGTGTATTCATTTTCCAATCTCCTTTATATCGTACCGGATGCCGGAAACGCTTGTTCTCGCTTGCGCTCGAAAAGTCTTATTCCTGCCTGCGCCTGTTTCGAAGCCACCGGCTATTTGGATAATCAAACAATACTTTATCTTCAATGAAAAAAAGCATCCTCTCCTTCATCATTTTCCAATTCCAGCGCTTCGCCGGGAATCCTTTTTTCTTCCATCGCCCATTCGCCCAGATCTATTAACTTACAGCGTTCACAGCAAAAAGGTTTATGTTCCTGTTCAGGTGTCCAGGGAACCGGACGCAGACAAGTTGGGCATTTTACGATGAGGGGTTTATCGGTTGATGTCATTAGAATAAACAGCAGGTTAAGGCAAAGGGAATATCCTCGGTACTTTGTTTCGGCCGAATGTCGCCGACAGAGGGCTCCATAAACCGGATGGTGCATCGATGTTTGCCGCCACTTATTTCGGCAAAGCAGGCAAGGGATTTATCGAGGTTTACTTTAATCAACTGGAAAGGCTGGGTTTTATCCAGGGTAATTTGGAAAAAACCGGCACTCGCGATTTCATGTTTGGCGGGTCGACTATTGCGTATAAAATTAAGAATAAAATCAATCGCGGTATGAATGTCAATAAACGGACTGCTCCAGTGTTGCAGGTCTTTGGCGCGAATGGCTTCATCCTGTTCCAGCCAATAATGATATTCAGGCAAGTCAAAAGAACAGGTACCACCAGGGATGGAACTGCGTTGGGCAATGCTTTGGAATAAATCACTTTCCATAATATTGACACCAATTCTTCCCTTAACCGCATACAGTTTTTTGCTGATATGGGCGAGTTGATCAAGTATCTCATGCAGCTTTTCTTTATCAACACCGTCGCTGTCGGCAATTTTATTGAGTACGGTTGCCTGTCGATCGAGTTCTTTTAGAATTTCCGATTTTAGATCGTTACGTCTAAAAATAGACATAATATCCAGCAACACGGAAATTGCAGCCCGTTTGTCGGCAATGCTATCCCCCGTCGAAAAGTGGATAAATTGTTGAAATAGTTGTTCAAGCCTTATGAAGACACGGATTCGTTCATTGAGTGGAAATTCAAAAGTAGTAGTGTTATTCACAGACACGTTTTTCCTGGCAAGTGCTTAAAGAAAGATAGAAATTGTGCAGTTTTTTGACGGCTTCTGCAAGTCTATCGTCGGTTTTTGAGTTATCGATCAGGTCATCGGCGTGGGCTTTTCTAAAAGCGCGGCTTACCTGACTGTCAATAATGGCTTGTATGCTGGCTATCGTCATAGCATTGCGTTTTAGTAACCGTTCTATTTGGGTTTCAACCGGACAATCAACAACCAGTGTCCTGTCAACCAAGCGGGTCATCTTGGTTTCAAATAATAACGGGATACAAATAATGCAATACGGCGCGTTTAATTGCTTAAGTTCTGCTTGTATGGCTTGATAAACCAAAGGATGCAAAATAGCTTCCAGTTTTTGTTTTTGTTGGACATCTGAAAAAACAAGTTCCCTAAGTCGCGCTCTATTGAGCGAACCCTCCTTGTTAAGTATATCCGAACCATATTCCAGCTCAATCCGGGCGAGTGCCGGTTGCCCGACAGCAACCAACTGGTGGGCTATGTCGTCAGCATCAATAACAGGTACTTTTAAGTGCTCAAAAATGTTGGCAATGGTGCTTTTTCCGCAACCTATACCGCCGGTAAGGCCGATTTTTAACATGCTTTTATAAACCCGCCGTTGTTAAATAAAACTGATTGATATCACTGCCCCACAATAAGACCAGCCAGCCGGCAGCAGCCAAATAAGGGCCAAAAGGAATGGGCGTATTATGATTGCGTTTAGCAAAAATAATCATCGATACGCCAATGATTGCGCCAACCAATGAGGATAATAAAATAATAACGGGTAAATATTGCCAACCCAACCAGGCACCGAATAAAGCCAGTAATTTAAAATCACCAAAGCCCATGCCTTCTTTACCGGTTGCCAGTTTAAATAAATGAAAGACGCTCCAAAGGCTGATGTAGCCGGCACAAGTACCGATAATACTGGCATGAGACTCGGTAAAAAAACCAAACAGGCTTAACAACAAACCCAGCCAAAGTACCGGCAGGGTAATATTATCCGGTAATAACTGATGGTCTATGTCAATAAAGCTTAGGGCAATCAGTGACCAGGTGAGCACCAAGGCAAATATGGTTTGTGGCGTGTAGCCAAAATGCCAGGCGACGATGGCAGATAACAGGGCAGTAAATGTTTCTATCAGCGGATAGCGTATAGAAATAGGCTTGTTGCAGCCGGCACAACGCCCCTTTAAAAACAGGTAACTGATGACGGGTATATTTTGATAAGCCTTAATGGGTGTCTTGCAATGAGGGCAGCGGGATAAAGGCAAAGACAGATTAAACGGTTCTTGACGTGGCTCTGTTTCAGTAGCTTCGATTTGCAAATATTGCGTACATTCTTTGCGCCAGTTTTGTTGCATCATTATCGGTAACCGATAAATAACAACATTAAGAAAGCTGCCCGCCATTAAACCAATAAGACCCACCAAGGCCGTCAGTAAATAAGGGTTTGTTAATAAAATATCCAACTGTTGTATCATTTTTGTAATGTGGGTGTTGTGATTGGCGGCTTGATCATCGTCATTTTACAGGTTTAGCTAACCGCCGCACCCATTTTAAAAATAGGCAAATACATGGCGACGACCAGGCCTCCAATCAAAATACCTAAAATAACCATAATAATCGGCTCCATCAAGCTGCTTAAATTATCGACCAGGTTATCAACTTCTTCTTCAAAAAAATCAGCCACTTTAGCGAGCATTGCATCCATTGAACCGGACTCTTCGCCGATAGCAACCATCTGTTGCACCATGTGTGGAAAAAGATTGGTTTGCAGCATGGCAACCTGCAAGCGTTGACCGGTTGCCACTTCTTCGCGCATTTTTAAAACGGCTTCGGCGTAAATGATGTTGCCACAAGCGCCGGCTACCGATTGTAACGCATCTACCAAAGGCACGCCTGCCGCAGACATGGTGGATAAGGTTCTGGCAAAACGGGCAATCGCTGATTTGTTGATAATCATACCCACTACCGGTATTTTCAGTAAGGTTTTATCCAGAAAATGATTAAACGGTCGCGAACGTTTTTTGAAGTAGCTAAACACATAAACTGCAATAATAACGACGCCAATTACAATCCACCACCATTCTTTCATCCATTGGGACATATTAACCACCATGCGGGTAAACGCCGGTAAATCAGCGCCAAAGCTCTTAAACATATCTTCAAACACAGGTACGACAAACAACAGCAAAATAGCGGTAACAATAAAAGCGACCACAATCACGGCGATGGGGTAGCCCAGTGCCTTTTTGATTTTTTTCTTCATGGACTCGGTTTTTTCTTTGTAAGTCGCAATCTTATCCAGCAATGTTTCCAGTACTCCCGCTTGTTCGCCAGCATCCACCAAATTACAAAATAACTCATCAAAATACAGTGGCTTTTTTTTCAGTGCCTCCGCCAAGGTGTCACCGCCTTCAATATCCGCTTTTACGCTCAAGAGCATATCTTGCATACTGGGGTTTTCATGGCCTTTGCCGACAATATCGAAGGATTGTACAAGCGGTATGCCGGCACCCAGCATGGTGGCTAATTGCCTGGCGAAAATAGCTATATCTGCCGGTGTAATAGCTTTTAACCGGGGGCTAAAAAATGGCTTGGATTTTTTCTTGATTTTAGTGACGCGATAACCTTGTCGCCTTAGCTCGGTTTTTGCTATCAGTTCATTTTTAGCGGTGATAACCCCGTTGGTTTTTTTTCTGTCTTTACCTATGCCTTCCCAGATAAAATCAAGTGGTTCATTTTGGTCTGCCATGATTACTCCTTGGTTACCCGATCAATTTCTTCAAGACTAGTGATTCCCAGTCGCACTTTATTCAAGCCCGAAGCGCGTAAGTCATTAATGCCTTCGGACTTGGCCAGCTCAGCCAACTGCATGGCATTGCCCCCTTCCAGAATAAGCGCACGCATATTTTCGCTCAGGGTCATCACCTGATAAATGCCGACCCGACCTTTATAACCATTGGTACAGTGCTCACAACCGACGGGGCTAAATACCCTAAGCGTTTTTAAATCCTCTTCGGTAAAACCGGCGGAAATAAAGATGTGATCAGGAAAATCAGCCGGGATTTTGCAGTACTCACATAAGCGCCGCGCCAGACGTTGCGCCATAATCAAAATAACGGCAGAGACGATGTTGAAAGGTTCAATACCCATTTGCATGAGCCGGTTTAATGTTTGCGGCGCATCGTTGGTATGCAGTGTTGATAACACCAAATGACCGGTTTGTGCAGCTTTAACGGCAATGTCGGCGGTTTCCAAATCCCGAATCTCACCGACCATAATAATATCGGGATCTTGACGCAAAAAAGCTCGTAAGGCATTAGCGAAGGTCAATCCTGCCTTAACGTTCATGTTAACCTGATTGATACCTTCGACGGTAATTTCAACGGGATCCTCGGCCGTGCAAATATTGCGTTCGATGCTATTGAGCAAGTTTAAACCGGTATACAAGGTAACCGTTTTACCGCTGCCCGTAGGGCCGGTAACCAAAACCATCCCGTAAGGCTTGTTAATAGCGTGGAGAAAAAGTTGTTCTTGTTCGGGTTCAAAGCCCAGTTTTTCGATACCAATCTGGGCACTGGTCGGATCTAAAATACGCAAAACCACCTTTTCACCGAATAAGGTGGGGCAGGTATTAACCCGAAAATCAATCGCATGGTGCTTGGACAGGTTCATTTTTATCCTGCCATCCTGCGGTATCCGACGCTCTGCAATATCCATTTTTGCCATCACCTTAACCCGGGATATTATTCTGCTGGCGATGTTGGTCGGGGGACTGGCTACCTGATACAGTATGCCGTCCGCCCTGAAACGTATGCGAAAGTTTTTTTCATAAGGCTCCATGTGTATATCGGAAGCCCCTTTTTTTATCGCATCCAACAGGATTTTATTTACAAATCTAACAATCGGCGCATCATCAATATCGGTATCGATATCGGCTTTAGCCGCTTCTTCATCACCGCCAGTAATATCCAGATGCTCAAGGTCTTCGTCAAGAAGATCAGTCATGGAGGTATCAACCGCTTCCAGTGCTGTTTCAATCGCTTTGATCAGCTTGTTTTCTTCAACCAGAATGGTTTCCGGATACAATCGACATTGAAATTTTATTTCATCCAGTGCCAGCAGATTGGTTGGATCAGATAGCCCAACAAATAATGTTTTACCCCTGACAAAAAGAGGGAGCGCACGGTGTTTACGGATCAGTTTTTCATTAATTAAACTTAATGGCAGATTATGGAGATCAATGGCATCCAGATCAAAAAAAGGCGCGCCATATTCAACCGAGGCCTTGGTGGCAACCACTTTACTATCAACAAGTCTGTTTGCAACCAGGTAACTTAATAACGGGAGATTTTTTGTTTGCGCTTCCTGGTTATGAATTTTGGCTTCACTTTCAGTGAGCAAACCTTCCTGAATCAAGTACTTGATAAAACCACTAAATTGAAAATCTACTGGTGCGGTAGGCATGTGCTGATTACAGGGGTTAGTGGTATAAAAATAAGACGTGATATATATTAGGGTAAGTTTTAAAAAAGTTTATTATACTTTGGCCCGTAACACAACGGAGAATCAAGTGCGGCTGGTTAGCCCCTTATAACCCGGCAACGCTTTAGTTGCCTATTAGCCTGCTTCAGAAAACCATTTTTGTATGATGATACTTGCAACTGCCTGTAACCAATGCGTGATTTGTACTTTCAAAGGCATTGACAAATAGTATCAATGATTTTATTCTTTGTTGAATTTATCGCTTTTCTGCGAGACCAAAGATGTCGCAATTGCGCACGCCCTATTATCTTATCGATGAAACCAGGCTACTAAAAAATCTCGAGCTCATTCAACACATACGTGAAGAATCCGGCGCAAAATCTGTCCTGGCGCTCAAATGCTTTTCAACGTGGTGCGTATTCGATTTGATGCGTCAATACATGGATGGCACCACCAGCAGCTCACTGTTCGAGGCGAGACTTGGCTACGAAAAATTCGGTAAGGAGGTACATGCCTACAGCGTTGCTTATTCGGCTGAAGAAATTGAAGCGGTAGCCAAATTTGCCGACAAGGTGATATTTAATTCCCTCTCTCAGCTTAACCTGTTCCATCACTCTATACGCAACCTGAAAGTCGGACTTCGCGTCAATCCGGGCATCAGCTATTCCCACTTTGATCTGGCAGACCCGGCACGCAGATATTCAAGGTTAGGGGTTTGTAGCGAATCTGAACTCCAATCAGCGGCCAACCTGATTAGCGGGTTGATGTTTCATTTCAACTGCGAAAATGACGATATTGAAAACATCGCTGCCGCCATAGATCAAATCGCCATAAAGTACGCGTCTGTACTAAAAAGAATGCAATGGGTCAGTTTCGGCGGCGGCATTTATTTTACTAAAACCGACTATCCGCTGGAAAAGTTTTGCCGGATTTTAAAGAATTTCGCAGAAAAATACGGTGTGCAAGTCTATCTTGAGCCGGGTGAGGCCGCTATCACAGGTAGCGCTGAATTGGTAACCACGGTGCTGGATGTTGTCCATAACGAAGTCGACATCGCTATTGTTGACGCCTCTATCGAAGCGCACATGCTGGATCACCTGATTTATAACACAAATCCTAATATTTCATTTCCTGTCCTCGGAACTCAACCGGTTATGATTACCGGCAGAACCTGTCTGGCGGGTGATTTATTCGGCAGCTACAAACTTGAAGCGCCGTTAAAGATTGGCGATGAAGTGCGCTTTGCAGATGCAGCAGGATACACAATGGTAAAGAAAAACTGGTTTAACGGGGTTGCGATGCCTTCGATTGTAGTAAAAAGGCTGAACGGCACAGTAGAGCTGGTACGCAGTTTTGACTATAAAGATTACTTGGGTAATTTATCATAAGGGGGATTTATAACATGAAAAAGAATGTAATGATTATCGGCGCTGGAGGAGTGGCACATGTTGCCGCTCATAAAGCGGCTATGAACAACGATGTGCTGGGCAATATTTGCATCGCCTCACGAACACAGGCCAAGTGTAATGCGATCATTGACAGCGTGAACTGGAAAGGGCATCTTAAGAAACCGGCCGGCCGGCTGTTTTCAGCCCAGCTTGATGCACTGGATATTCCGGCGACCGTTAAGCTGATCAAGAAAACCAAATCGGGGATTGTGATTAACCTTGGCTCAGCCTTTATCAATATGTCGGTGCTGGAAGCGTGCATAGAGACCGGTGCGGCGTATATCGATACCGCCATTCACGAAGATCCTGACAAGGTTTGTGAAGAGCCGCCCTGGTATGCCAATTACGAGTGGAAGCGCAAAGAGCGCTGCGCTGAAAAGGGGATAACCGCAATCCTGGGTGCCGGGTTTGATCCGGGCGTGGTCAACGCTTACTGCGCCCTTGCTGTGAAGCGTTACTTTGATAAAATCGATACGATAGACATTTTGGATGTGAATGCAGGCAGTCACGGCCGGTATTTTTCGACTAATTTTGATCCGGAGATTAATTTCCGGGAATTCGTAAAGGTCTGGACCTGGATCGACAAGCAGTGGCAGGAATTCCCCACTCACTCGGTGAAGCGGGAATATGATTTTCCGGTGGTCGGCAAGCAACCGATCTATCTGAACGGTCATGATGAACTGCACTCCCTGTCCAAAAACATTGATGCCGACAGTATCCGCTTCTGGATGGGCTTTGGTGACCACTACATCAACGTATTCACCGTACTTCGCACCCTCGGTTTTCTCTCGCATCTGCCCGTGACGCTAACTACCGGTCAGGAAGTGGTGCCGCTTAAGGTGGTCAAAGCGCTATTGCCTGATCCCATGACGCTCGCTCCCGGTTATACAGGAAATACCTGCATCGGTACTTTCGTCAAGGGTTGGATGGAAGGAAAAAAGCGCGAGATATTAATCTATCAGGTCTCGGATCACAAGCACTGTTTCGAAGAAGTTGAGTCACAGGCAATCAGCTACACCGCAGGCGTACCGCCGATTGCCGCAGCCATGCTGATTGCCCGTGGTGAATGGGATGTGAAGAAGATGGTCAATGTCGAAGAGCTTGATCCGGAACCGTTCATCAAAATTCTTGACCAAATCGGCCTGCCGACCGAAATAAAGGAAATCAAGCCTGACAGCAAGTATTCCTTCGACGGAACCGTAAGGTCTCTTGAAAAAGAGCTTGCAAAGTCGACGGCTACGGTCACGGTTTCTGCAGCGAATCCCATGATTGCCCTATCGCCAAGGAAACCAGCCAAGGTAAAGCCGTCGAAAGATAAAGCCAATTCAGGAATAGAGAAAAAATCACGCAAGAAAAAAGAGAAGTAAGTTAATTGTTCTGGTTATATTATTTTTAAAGGGGTTATCCCTCTACGGGGTAGCCCTTTTTGTCAGCAACCATGGCATGTTGAATAAAAAATGTCGGTAATACGATTGGAAAACAGTGTGATCATAACAGTTCGCTCAGATATAGGAGCCGGATTTAGAGGGTCTGATCAAGGAATCTCTGCGTTGTTGGACTTATCTACAAAATCGGGAATAGCTGATAAGGTAGAAAAGAGAGACTGCGTTGTTTCTTTTGCAGAAGGTTTTACCTCTGTGTATGCAAAGCACATTGAAAAAATACTTCATATTTGTGAAGCGGTCTGTGTGGAGGTTTATGAATCGCTAATGTCCGGACATGTTCCAATTTTAATTTCAGGTGATCATAGTAGTGCGACGGGAACAATAGCCGGGATTAAAAAAGCTAAGCCAGAGTCAAGGCTGGGAATTATATGGGTTGATGCCCATGCTGATTTACATTCACCCTTTACATCGCACTCGGGAAACATGCACGGAATGACTTTAGCTGCTTCTTTGGGAATGGACAATCTAGCCTGTCTTTTTAGAAATCCTGATAAGATAACTTTGGATTTTTGGGACTGCTTTAAGCATATTGGGGGTATGTCTGAAAAGATACGGCCTTCGGATATTGTTTATGTGACATTACGTGACTTGGAAGAACAAGAATCGCAACTCATTGAAAAATTTGGTATACGAAACTTTACGACTAAAGAACTGCGCGGTATGAAAGAAAAGGTTCCCGGTACTTTGATTTTGGAGTATCTGAAGGACTGTACTGATATTTATCTTTCATTTGATACCGATAGCTTGGAAGGGTCTATATCGAAGGGAACCGGGCTCCCTGTAGATAATGGAATTATGCCAAAAGAAGCAGAAGAACTTATCGAAATTATTTTAGAAGATCCCAAAGTGATATGTTTTGAGATTACGGAGCTTAATCCCCGTTTTGATTTTAACCATGCGACAACCACTATGGTTTATCACCTATTGGAAAAAGCACTCAGTGTGTTAAAATACCGTCGGATTCAGCAGGGTTTTTTGCCCACACTACGCATTAACTTAAGCAAGTAGCCCTTATAAGGCGGGGAACTTCGATAGCTGTTATAGGTCCGTACGAGAAGAAATCATAAGCTATGTGTACTATCTAAGGTGTAAAAAGAATATTCAGCATTCCCATCAGTATTAAGGGGTCGAGTTCCTGGAAAAATGATTGCACGAATCTATCGCTGATATTGCAAGGTTCCACGAATACAAAATGGCAGAGCTGGAGAAAGTTGGCTTGCGGCTTAAGGCTTTTCTTCCCGTTTTTGCAATCCAAAAGTTCCGCGAATTACTGCTATACCTCATCGCGCTGATTACCCTCTTCGATAGGCTGGTCAATAAAACCACGAAAACCGATTCACTAAGGCAGAGAATATCCATCGCAGAACTCGACTTGTAATCTTTAATTGGTTCTGCATCAGTTGGCTACCACATCCCGGCTATCCAACTGCTTTATGCTAATCAACGCACTCGAAAGAAGGATTCAATGAAAAAAGCTCAAGCAGTCGCATCTCTTGGCCAAAAAAAATTGATCTTGCCAGCCTGGGTCAAAGCGGCTCTGTCGGCTAACGACCGTCTCAAGGTTTACCTCACAGTCTTGCAAACTGCTTCGTCGCATGCATCGCACCCGAACCGCGATCTGCCCGATCTTGCGAACGAGATCGCCGCTGCCGGGCTAAATGCCGGATGGCTCCACGATGTCGCAGCCGCCGCAACGCGAATCGACGAAGACCTCTTTATTCCCGACTTGTCGCGGCTCATTAAGTATCTTGTGGACGAGCTTGAGACGATGGCTCGACCAGTGCTCGAGACTACGATGGCAGGCACGGAGCCGCACTCTCGCGTACAGCATTGGCTCGACTGGCTCGGCGCGCTGCCTTTGGATCGGCTAAGCGAAAGGCAGGTTGAAGCGCTCACCCATGGCCGTCGAGGCGGCCAGGACAGTTTGCATCTGCTGGTGATGGATCTGCACAAGCAGATCAACCACCTTTCGGGCGAGTTGGCAAGCGAGGTGATTGACGGTGCCAACGTTTGGGAACTCCAACCCGAGGATCGTGCGCGTGTCGTTGCCTTCATGCGCGGGCTGAACCGGACTGCAGGGCTCAAATTTGATCACCCGGGTTTGGAAACAGCTGCCACCCGGGATGGCGAACGACTGCTGCTGCAAAACGACATTGGCACCAACGATGCGCACGTGCTCGTACTCCAGGTCACCGCTCAAGCAATTACGCTGACCTATTCAGATCTCCATCGCAGTCGCCTTGAATTCTTCCAGTCTCTTCTCGTGCCGTTCGGAGCCCAATGGTCGGAGCTCGAATCGCGCACCAATGCAAATCTTAACGATGGCGAGGCGTATTCGGTGGCTACGGCCAAGTTCGATTGCCCGGATGAGCGCACACTTGACGCTGCTCTGGAAGGTATTGCCTCACGCATTGTGTTCCTGATCGACTGGAACCGCGCCCGCAAGCGGCTGAAGGCATTCGTCGGAAAGGAAGAAGCGATCGCCGTGCTTGCTGAAGCCGCTCTTCTTGATGTCGGTCACCGTGCGTGGTTGCAGGTGGGCGGGGAGCAACTCATTTTCGCCGCGATGCAGGTAGCTGGCGAAGGTGCGTTCCGCATTGGAGAACGGCTCGATGAAGTCATTGGGGTCGCCGATGCGCGTGCCTTCTTGGTGGCGGTCATGCAGTTGGCCTGTGATGCCTTGCGCAACGGACAACCGTCAGCCTTGGTGGTCGACGAGACACGCATGCTGCTTGCCCAGCATGTGCGCCATCGCACCAGCGAATTCGATCTGTTGGCAGAACATGCAGCCTACTGTCACGCTCTGGCACAAGCGGTCAGCGATGGCCTCGCGCACGGTGTTGAAAGATCGGGCAAAGCGGCCAAACAGCTGGCGGCACGTGCAAAAACCTGGGAACGCAAGGCCGATTACCTCGTGATGCAAGCGCGTGAGAAGGCGGAGCGCCAGCTTCGTTGGCAGCCCGTTGCCAGACTTGCGGAACAATCCGACGATGTAGCTGACGCATTGGAAGAAGCTGCCTTTCTGATCAGCCTGATTGCTGACCACCACCTGAAGGGTTGGAATGCTGACGTACGGAAAGTCCTGACACGACTCGCAGCAACGGTGCTGCAGGCGACCCAGGACTATGTGAAGGCGCTGGCCATCGCCCGCACACTGGGTTCGGATAGCGAAACGGTCGATAACGATGCCTTCCTCGGAGCGACCTGGCAGGTACTACAAGCCGAACGACAATGCGATGCCTTGCTGCGTGACGCCCGCCGGGTGATCCTCGGGGCTTTGCTGGATGCACCATCGCTGATGCTTGCCAATGACCTCGCGGCCGCGTTCGAAGCGGCCTCTGATTATCTGCTCATGGCTGCGTATTCGTTGCGGGATGTAGCCTTCGACAAGACCGGAGTGCGAAGATGAAATCGCACCGTCATCGTCACCATAACGCAAGGCACAAGGGGAAACCTGATGAACACGGAACTTTAGAGATACTGTCTCCGTATAGTGTCGATCCGGATAAAGCAACACCCACGGCTGCGTCGACGTACGAGGAGTCGACCGCTACGCTGCCGCCCGAGGTATATCTGGTCGGATGCGGCACCATGGCTACAAACACCGATCAACCAACAGCACAGACCATGGGTTCCAAAGCTTGGAACTTGTTGCGCATGGTGCAAATGTCTCTGCCTGTGCCACCCGCTTTCGTACTCGGTACGCACTACTGTACGGATCCCGGAGCGCGTGAACTTGTCTCAAGTCCAAGCCTGTGGAAGGTTGGCCTGCATGCATTGGAACGTGCGACCGGCCTGGGCTTTGGCGATGCCCATCACCCGCTGCTGCTCTCGGTTCGCTCAGGGGCGGCGATATCAATGCCTGGAATGATGGAGACGCTTCTAAATATCGGGCTCTGCGACGCGACTGTCGGCGGCCTGTTGCGCCAGACCGGCAATCCGAGGCTGGTCTGGGATGCGTATCGACGACTCGTGGCCACCTACGGCGAGATTGTGGCCGGACTGCCGAGGCAACTCTTCGACGAGGCCACGACAACACTGTTCGGTGCGTGCGATGAACGTGACCTCGATTTTGCTGATCTGCGGGCGCTCACACTTCGGTTTCTCGATATCTATACAGAAGCTGCGGGCCGACGGTTTCCACAAGAACCGGGTCTGCAACTCGCCGGTGCGATCGAGTCCGTCTTTGCATCCTGGCAGTGCCCCAAGGCATGCGAGTATCGACGCCTGAATCGCATACCCGATACGATTGGAACAGCAGTGACCGTACAAAGCATGGTCTTTGGCAATGCGGGTGGGCAGTCGGGTGCCGGCGTGGGGTTCACACGCGACCCTGCCAGCGGCGAGCCAACGCTGTGGGTGGACTTTTTGTTCAATTCGCAAGGTGAAGACGTGGTGTCGGGCCGACGCAGCGCCCATGGACACAACGAATTAGCCGCCGTTCTGCCAGCAGTTTGGCAGGAACTGATGGTCGCAGCCCGGCAACTTGAGCACGCCTTCGCAGACATGCAGGACTTCGAGTTCACCGTCCAGGAGGGTCGGCTGTTTATGTTGCAGAGTCGCGTCGGAAAACGCACACCTTATGCCGCAGCCCGCATTGCACTAGACTTGCTTGACGAGGGCCTTATCAGTATCAACCTCGCGCGTGAGCGTACCGCCGGACTTAACCGGGAAGCCCTGGCGAGGTCTCGCATCGTAGCTCCGGGTGGCGGAGGATTGGTGCCGCTCGCGCGGGCTGCTACCGCGAGCAGCGGGGTGGCCATCGGCGAGATTGCTCTTGATGAAACACGTGCCCTCGCCCGCCACGATGCCGGTGTGCCAGTCGTACTGGTACGTCGTGACGCGGAAACCAACGACATCGCCGCCCTGGAATCGGCCACCGGACTGCTCACGCAACGTGGAGCGCGCACATCCCATGCCGCCGTCGTAGCCCGTCAATTGGGAAAAGTCTGTCTTGTCGGCTGTACGGAACTGCAAATCGATGAAGCCAAACGTACGATCAAAATTGGTGACACGACGCTGCATGAGGGCGATCTGCTGACTCTCGACGGCAACGAGGGCACGCTCTATGCGCTAGCAGTCGAAACTGAAATCGAATACCCTGTTGAACTTTTGGCACGACTGGAATCGCTCAAAGAACGAGACTAAGCGTGTGTAATTGTATTCATTTTGTTTAATCGTGCCGATTTAACGCTTGATGCTTATACAAAGACGTCTGAAAACAGGACTTCAAACCGAATCGAAAAAACCGGGAAAGAGGATTTTGGCAAACCTAAAGCTTGTTGGTATTCTTAAGTAGGCTCCAAATATATGTAATGAATGGTGAGAGTAGAATACTGATATTCCACGATCGGATTTTATAGAAGCCTTCGCCGGAATTCCTTAGTCGGCTTATATCCATAAAAGAAATGCTTTCAGTTCGGGGTATCCGTTATCTGATCAGCCATGAATAATCAAGGGCATAAATCGAAAAAAGTCTTGGCAAGTTCAGGAATCATTTTCCAGGCTATAAACTTAAGCTGGTCGCCACTTTCTGGAACACATCGAGTTGAAAACAAAAAAATTGGAATGATCGACAAATAGAGCCGAATGGTTAATATTTAGTAAAGTCATCTCATTTCGCCCAACAATTAGTAAATGCTAATTGTTGGATTTACATAAAAAAGTCGCTTCTAACCAGATACTGTCAAATTATTGTAATTTTATTCAGCTATACTGTGAAAAACCCATCAGAATTTCTATGTTAGTCGATAAATTATTTATTTTTTGTTCAAACTAAAAAGGATCAGGAAAATAATATGAGCATTTGTCCATTTTGTCAGAGTGATTTGGAAGAAAAGATGACTATTTGCCTGTCTTGCAATGCAAAAAAAGGTTATTTGAAGGTGAATAACTATATACTTGGGAAAAATTTATTGATTTTTTTCGGTTTGATAGTTCCTTTTATGATTATTCTATACGCTATTTCTGCCCAAAATTTATTTGGCGTGTATGTGAGTAAAATCATGGCATTACCAATCCTGTTTGCAATTTTTCATTTGATTCTAGGTGACAGATGGATAAAATAGAACTTTAGGGTGACGAGATGCTCCTGAAAAATGCACTCACTGCCATGACGTTCATATCAATAAACATTTTTGAAATAAAAAGTATTCTCTTCACAAATCAGCAGCTAAGTTGATCAGTTTTGTTATTGAATCGAACAGAATGAATTTTTCGAAACTGATTTTTCGCGGTGCCCCGCAAGCGTTGACTCCCCGGAATAGGGGATTTTAAGGTTTACGTATAACACCCATACCACGATTGGAACTTCTTTTATAGACTTATTAGGCCACTATGAATACTGTTAATGTTGATCGCCCAAATTCACGCCCCCTGGAGATTATATTCAAGGAGCATCTCAATAACACGATAGAGTGCGGTAAGGCTCTTAACGAACTCTTCTTGAATCTTGAGGAGCCTGATCAAAATATATCGAAGGTTAAATACCTGGAAGAAAAAGGTGACAAACTGACAGCGGAGGCATACTCCAGCCTGGAATTGCTTACTTACTCCGAATATATTTATATTACCGAGCAGTTAGTCAAACGCTTGGATGATATCGTGGATGGAATGAATGATACTGCTCGACTTATCGATATATGTCATCCAAGGCAGATCGAGAATGCAGCGCACGAGATTCTATCGACCCTGGTATCAATGATCGAAAAACTGCAGATGGAGATAGTGCAGTATCCAGACTTTGAGCTGGCAAGCATAAGAGCCTGCTGTAAGACGCTCAAGGAGTGTGAAGAAAATGCGGACTTAATCTATCATGAATGGCGAAAGAAACAGCGTCGGGTTCTCGTGCTTTCACTGATCGAAGAGAATAACTGGATCGAGATATTGGGTGTTCTCGAGCAAACGACGGATGACGCTTATCATGCGGGACTATTGCTCGAGCGCATCGCCAGGTATAGCCAAAAATATTAAGCCTGTCATCTGCCTCAGGGAAGCTTTTGGGTCTGAAGTCCAGTGATACGGGAACATAAGTTAAGATGCATCGTGACAAACGGCTTTGCCCGAGCACGCTGTCTCGAACACCTTGACATTTCATCTGACTATCCTCATCACCTTTGTTTTCTCGATGCTCATCGCTTGACCGTGACTAACCCGAGAAGTATCATTCCAATAAAACGGTCAATTAAGTCCATTGTATTTCCTGTACTTCATCTGTGCTATGGATAGGGTCGAAAATAGCTTCCCTGAATAGGGCCTGTATGAGCTAACTCGTTGACCGGGTAGAGCAGAGACTAATCAGGGTTGTTGCACGACAGGCTTTCGACCTTGCTTTCCAGCAGATTTCGGGAAGTTATTTTTAACCAACCCCTTAAAACCTTTTTAAGTGGCGCGAATATCATACGGAATTCCTTCATGAGCAAAAAGCGCGTTCTGATCATGTCCGTCAGCGCAGGCATGGGTCACATCAAGGCGGCGGCGGCGCTGGAAAAAACCTTTGCTGCCGATAAACGCGTTGTGGAAGTCATCAATAACGACGCTTTACAGTACACCAATAAACTGTTCAGGGATTTCTATTCCACCTTCTACACCTCCCTGGTGAAGTCAGCGCCCAACTTCCTGGGATGGTGGTACAAGACCAGTGATGAACCGTGGCGAACGGATACCATGAGGCACATGATCGACCGGCTGAACACCAAGCCTCTGGTCCGATTTATCCGCGCCTTCGATCCTCACATCATCGTCTGCACCCATTTCATGCCCGCAGGGATTATTTCCCACTTGATCGCGACTGAACAGTTGCAGGCACAGCTTTCTATCGTCGTGACCGACTTTGATTTTCACGCCATGTGGCTGTCGCGTGCCTTTCATCGTTACTTCGTGGCGATCGACGAAACCAAAGCGTATCTGGAGATGCTGGGGATGCCGACGGATCGAATCACCGTTTCCGGCATTCCCATCGATCCGGTGTTCGGTAAACCCATCGATAGGACGCGAGAATGCGTCCTGCTGGGTTTAGACCCGACGAAACCAATATTGCTGCTGTCTGCAGGTGCGCTGGGAGTCAGTCCCACGGACTTTATCCTGGAACAGCTCCTGCTCCTAAGCCAGCAGGCTCAACTATTGGTGGTCTGCGGCCGCGACGAAGAACTGAGACGGCGCGTCGAGCAGCGTGTGCAGAATCTACATAATCGTGCGGTACGGGTTTTTGGTTACACAGACGAAATGCACCGCTGGATGAAAACGGCGGATCTCTTCATCGGCAAGCCCGGCGGGCTGACCACCGCCGAAGCCGTCGCCAGCGGTTTGCCCATGTGCGTACTCAATCCGATTCCCGGACAAGAAGAACGCAACTGCGACCATTTGCTGGAAGAAGGTATCGCGGTCAAGTGCAACGACCTCATCACGCTTCCCTTCAAGATATCCAAGTTGCTGGACGATCCAGCCAGAATGGCGGAGATGAAACTGCGAGCACTGCGCTTCGCCAAACCGGATGCAGCGCAAACGGTGGTGCAAACGCTGATCGAAGATCGCCTGCAGCCGCTGTCGTTGTCCCGAAAACAACGGTTGGCGATGGCGGAAAGCACCCAGATTCCATGAAATCACGGGAACATGGGGACTTCTTGTGGGGGGTCGCGACGTCGGCCTATCAGTCCGAAGGAGGCTATAACCAGACCGGCATGCCTCATACCAACTGGGCCGGAGCCGAGCAACGGGGTGAAGTGGAGCCTGCGGGTCGGGCTGCGGAATTTTGGAGCCGTTACCGGGCAGACTTCGACGCCTGCCATCGCTTGGGACTCAACGCTTTTAGACTCAGTGTCGAATGGAGCCGGACTCAACCGACGATGAGCGACGCCGTGGGACCGCCCCCTGCCTTCGACTATCAGGCACTGGACAGTTACAGCGAAATCCTGTGCCAATGTCGGGATCAAGGTTTAGAGCCGCTGGTCACTCTGCATCATTTCGTCCACCCCGCCTGGCTGGGTACCGATGCTTGGCTATGTGACTCGGTGATTAACCACTATGTCGACTATGTCCGTACGGTGGTGCCGTACCTCAATCAAAGAATGGTTGCCAAAGGATATGCGCCGATACGTTACTACATCACCATCAACGAACCTAACATGCTGGTACTAAATACCTATATCGGTCAGCAGTTCCCATCTCAGGCTCGGCGTGGTCTGCGGACTGCCGTTAAAGCCATCGATCATCTGCTGGCGGCTCATGTGCTCGGCTATAACGCCATCCACGCGATATACCGGGATGCCGATTGGCCGACTCCCCTGGTGACTGTAAACAACTACTGCAGCGATCTCTACTGGTGCGATAAACTGCTGCTCGACCTGTTGAGCTTGCGGGAAAGGCCAATCAAACCCACGGCGATAAACGCGCATATTCGCAGCCAGGCGACAGCATTCGAAGCTGCGCTGACCAATGCTGCGATACCGCTACGCAAAAACTTCGTCTCGCTGATTGGCGCCAGCATCCGAAACCTTAGTCATCGACTGGGCATGCGCTGGTTCGATATCAGTCGTCTGCCCTGCTTGCTGTCGGCTCTGACTGATTTACCTGGAGACCAACTGCTCGATTATATAGCTATCGATTACTACGATCCCTTCTCGGCACACACCTTCCGTCCACCGGTGTGGTGGGATCACGAGTTTAAGAACAAATCCCTGCGGGCCTGGATCATGAGTACCATCACAAGCAAATGGTGGGATTGGACTATTTTGCCGCGCGGGCTTTATTTCTTCTGCCGTTACTATGCGGACGAGTTCCCCGACCGTCCCCTGGTTATCGCCGAAAACGGCATGGCCCTGCACCGTCGCCGCGACAATAACTACACTCATCGTCGCGACAATATCAGCCGCAGTGAATTTCTGCGTCTGCATATCGAGGAGGTCATCCGAATCGTACGCGATGACATACCGTTGATCGGTTATCTGCATTGGTCGCTGTTCGATAACTACGAATGGGGTACCTACACCCCCCGGTTTGGTCTCTACAGCCTAAATTACCAGACGGGTACTGCTCGACTGGAACGGGATCATCACGGTGATACTCCTGCGGCAACCTACGCCCTGTTGATAAGGGAGGCGAGGCGAATAATGGGTTCGGGAGTTGTCGGGCGGCCAAAACCAGATTAGTTCGACGCTTTCGGCGTACTTACCTTTCCGGTTGCCGGATTTTCTTCACTGTGGCAACTTTGAAAGATGAAATATCTAAAAAAATAAAACTTCGTGTCTTTCTCATCTTCGTGGTGAATAAAAGACGTTAGCGGTTAACGTGAACCACCTTGGCGGGTGCAAAGCCATTGAAATTAGTAGCTGTTGCTCCGCTATAGGCACCGATGTTTCTGCTGTAAAGAAGATCATCACGTTCCAAGTCGGCAGGGAGATCTTCGGTCATGGAAATAACATCCAGTCCGTCACAGGTAGGGCCAAATACCGTACAAATCTGGGTCGTCCCTGTTTTGAAAGCGTCAAAGTGATATTGGCAGTGGTCGAAAATTATACCGGAAAAAGTACTGTAGACGCCGTCATTAATGTAATAACAAAGCTTGCCGTGCCGGACTGCCTTGCCGATGATTGTCGAGACTGAGGTTCCGGCTGTCGCAACAATAAACCGTCCCGGCTCGGCAATAATTTTTATATCGGGTGGAAAGAGTCTTTCCAGTTCAGAATTTATCCTTTTAGCCAATTCACTGAAAGGCTTTACTGAAGAGTCGTAGGGAGCCGGAAAACCACCGCCAATATCCAGTAAATTCATTTTGTTATAGCCGCGTTCACTGGCCTGTTTAAAGATAAGCGCAGCAATATTGATGGCTTGCACGTAGTTCTCAAAATTGGTGGTTTGGCTTCCGACATGGAAGCTTAGTCCCTCGACGGAAAGTCCCGCCTTTTCCGCCTCTAAAATCAGGTCAACTGCTTCATCCGGTTCTGCGCCAAATTTTGAGGAGAGCTCCACCATGGCACCTGCATTGGAAACCCTGAGGCGAAGCACAAGCCGGGAGTTAGGCGCGTATCGCCTGATTTTGGCAAGCTCATCGAGGTTATCGAAGGTCAGCAGTGGCTGGTAACGGTCAAGCTGCATTAGCGTCTCGTTTGCCTTGATCGGGTTCGCATAGATAACATGCTCCCGTATCCACTCATAGCGTTCCTTATCCGGCATTGCTTTTATGTTTTCGTAGACCACTCTAAATTCCGGCATTGACGATATATCAAAACTGGCACCGGCATCGAACAAGGTTTTTACTATGGCCGGATCAGGGTTTGCCTTAATCGCGAAATAGGCTTGGACGCGTGGAAGATATTCCTTTAAGGTCGCATAATTGCTTCGCAATTTGTTATGATCTATCACGAACAACGGTGTTCCGTGGGTTTCAGCAAGCTGTTGCAAAATGTTTGCAGTGATCATGGAAATTTCCTTGGTTTTGATGTTTTAACAACACTACACACTGAGCATGAGAAGCAAAATGGCGATTAGGATAGTCTCATCATCCGGATGACGGACGCTATTTCAGTCGATCAGAATAGCCGTGATATTTTAAAAGTAGAAATCATCAAAACACTCTGGATTAAAAAGATTATCGGCCAATAATTGAGGCTCTCAGGGAAGCTACTAAAAAGCAGAAAAAGTAACGGAAACAAAACACCATTAACAGTAATGGGTAACCATTCAAAACCGGCTTCTTCAGAAATATTATAACGTGCAAGTCGAAGCATGCCACAGGCAACAAAAAATAATGCCACTATGATACCTAAAATACCGGGAGAGCTCAGGGAATAAAATAACAAAACCGGGGCAACGCCAAAGGATACCAGATCAGACATTGAATCGATTTGTTTGCCAAACAGATTCTTTTGATGCATTAGACCGGCTATTTTACCATCAAGCACATCAAACACCACTGCTAAAAACAGCAGCAATGCGCTCAAATCAAAAAGACCGTCAATTGCCAGAAAAATCGAAAGTACCCCGCAGCACAAATTGCCAACGGTAAAAATATCAGCAATTTTCATTAGACTTAACATGTTCATATCACTACCTAATGGTTAATGTTAAAAGTATTACAAGCCTATAACAGACTCATGACAAAATGATGAATCTCGGTAATAACAAATCATGGACAACCAGAACCACGTTAATTAAAACTGGATTTTGTTAAAAGTACCGGTTCCTGGACGGCTTTATCGGGTCAATATCAGCTATGAAAACAGGGGCCTATCAACAAGGTTTAGAATTTAAAAAACAGCTAAAAACTGATATCTTGGCGATGTTAAGATGTTATAAAATAAGGGTCAAAAAATAGGATGATAATTTATTAGTGTCGGGACAACTTATTGGCTTACACTGTTAAATCATCTGAAATATAAAGAATGAAGTATTGGTTAACCATGGATAATGATAAGCTGATAAATGAAGCCAGGCATCTTTATGCTGTATTGCAAGTTGAACAACTCGTGCAATCCATAAAAAACAAAGCCAAGGTTGAACGTCTTGATCACGCAATACTATGTGCCTATTGTCGTTATCAGCGAAGGTTAAATCGTTGTGTTTTGTGTTACAGGAGTCGATTAAATGACTGTAGTCGGGAATTTGGGGAAAAAGAACGCAGATTCTGTCCGGCATGCATAAAGCACTCCATTGACTGATGCAACAGAGAGGCATATTATGCAAAAAACCAGTTATCAAAGTCTTTGTAAGTAGGAGATTATCGACATTTAGAATCATTACCTCCCCTTAAAATCTATTTTTCATCAAACCTTCACATTTTTTTAGTAGACTTAAACATTACGGATATAGCGGTAACGGTTCAACGTATTATCTTTTCTTTTATTCTCAAAGAGTGGCTAAATCGGAGTGAATGGTTATTAAATAGTTGTTTTGTCATACAGGCTGGTCAAATGGTAGCCACAAAAAAAAACACTCCCGACCCCTACGAAGATGTCCTGAAACAAATTCTTGGCGAGGTCGTCGAGTTACGCCAAAAAATTGAAATCAATGCCAATCAGCGCTTGCAAAAATATCGTGGCCACTTTCATTCCGGTTACTTTTCTAAAAGCGCCTGTAACCTTGCACATTATCTTGCCATGCGGCAATTTGATTTGCGTCATTTACAGGATCGACTCGCTCAGGCTGGTTTATCTTCGTTGGGCAGAGCTGAAGCGTCAGTATTATCGACGCTTGATTCGTTGATCGATGTATTGAAACGGGCAACAGAAAAACACTATCTGCCGGGTGAAAAAAACCCCTGCGAATACGGTTTTAATCGCGGCCAGCAGTTGCTGGTGCAACATACAATTGAATTGTTTGGCTCCTTTCATGAGCACAATGAGTATGGTAGAGCCCATGTCATGGTGACTTTACCCACTGAGGCCGCGCTGGATTACTCGCTGGTAAGTTTATTACTTGAAAAAGGCATGACCTGTGCCCGTATCAATTGTGTATACGATGATCCGGTTATCTGGCAGGCAATGATATTGAATGTTCGCCGTGCAGAAACCGAAATGGGTCGTTCCTGCCGTATTCTAATGGATCTTGCCGGACATAAAATTCGCACTGGATCCATTGCGCTTGGGCCTTCGATTTATCATATTCGCGTACAAAAAGATCTAACCGGAAAGATTGTAACTCCGGGGTATCTAATCTTGACCAGCAACCCGGAAAGCGCGGTTGTTGACAGCGCATTATTCAGCGTGTCCATTCCAAAACCGTTGCATCAAAAACTTGCGGCAGGCATGTACTTGGGGTTTATTGACAGCCAGAACAAGCAGCGTTTCCTGAAAGTTGAAAAAGCACTTTCTGATACGAATTGGCTGGTGAGTTGTGACAAAACGGCTTACCTTGTTTCAGGTTGCACCTTAACGTTGACCTCCCTTCAACAAACGGATAATCCGATATCCGCTGATCAGTTTACGTTAGGAGAATTTGCCGGGGAGCCTCTGGATATTCGTGTATTTAAAAACCATTTGCTGTTACTGACACCGGATAATATCGACGGTAAACCTGCCGAGCAGAATAAAGGTCTTTTAATTCATCCTGCTCAAATAGGGTGTACGCTTTCTTCCGTCCTGGAAAAACTTAAAATAGGTCAATCGGTCTGGATTGATGATGGAAAACTGGGAGCCGTCGTAGAAGCGGTGACCGAGCAAGGTGCATTGTTACGGGTAACCGTGGCAAAAGCCGGCGGCGTCCGCATACAGAGTGACAAGGGCATTAATTTTCCGGAAGCCGTATTTAATTTGCAACCACTCACCCGAAAAGATTTAACGGATTTGGATTTTATTTGTGTGCATGCCGATTTGGTTGGATTTTCCTTTGTAGAAACACTGGCAGATATGGAAAAATTGATATCCGAACTGGCAAAACGAAATGCCTCGGAACTACCTGTCATCGCTAAAATTGAAACCAATCTGGCAGTAAAAAATCTTCCGGATATTATATTGGGAACTATCGGCCGGCATAACCTGGGCATCATGATTGCCAGAGGGGATTTAGCCGTAGAATTAGGCAGTGCCAGACTGGCTGAAATTCAGGAAGAGCTACTGTGGTTATGCGAAGCGGCGCATGTTCCCGTCATTTGGGCAACCCAGGTACTGGAATCGATCACCAAAAAAGGCACCCGCTCCCGGCCTGAATTTACCGATGCAGCAATGGCGGTTAGAGCCGAATGCGTCATGTTGAATAAAGGCCCCTATATTCTCGATGCGATAGAAGCGCTGGTGAACGTTATGGTGCGCATGCACGAACATCAAAGAAAAAAGTTTTCCCGCCTACGCGCTTTGCACTGGTAATCCGCTTAAATTTCCTTTCAGGACTGGACAAGGCCAACCAAACAATGAAAAAAGTCAAAATTGAGAAACATAAGCTACTGCTGCGGCATTTAACGCTGGATGATTACGCTAATATTGCATCTTTAATGGAGCATGTTTACGGTAATTTAGGCGGTGCCTGGAAACCGGATCAGTTTGCTTCACAAATCGCACGTTTCCCCCAAGGGCAGATTGCCATTGAAGATAACGGCCAAATAGTGGCCGCTGCCTTAAGTATGATTGTTGACTATGCCCGCTTTGGCGATGTCCATACGTATGCTCAAATTACCGGCGACGGTTATCTGACACATCATGACCCGCACAGTGACACCTTATATGGCGTTGATATTTTTGTTCATCCCGAGTATCGGGGATTACGCTTGGGCCGACGTTTGTATGATGCGCGTAAAGAATTATGCCGAAATCTGAATTTACGTCGATTTATTGCCGGCGGGCGGATTCCCGGCTATGCCCAATACGCAGATACGTTAACGCCTGTGCGTTATATCGAAGAGGTTAAAAACAGGGAAATTTTTGATCCGGTACTTTCATTTCAACTGCTTAACGGCTTCCATGTGCGGAAGGTGATAACCGGCTATCTGCCCGTAGATGCCGATTCGATGGGATTTGCCACACTACTTGAATGGGTCAATCTTGATTATGTTGATAAATTGCCTGCGTTGGGCAGTTCCAAAAACATTATCCGTTTAGGCGTGGTGCAATGGCAGATGCGAACGTTGACCAGCGTCGAAGAATTACTCAAGCATGCCGAATTCTTTATTGATGCAGTATCCGGTTACCAGGCCGACTTTGTGCTGTTTCCTGAGTATATGAGTGCGCCACTCATGGGCTTGTTTAATGATAAAAACCCGCCCGATGCCATTCGTGCCTTGGCTGGTTTTACCAGTGAAATCAGAAACGGTTTACTGGACATGGCCATGTCTTACAATATCAATATCATCGCAGGTTCAATGCCTGAATACAGCTCTCATGAACTCTATAATGTGTCGTGGTTGTTGAGGCGTGACGGCACGTTTGAAGCCCAATACAAAATCCATGTCACCATTGATGAAGTCAGTTGTTGGGGCGTTCAAGGTGGTGATGCGTTAAAAGTGTTCGATACCGATTGTGGCAAAATTGCCGTCTTGATTTGTTATGATTCAGAATTTCCGGAGCTTGCCCGTTTAGCCACCATCGAGGGCGCACAAATCCTGTTTGTACCCTTCTGGACGGACACCAAAAACGCATACCAACGGGTACGTTATTGTTCGCAAGCGCGAGCCATTGAAAATGAATGTTTTGTGGCGATTACCGGCAGTGTCGGAAATTTGCCCTACGCTGAAAATATGGACATTCAATACGCGCAAGCGGCCATTTTTAGTCCCAGTGATTTTTCATTTCCACATGATTCAATCTTGGCGGAAGCCACACCCAATACCGAAATGACGCTGATTGCCGATGTCAATCTGGATTTATTAAAACAGGTCCGCACGCGCGGCGCTGCCCGTAATCTTGCCAATCGCCGTCAAGACCTGTATCGCCTGGAATGGGTGTAGTTTAGTGATTACGACACCGAAGATATTAGCTTCAATTGATAGAACACAGATTATACGGATTTCAACGGATTTTATTTTTAGCCGGAAAAGATCTGTTTCATGAGATTAAAATCTTCCATTATCCGTGTCTATCATTCAAATCCGTGTCATCCGTGTTCTATTTTTTTAACGTCTGAGTATAAACCCATCTTATGAATCTATCGCTGCTGACACTTAATCTTCATACTTATCAAGAACATCCCCGATATTGTTCTTTTGACACCATGCACCAACATGAGCGAGAAGTATATATTATCGCGGAAGCCATTGCTCATTTAAAGATAGATGTCATTTGTTTTCAGGAGGTGGGCGAATATATGCACGACCCCATCACGACCCCTTATGGCGAATCGCCGTCCAACATGGCTTTTCGAATTTGTAATAAATTGCGTCAATGGGGGCATTGGTATCATATTCATCAAGACTGGAGCCACATTGGCTTTGGTCGTTGGCGGGAAGGCACCGCCATCATGAGCCGCTATCCGATGCTGCACAATTATTCGGCTTATGTTTCTACAGATCATCGCAAAGACAATTATATGTCCCGAAATGTTACCGTGTCATGTATCAACGTTCCGTGGTTCGGCTTACTGCATATCGCCAATGTGCATTTGAGTTGGGGGCATCATGGTTTTTATGAAGAATATAATAACCTCCAAAAACTGATCCGCTCACGTTTTCATTTTGGTGTCAGAGGCGATTTAATGATTGGCGATTTTAACTCGCCGGCAGGAGAAAATACCTATAACCATATCGTAGGCAATCGGGAATATGTGGATCAATTCCATGAATTACATCCCTACCGTTTTTACGAACCCAGCTATCATGGTCAAATAGACGGCTGGAAAAACAGTCCGCCCAAACGCATTGATTACATCTTCAAACGCAATGGTAATCCGATTAAAATCAATTCCATGGAAGTCATCTTTAACGGCCATTTTTATCCCATCGTTTCCGATCATTTTGGATACCTGGCAAAATTCGAGATGTTTTGAGGGCGTTCTTCATTCCTTGGTTTAGACTTTTTTCAACGACAGGTTATCAATTCAAAACAGGCCTATTGATTCCGGGAACACCCAACCCCAGCTCGGCGTAGTCACTAACAGTCAGTAATCGGCCTGACTATCCCGTGCCGAGCTGGGGCTCGGCGTTCCCGGAAAGTTATCTTGTTCAACTGCCACAAAAAGCAGGACGATATGACAAATACCAGCCCGTCAAAGAATGTTATCTGTCCCGCCTTAATAGGGCAACCCAAATACGAAGCGAACCTGCGTATTCGCCCTATTCAAAAGATTCGATTAATTTAGGGTAGGCACAGTGGTCTGCTTACGGTTAATTAATGTTATTCTACGCCTTATTAACTCTGCTAAACCGCCTTACAATCTACCCTTCTTATAAGTATGTATTTTCCGACCCGAGGATTCCAGACAGTTTTTTTGAATCGTTGCCGGACGACATACTGTTGAATACCTAAATGAAAAATGTCTGACTAAACAGGAAAACCTGCAATTATTGGTCAATGATTTATTGCGCAAAGATATTGAAATTGCCAAACGAGTGGCTTTATAGATAATCCGCTAAGAAGCTCGCGTCATCGCACAACAAATAATCGACGACACAGCCAGTAAAAAACAAGCCCATTGAAAACGTATTGATAGGAAAAAATCATGTACACAATCCGTAAGGCCTATTCGCTTTAGTGATCAAATAAACCAACCTGACCCTCACCAGAACCTTTTCAGACAAAAATCTCTCCCGTTCCCTCGCATCACGTGATAATGTATTTAATGCATGCTGCTTCGCCGAGTGAAATTTTGTTTTTGTAATAACCCAAAGAAAAAGTCTTACCGACAGTTCTCAATACAAATAATTTCAATTAAAGGTATTAATTATAATGAAAATAACACATTTACTCCTCTCCCTTTTTATACTTCAATTTTCGCAATACGCATTGGCTGACTCCAACTCAAGGTCTGAATGGAAAACAATACCTGTAAAGTCAACACTTACCATTAAATCTCATGACGGCAAGCCATTAAAAATAGAGCCTGCCTGTGCTTTTGATACCTTAACAAACCCAGCAAACGGATCGACCATAGATAATTCTTTTCATTTTTATTTCAAACCTGGTAAAAACGATAAATTAGTCGTGTTTTTTAATGGCGGTGGTGCATGCTGGGACGATGCGACTTGTTTAACGTCCCTGAAAAAAGGCTCTAGCCCCACTTATAACCCATCAATAAATCAAGCAAACTCACCTGTTGGTGCGGGCGGAATATTTGATGATACTAATGCAGCAAATCCTTTCAAAGAATGGAGCAAGGTATTTATCCCCTATTGCACAGGCGATATTCATGTGGGTTCAAAATCTGTCACATATATTGACAATGGTTCATTAACGGGTTATCCAGGTGCACCTGTCAACGTCAAACATCATGGCTTTGATAATTTTCTCGCTGTAAGAGAATGGATTAAAGGTCAATTTCCCGCTAATCATGAACACCGCCTTAAAAAGCTATTAGTCGCAGGCTCTAGTGCGGGTGGCTATGGAGCAACCCTTAACTTTCCTTATTTACAAGAGGCTTTTCCAAAAACCAATGCCGTTCTTTTATCTGATGCTGCAACAGCGGTGGTTACGCAGGGATTTATAGATACGGCATTTTATCCCGGCGGTAACTGGAATTTAGAAAACACCCTGCATAAAATTTTTGAGGAGGGTTTTCATCAACATTATTCCGTAGACTCATTTAACGCCACCCTTATTGAAAAATTAACTGCCACTTATCCAAAAGATCGTTTTGCACAATATACAACCGAGTTTGATGTTGTCCAGACACAGTTTTTAAAAATCATGACTATGATTGATGCCGGCTCAATTAATCCGGTTGAATGGGGTTTCACTGGCACTACCCCAGAAGACCAAAACATTTGGTTTTCCTGGAATTGGCGGATGGAAGAGTCATTGGATGATATAAATGTTCACACCAAAAATTATCAGTATTACATAGGTCAAGGCACTGTACACACGATACTGACCGATGCTTTTGCACCCAGTCCCTCTATCCACCCATTCTATGATGAACATAGCGCAGAAGGTGTTCAATTTTCAGATTGGATTAATCGACTTGTCAACTCTGAACAATTTACCAAAGAAAGCCTAAAGTTTATTCCGTAACCCCTAAATATCCGCTCTGGCAATCCGCCATCATCGGAGTCAACCAAACCACCCACGCCCGGATTTTTCCAGGCGTGGCTTTTCTTTTGGGAAGGGCTTTGTTTGAAGAATCAATAGGGACAGACCTTCACTTCACAGCCAAGTAGTAGAAAATGTGATGATTGGAACAGCATCAACCCAATCTACCACATTCTTGTCCACTATTAACCCGGATATAAATCTTACCCTCCATCAACTCAAGCGGACTTCGCCAGCTTGCTGTGATTCATTGAATAACCAAAATAGACAATCAAGCCTATCACCAGCCAGATAACGAAACGTAGCCAGGTGATGGCTGGCAAAAATGCCATCAGCGCTCCACATGACAACATACCCAGCACCGGAAACAAGGGACTGAACGGGGTGCGAAAGGGACGCTCCATGTCCGGTTTGGTGATGCGCAGAACGATCGCTCCCAAACACACCAGTACAAACGCGGCCAAAGTACCGATATTAACCAGTTCGGCCAAATCACCCAGCGGTATAAAGCCGGCAATAAGCGCTATGATAACGCCGCAGAGTACAATGACGCGGATCGGGGTTTGGGTTTTAACATTAACTTTGCTAAAAAAAGGCGACAGCAAGCCATCGCGTGACATCGCAAAAATAATGCGCGTCAGTCCATAATACAGCACCAACATGACGGTAGTTAGACCTGCGATAACGCCTGTTGAAATCAGTGCCGATGCCCCGTTGAAACCAATCAGGGTGAGTGCGTGGGCGACCGGCGATGATACGTTTAACTCGGTGTAAGGTACGACACCTGTCAGCAAACCGGCGACGATGATATAGATAATGGTACAAAATGCCAATGAGTTTACGATGCCAAAAGGTAAATCGCGCTGGGGGTTTTTAGCTTCTTCGGCGGCAGTAGATACCGCATCGAAACCCACATAAGCAAAAAATACCAGCGATGCACCCGCCAATACGCCCGTGGTTTTTCCGTCAGGTAACGTTTGAAACCAGCCAAACGGCATGAAAGGATGCCAATTATCCGGATGAACATTAAACACGGCAATACCAATAAATATACTGATGGTGATTAGTTTGACGGCTACCATGGCATTGTTGGCTTTAGCGCTGTGTTTTACGCCCATAATCAGCAAGCCCATTAGCAGCAGAATGATAGCGGATGCCGGTAGATTAACCACGCCACCCAGCTTTGGGGCTTTGGTCAGCATATCAGGCAACGGCATGCCGATAGCCGTCAACGCATTATTAAAATAGCCTGACCAACCGTTGGCAACCGCCGCGACGGAAATACCGTATTCCAACAGCAAATCCCAACCAATAATAAAGGCAATCAACTCACCAAAAGCGGCATAACTGTAACCATAAGCACTCCCGCAACCACCAACAGCAGACGATAATTCCGCATAAGAAAGCGCGGCAAAAGCGCAGGCCAGTCCGGCAATAATAAAGGATAAAACAACGGCGGGGCCGGCTTGCGTTGCAGCAGCAATACCGGTCAATACAAAAATACCCGTACCAATAATCGCACCGACACCCAGAAACGTAAGATCCCATGCTGACAAACAACGCTTGAGAACATGATCAAGGTCATTATGCGCAACGACTTGTTTAGTACGAAAAATTTGCAGCGACATGATTTAAAGTCCCTTGTTTGTTGTTAAATGTTATTTTGGAAGTGATGGATCGGCGTCACTCACTGTAAGAAAAGATTATAACGCACACACTGTTGATAACGGTAATAGTCAAAACGAGACGCTGAATAGCAACCTAATCCTAAACAATTTAGACCATTATGGCGTTTTTAACTTTAGTGTTATAGCGCTGGCCTTGCTCAAAATGGTTAAATGAGCAAGCCCATGATAAAATGCAAGTTGTTTAAACCGGCATTAATCGTGATTTACTTTCAACGAGAGCCAATTCCTAACCCGAGTGTTATTTTTATAGTATGCCCGAGAAAATTATTGTAATGAAAATCCGTACTCTCTTTGCTTGTTCATTGTTATTGCTCACTGTCGTTGGTAATGCTTATGCCACCACTTACAATTTACCGGCAATTAGCGGCGACCGGGTTGTTGCCTCTTCCACCAACGAGACTGTCACGTTAACCGTTGAGCAGGATCAAACGCTACTGGATGTAGCCAGACGTTTTAATCTGGGGCAAACAGAAATAGTCACTTTAAATCCTGGTATTGATCGCTGGCTTGTAAAAAAAGGTACTGTAGTCCGCTTGCCTAATCGTCGCATTTTGCCGGATAGCCCTCACGAGGGCATTACCTTAAATATCTCGGAATACCGCATGTATTATTACCCTGCGGATCAACCCGGCACGGTAAAATCTTTCGCGCATGGCATCGGTCGACAAGATTGGCAAACGCCATTGGGCAGAACCACTGTTATCAAAAAAGTAAAAGATCCTGCCTGGCATCCGCCCGAATCAATCAGACGTGAACACGCTGCAAATGGCGATCCTTTACCGGCTATCGTTCCGCCCGGCCCCAATAATCCCTTGGGCGCTTACGCACTGTATTTGAATCTTCCAGGGGATTATCGAATACACGGTACCGACGTTGATAAAATTTTTGGTATCGGCATGCAAATAACGCATGGTTGTGTACGTATGTATCCTGAAGACATTGAGACTTTATACCGTTCTGTTCCCGTTGGCACACCCGTTTACATAGTCAAGCAACCCATCAAGGTTGGCTGGTTAAATAATACGCTTTATGTCGAAGCTCATCCTGATTTGGAAGGTGAGGAAAAGACCCAGGATCACCGCTATGCTGTAGCCTTGGCACTTATTCAAAAAGCCAACAAAGGCGAATTACCTGAGTTTGATCAGGTAGCCTTAAATAAGGCGCTTAAAGATCTGGATGGAACGCCCGTCCCGCTTTATGAAAGATTGCCGCCGCTGGAAGAAGAAATGCCAGTGACTGAGCCAGTGCCGGAACCGGTCGCTAAAACCACTAAACCGGCTCCAGTGCCTGTCGCTAAAAGTGAAAAACCAGCGGCAATAACTGTAGCTAAAAGCTCAAAATCAGAGCCGGTAATCGATAGTAAAAGAATCAAACAAGTACTGGTAACCAACAGCAAAGCCAAGAAACAAGAGCTGGCACCAACGAGCAAAAGTTATAAACCAGCACCGGTAACTGCCAGCCAACCCAAGATGCAAGCGTCAGTAACAACCAGCAAAAGTAGCAAGCCAGTACCGGTAACTGCCAGCCAACCCAAGAAACAAGAGCCGG
>JBAXXH010000024.1:0-38822 GCA_037127995.1 Methylococcaceae bacterium | reverse complement strand
TATTTTATTAATACTACTGAATGGACGCTTTGAGTAGAGATCAGGGTGTCTGAATCTATTTTGCCTGCCTGATAAAGCTCCAATAAGGCCTGGTCAAAGGTTTGCATGCCCAGTTCACGGGATTTGGCCATAAGCGGCTTGATACTGGAGGCCTCGCCTTTGGCAATGTATTGTGAAATCAAAGGGGTGTTTAATAAAATCTCAAAGACTGCACAGCGCCCCCCATCAACGGTTTTGACCAGACGTTGAGAAAGAATGGCGCGTAAATTTACCGAAATGTCTTGCATCAATTTTGCCTGGGATACGATAGGGAAGAAACCTAAAATCCTGTCGATAGCTTGATTGGCATTATTTGCGTGCAAAGTGGCGATAGCCAAATTACCGGTTCGTGAAAATTCCAGCCCGTAATTCATAATCTCTTCACTACGAATTTCTCCGAAGACAATAACGTCTGGAGCCTGACGCAAGGCATTGTGTAATCCTGCTTCCCAGCTCTTGGTGTCGACCCCGACTTCTCTTTGCATGACGATGCAGTTTTTGTGGACATGCGCGTACTCTATGGGATCTTCCAGGGTGATGATATGGCCGTAGCTGTGCTCATTACGATAATCGAGCATTGCTGCCATGGAGGTGGATTTACCCGAACCTGTGGCCCCGACCATAATAATCAGTCCGCTTTTGCTCATCATCAGGTCTTTTAAAACAGGCGGCAAACCTAATTTATCCAAAGTGGGTATTTCTGCGGCAATTACCCGAACAACCAAACCCTGACAGCCTTGCTGGAAATAAGCATTGACCCGAAACCGGCATAGCCCGGCGGGCGCAATGGCAAAATTACATTCTTGTGTCTCTTCAAATTCTTTGCGCTGTTTATCATTCATGATGCACTGCGTTAAGGCTTCAGAGTCCTTGGCTGATAATGTCCGGTTTGAAACCGGTGACATCGTGCCGTTGATTTTTATTGCAGGCGGGAAGCCTGCGGTTATAAATAAATCTGATGCTTCTTTATCTAACGTGAGTTTAAGTAACTCACTCATAAAGTCCATCGCTTCTTTTTTTTCCATTGACTTACCCTGTGCTGGATAGCTGTATATGGTTTTACCCGCAATGGAGTAAGACCGGGTTAGGAATGCGCATGAAATAACTTAGGCATCTTGCTTCCTTTCCCTCTTGGAGAGGGTTGAGGTGAGGGGATATAAATGGTCAAGTTATTTCATGCACGTTCCTTAATTATAATTTTAAAAGGTATCTAAAAAGCACGTACAGCGCTCTGGTTTTATTCAAAAAGCTTCAAAACCTTTCTTTTAGCAAAGGCAACAAGATGGAGCCGGAACAGCTTATATGATTAGAAAAGGACAACTTGTCAAGGAAAGTATACAGTCATTTTTTTTGCAGGTCAGACATTTGCTGTTGAGTCAGATGAGCTATTGCAACCTGATGACGCTTTTCAATTCACCACCACGGTGAATAAAGCAGACCCACTGTTACTGTCTTGGGATATTGCCAACGGTTATTATCTGTATCGCCACAAAATCAAAGTTGTTTCGCTGACTGACGGAATCAAAGTGAGCGAACAGTTTTTTCCCGCCAGCCAGACTAAACACGATAAATTTTTTGGTGATGTGGACATCTATCGCGATCGTCTGGAAGTTGAAATCCTGCTTCAGCGACAAGAGCCAACACTGAACAAGCTGATGTTGGAAGTCACTTTCCAAGGTTGCGCCGAGGCGGGCGTTTGTTACATGCCTATCCAAAAAACGCTTTCTCTCGATTTATCGGATTATAGCTTTATCGGGTGGAATTCACCTTACAAAAACTGACTGTCATCAATGTTCTGTGGTGATTGGAGGTTTGCTATCGCGAAACCGCCCTACGCACTTCGTAGGAGCGACGACCTCGTCGCGATTTTAGGTATCAGTTATTAATCGCGACGAGGGCGTCGCTCCCGCAACTGACTTCCCACACACCAGCAAGTAGCCTCGATGTAGCAGAGCGGAATCGAGGAATTGAAATATCAACTCTCCTCGATCAAAATAAACTTAGAATTAACTTTACTCTGACCCCAGTTATTTTAGGGTTGCGCTGAGGTGGGCGTTTGTTATATGCCTATCAAAAAAACGCTTTCTCTCGATTTGTCAGATTGTAATTATTCAGACCCCAACGTCAAAAACCTACAAAATTGGTTAAAAAAGCGGTACATTATTCCCCATAAGATTAAGTAATCACGACCTGCTGCAACTGACCGAAGAAGGATTGCCGGAGGAAGTTCTGCGTCGATTATCCGTCAAACTACTCTACGACTTAAAAGAAGCGAGGGAACGGTTAAGACAAACATCGCGGAATAGTTCACGGCCACCCAGTAGTGACCTGCCTTGGGATAAGACTAATACCAGCGATGAAGGCCAGGAGCAACAACAAGGGCAGGATGATTTTTCTGGCGTGGATGAGTACGCCTTGGATACCGAAGACGCATCGAAAACCGAATCTGAGGAAAAAACACCGGTAGAGGCAGACGAGACACAGCCCGCCAAGGAGCAGGAAGATATAACCTGTTATTCATGACTACCGAGAAAAGAATCTAGTACAGAGAGTCGGAAGCTCGTGAACTTAAAAAATAAATATAACAAATTATTTTTTATTGAAAAATTAGTTTAATTAATTGATCACGAACTTCTGATTTGTTGTACTATTCAAAATTGGAATTGCCGCTTCGGAGCCGCCTGGTAGCCTGTCAAAACCAGCTTAACATGAACGCCATGATATTTGCCTTCCGCCCAGTCATTGTCCTATTGCTCGTTGCCATTTCCTTTTGTGGAATCTCCCACGCCGAGGAATCGGGATTTCGCGCGACCTTGACTGATGAGGAAAAAGCCTGGCTAGCCGACCATCCGGTCATCCGCTACGCCCCCGACCCCAAATATGCCCCCATCGAATTTGTGGACAGACAAGGGCAATATGCAGGCATGGCGGCCGATTATTTGAAGTTGGTCACCGGGCGCTTGGGGATTCGACTAATCCAGGTGCCAGTGAAAAGCTGGGCAGAGGCTTTGGTCAAGGCACGCACGCACGAGGCCGATCTGTTGCCGGCGACGGTGGATACAGTGCAGCGTCGAGAGTATCTGCTATTCGCCACCCCGCATATATTCATTCCCACCGTGTTGATTACCGCCCGTTACGATTTGGGCGAAATGCCCTTTGATGAAATGGTTCGCAGCTTGAAAGTGGCGGTGGTTCAAGGCAACTCTTGGGAAGAACGACTTACCTTGAAATATCCCGAGGCTCAACTGATTGAAGCCCCTGACGATGAAAGCGCGCTAGAGATGGTTTCCTATGGCGTGGCAGATGTGATGATCGGCACCCTCGTCACGGCCACTTATTATATCAGCAAGAACAACATTACCAATCTGCTGATGGTGCGCAGTATTGAACCCACCACGACCTTGTCCATGGCCGTACGCAACGACTGGCCTATGCTCCGCGACTTGTTGAACAAAGCTCTGGCCAATCTCACCGAAGATGAAAAACGCGCCATCGACGTCACCTGGATGCAGTTGCCCCTCCCTGCTTGGTGGCACAATCGCACTTACCAACTTACCGCCGTCGCCATTTTAGGCACTTTGCTGACCATAATCATAGCCACCCTCGCATGGAACCGGGCCTTGGCGCATAAGGTTCGCTCGCGTACCTTGGCACTGGAAGAAGCCCATCTGAGGCTGGTACAATCGGCGAAACTAGAATCCGTCGGCAGGCTGGCGGCGGGGATCGCCCACGAGGTCAAAAACCCCTTGGCCATCATCCAAATGGGCTTGGATTACTTGGCCGCAGATATTCCCAAGGAGGGCGAGGGGTACGCGGTCATTGCGGACATGGAAGACGCCATCCAGCGTGCCGACACTGTGATCAAGGGACTACTGGACTTCGCCCGGGAAAAAAAACTGGACATGCGCCCAACCGATATCAACGAAGTGCTGAAAGCTTCCCTTAAACTGGTACATCATGAATTGATCCAGTACAATATTACCGTTCAGCAATGTCTTGCGCCGGATTTGCCCAAGATCAATGCCGACCCCAACAAACTCGAACAGGTTTTCATCAACCTGTTCATGAATGCCATCCAGGCCATGGGGCGCGACGGCAAGTTAACCGTGACTAGTGAGGCCGGCAAGTTAAAGCAGTTAATCGATCTGCCATCCCATGACAAGGCCAAGTTCACGGCCTCGGAGCACTTGATCAGACTGAAAGTAGAAGACACCGGGCCAGGCATAGACCCGACCAAGTTGGGCAAGGTGTTCGACCCGTTTTTCACCACCAAACCGGCGGGAGAAGGTACCGGTCTTGGCCTGTCCGTTTCCCGCGCCATTGTGGAACTGCACCAAGGCACCATCAGCCTAAGCAATCGCGGTGGCGGTGGTGCCTCCGTTGTCCTTTTATTCAAAACCGAATCAGGAGCCTGATCCATGAAGAAGATTCTAGTGGTTGACGACGAACCCAGTTTGACCCGTCTAATCAAGGCCAATCTGGAACGCACCGGCCGTTACGTGGTACGAACCGAAAATCAAGGCGCGAAAGCCATCGAGGCCGCCCGCCAATTCCGGCCGGATTTGATCTTCTTGGATGTGATGATGCCCGACATGAGCGGTGGCGACATCGCCGCAGCACTTCAGGAAGACCTGCAATTGTGCAACATCCCTCATGTCTTCCTGACGGCCATTGTTACCCACGACGAGACCGTCCCAACCGGCAGTCAAATTGGTGGTCATCTCTTCCTGGCCAAGCCGGTCAAGACCGAAGAGCTTATCGCTACCATCGAAAAGGTTTTAGAGCAAATCAACGGGGTCAAACGCTAAGGCTGCCACCTTAAAATATTTACTATTAAACCGATGTGTTGGAATAAAAAGTAGTAAGACCATGCGTTATCATATTTTTTGCTAGTTCCCAAGTTTACGGTTTTACGAAGATAGGACTTCGCTTCCAGGACTTCCATCTAAAGATTATGAACCTGCGCAACAGGCTTATTTCTGCATTTGATTGTTAAATAGCGCATCCAGGTTTTTGTTGGTTTCTTGATGGTACTGATTTGAGCGATCAACTACCACTGCCTTTGACGGTGTTGTCACAGCGGTTGGAGTCGGTAATGGGACAGGCGTTTGGATAACAGGCTGATCTGTTTTTTTGGTTTTCTCCAGTCGCATCACGTCACCGTAAGTGGTGTCCACATCAAAATTGTCCCAGATATACAAGGGGTGTGCGATCGGTTGGGTAGGTAGCGGAAAGGTCAGTAAATCAGCAACACCGCAACCGGCTCGCCCCAAATTATTAACCAGGCCTTTAATAAATCCTCCAAATACCCCATAAAAGAAGTTGCTTTGATTCATGGTGTTAATAATATTTTTGGGGATTTCCAGCGGACTTGTAATCAGATTGGCAAACCCGTTAAGTGCCTTGTTACCGATTTTTTCACCATAGCTTAATGGCTGTAGCGAATCATCAGCAGTGGTGACAGGCGCATAGCGATTATTTTCACCCACCGGATTACCGTTACCGAGTTGTTCCATACCTGCCTGAGATAGGGGTGTATAGGCCATAAACAGGGAAGTGAAAATAACAACAACATAAAAACGATTGAATTTAGTCATATCAAATCCTGCGGGTATGTTTAGTAAAACGTGCGTTAAAGCGCCTATTGTACTTTATTTTTTTAACGCCTTTGCAAAGGCGTTAGCCATTAAATTCTGGGAGGGTGCCTGCGGCTTGGGCTTGTTGACCTGTTTTGGGTTATTTCGTTCAGGCTTTGCTTCAACGGCATCGGTATTGGTTTTCATGGACAAGGAAATACGCTTGCGCTCAACATCCACTTCCAGTACTTTCACTTTCACCATATCACCGGTTTTTACCGCGTCTCTGGGATCTTTGATAAAAGTATCTGATAAATGCGAGATATGTACCAAGCCATCCTGATGCACACCAATATCAACAAATGCACCAAAGTTGGCGACGTTGGTCACTACGCCATCCAGCCTCATGCCGGGTTGAAGGTCGGATATTTTTTCAATGCCCGCTTTAAATTCTACGCTTTTAAATTCCGGCCTGGGATCACGTCCGGGCTTTTCCAGTTCTTGTAGAATATCAGTAACCGTCGGTAATCCAAAGTGTTCATTGGTATAGTTTGCCGCATTAAGTGTACGCAAAAAACCGCTTTGACCAATCAGATCACGGATAGATTTACCGGTGCTGGCGATGATCGCTTCAACCACGGGATACGCTTCGGGATGCACGGCCGAGGCGTCCAGCGGGTTGTCGCCATTCATGACGCGGAGAAATCCTGCGGCCTGTTCATAGGCTTTATCGCCCAATCGGGGCACTTTTTTTAATTGTTTGCGATTAACAAAAGGCCCGTTTTGATCACGAAAAGCCACAATATTTTCACTGACACTGGCTGACAAACCGGAGACCTGTTTTAACAGTGACACGGATGCCGTGTTGACATCCACACCGACCGCATTAACACAATCCTCAACGACAACATCAAGTCCTCTCGCTAATTGAAACTGATTGACATCATGCTGATACTGACCCACTCCGATAGATTTAGGATCAATCTTAACCAGCTCTGCCAGCGGGTCTTGCAAGCGTCTGGCAATAGAAACCGCGCCGCGCAGTGACACATCCAAATCAGGGAATTCTTTAGCCGCAAATTCAGACGCCGAATAAACCGATGCACCCGCTTCTGAAACGGTTATTTTAATAAACTTCAGTTCGCTGTGCTGCTTGATAACATCCGCAACCAGTTGATCGGTCTCTCTGGAGCCCGTACCATTACCTATGCTAACCAGATCAACGCTGTGTTTTTTGATTAGCTTTGCCAAGGTGGCTATCGACTCATCCCATTGTTTGCGAGGCGGGTGCGGGTAAATAGTCTCGGTGGCCAGCAGTTTTCCGGTAGGATCAACAATGGCAATCTTAACACCGGTGCGTATGCCGGGATCCAGTCCCATCGTGGCTTTGGGACCTGCCGGTGCCGCCAATAGCAAATCTCGTAAATTACTGGCAAAAACACGAATCGCTTCCAGTTCTGCCGCCTCGCGCAACCTGAGTTTTAAATCCAGATCAATACGGGTGAACAGCTTGATTTTCCACGCAAGACGGGCTGTTTCTGCCAACCAGGCTTCAGCGGGTTTTGCAGTGTCCTTAATAGCAAGATGTCGAGCCACAAACCGGGCGCACAGCAGATGTTCTTCTTTATCTTCCGCGCCGGGTTTGAGCGTTAACGACAATAAGTCTTCATTACGCCCCCGAAACAGTGCCAATGCGCGGTGCGATGGAATTTTGTTGATGGCTTCCTGATAATCAAAATAATCCTTAAATTTTTCGGCCACCTGTTCTTTTCCCGTGACGACAGTAGCGTGAATAAGTCCTTTTTGCCAGACCCGTTCGCGCAGTTCAGCCAGTAATTCAGCATCTTCAGAAATCCGTTCCATGATAATTTGCCTCGCACCATCCAGAGCGGCAGCGGTATCGGGTACGCCTTTTTCTGCATCAATATAGTTAGCGGCGATTTGCTCGGGCATTAAGCTGCGGTCATCCAGGACGGCATCCGCCAAGGGCTCAAGTCCTGCTTCACGGGCAATTTGGGCTTTGGTGCGCCGTTTGGGTTTATAAGGCAAATACAAATCTTCCAACAGGGTTTTGGTCTCAGCCTCGATAATGGCTTTTTCAAGCTCAGGTGTCAGTTTGTCTTGCGAACGAATACTATCCAGAATGGTTTTTCGCCGGTCGTTGAGTTCGCGTAAATAACGTAAACGTTCTTCCAATTGCCTTAATTGTGTATCATCCAAACCACCTGTCACTTCCTTTCGGTAACGGGAAATAAAGGGAACCGTAGCGCCTTCATCCAGCAACGCCACCGCTGCGCTGACTTGTTTGATATTAACAGATAATTCTTCGGCAATACGCTGGATTACGTCCATTTTTTAACTTCTTGTACAGGTTTAAATGGGGGCTATTGTAACAGCTGGATGCCGGTTTTTTCATAATTCTTGGCTTCTAAACCGATTCACTATCCACGCCATTTTCAGCGGGCGCTTCAAACCACTGCTCTTTTGGCACCCAGACTTTTTCCAGCGGGTCATTTTCGTAATGAGGCGACATAATCTGCACACCGTATTCGTTAAACACGTCCTGTATGTTGGCATGTAGCGCCGTCAGAGTAATTCGACGTATCTCGGGGAGTTCAACCTGTACACACAGCCGATACTCCACGTAAAAGTCAGAAAGCGCCGACTGGGTTACAAAAGGCATGGGATCGGCTCGCAGTCCCGGCGTGCTTCCGGCAGCCTGCATCAGCATGGCATGAACCTGTCGCCAGGGCGTGTTGTAACCGATGGTAACGGTCGTGTGTACGACCAAACCCTTGCCCTCGGCAAGCCGTGATGAATTTACGGTTGTCGAACTGCCAATCAAGGCATTGGGCATGTTAACTTCTTCACCATTAGCAGTTCTGATTTTGGTCGAAAAAATACCCACCAAGGTAACCAGCCCCTCAATCTCGCCTATTTTTACATATTCGCCTTCGCGCAAAACCCGAGAATAAATCATGATCAAGCCACTCGCTGCCTGCCCTACAACACCGGCACCTCCAATTGAAAGCATAATACCGACTAATACACTCAAGCCCTTAAAGGCTTCGGTATTACTGCCCGGGAAATAAGGATAAGCCATGGCAAAAGCAAACAGCCAAAGTAAGGCCTGAGTCAGTTTACGGGTCGGTCTGGCGGTTTCTTCAGCCAGCCACGGTACAACGGTCTCTCCAGACTCAATTCTGGCAAAGAAGGCTTTTAATAACCGAGAGCTGAAACGGGTAAGCAGTACAATCAAAAAAACAACCAGAAGTCCAGGCAGGGCATCCACGATAGCTGACAGGATTCCCGCAATGGTATCAATCAGGTAACTGTGTAGTGTCTCGCCCCAAGGTCGGGTATAGGGAAACTGGCGCAGGCTAAAAGTCGCCCATTCGTAGCCCGCCATGATCACTAATGCCCATCTGGCAAAACGAACCAAGATAAGGAGGACATTGAACATTTGTTGTGGGCGGACAGCTACCGCCAGTTTATCTTCCCAAGCGTGCATCCAGCTTTGCAAGCGGTTTTCTATCCGTCTTTCCCCGCCATAAATTAAACGGCAAGCCAGGTAAAAAAACATGCTTGCCAGCAGCAAAAATCCGATGCTTTTAAGCATAGTATTGGAATTGCTGCGTTCCCTGGCCTCACGCACAGCAACCTTCAGGTTCTGTGCTGCACTTTGAGCCGCTTCATCTATGGACTCACCCATCAGAGGATCCAGATCATCGGGTCTGATTTGGAACACCGCCCGGCCATTCAATTCGATAAAGCGCCCGCCTTCCGGCGTAGGACGAATGGATGTCTGATCGCCACCGCCTTTTTCCATGGCCGATTTAATACGATCCTTGACAGACGCTGCCCGTTCCTCTTGAGTGTAACCCATGAATTCCGAGCGGATCGTAAAAATATGACGGTTCATGAATTCAACAGGCAAAGCCTCAGCCGATTCTTCCTTCGAGGGTGCGATAAGCTTGGACAAGCTCGCGGCCTGCGCCTCCTGTGCCAATGTGGGCCAGGCCCAGGCCGCAACGATTAGTAACAAGAAAGAAAGCAATAAGTGGCTAAATCCTGATTTTATTTTTTTTAACGCTAATAACCGGACAGATACAAAAACGGCGAATCCATTCACGTAAGAAAAAAATGGCATATTCAATATCCACAATCTGAAATTAATTAATTTATGTAACACCTCATTCACACACCACCTCACTAATAACAAAATATCCTGTCTTCACTGGACAGTGACCCGTCCGGACTCTATCGCTTTCAAAAATGCGGCATGGTCTTGGATAGTTTGCCCGCCATAAGCTTCGGCCCAATCAGCAAGCGCTTCGTCCAATACCTCTGAGCCACCGCAATATCCCGCGATAACTGCCGCATCGCCGGTTCGGGCATGGGCGCGAGCCAATAACACTCCTGCGCCCCTGGAAAAATAATTGAAAGGCGTGCCGCTAAGCCATTCCATAGGAATGGAGCCTTTCAAGTTTTTCATTTGCCGGACATAGAATGGCCGGTCATCGATGGTAGTCCAGCCTAGCAATGGATCGCCGGAGGCTTGCAGCACCCTCTGCCCTAAAATGACGCGCATGCCGTCGTGGGCGAATGCATCTGGCAGCGGCGGCAGATATATTTTATGGGCGGGTGGAAGGGCTTCCTTTACTTGGAGAAAAATAGGGTCGTTGTCACCATTTCCAAACAGCAGTGCGAGATAAGCACGGGTACCCACACTGCCGACACCCACGACCCGGTGCGCTACGTCCACCACATGATAACGGTGGAGCATGAAGCGGCGTTCGGGAGCTACTGTGGTGGAATAGACATTGAGGGCATCGATGATTTTTTCCTTGGTTTCCTCGTCGATGCTGGTCAGCTCAGGAGCATCTTCCTTGAAACGCCAGGCACCATTAACGGCCCTTTCAGCAACCTTGCCGAGCAGGCTGGCATTGTGCTGTTTGCGGGCTTTTTCGACAGCTTTTTTGATGATCGCATGCGATTTGGGGTCGATCTTTATTTGCTTCGGATCGAGGCGATCGACTAGATTATGCAGATACCAAAGATCGAGTACGCCCATAGCCTGTAGTTCCTCCATCCGCTGGCGATAGCCAGCCACGCAACCGGTAACGGCAAGACGCCGCTCACGCCGGTTTAGGCCGTTTTCCCTGCCCAGCACGTTAATGCTGGCAATGAGCCGTTTCAGATCCCATTCCCAAGGGCCAATGGTGACTTCATCAAAATCGTTAAGATAGATAACCACATCCCGCTGCGGAGTGCCATACAATCCGAAATTGTTGATATGCGCATCTCCGTTCATCACCACATTCACGCCAGTGACCGGTGTTCCTGCCAGGTCTCTGGCCATTATCGCCACAGATCCGCGCAGAAAGGCAAAGGGTGATGATGCCATTCTGGCCATGCGTAAGGGGATTAAATGCGCCTGCCGACCGGCGTTGGTGTCGATAACAATGTCCACTGGATCGGGGCGATCTGCCGCTGGTTGCCAAACGGAATGGGTTTCTCTGGATGCTTTATCACGTAGAGACTTACCAAAGTCACGGCGTTTTTCCCACGGTTCTCCGGCATCACGAAAATCGCATTTGACCAGTTGTTTTGACGGATCAACAATGCCCTCATACGCCATTCTGGTCAAAGCGCCTAAGGCACTCAAGGCTTCTATCCCTTTTTTGTCAGGCTTCTTGCGGGTAAGTTTTTCGGCTGTTTCAGATGTAGCAGGCTTCATAAATAACACTCCGGTTTGATAAAAGAGACTTTAAACTTGGGGATCATGAAAACAGGTGGTCATCCTTAAGGCGATTTCCTACGAAGAATATACCCAAATTACTCGTCTTTTTCGCCTCGGCAACTGCTCCTTCACTGCTCTACCTCCTGCATCCTTGCAATCGTCGAAAATAAACAAAAATCCTGCGCTATTCGCGTATATCCATTCCTGGATATAGCCTAAATTAGAAGATAGTGTTTCACAATCAGTTTGCCACAAAAAAGTCTTACAAAAGAATGGCCGTAATTTGGCCGAGCAGATCTTTCAAGGGAATAATGGTAGCCACCAAGGGCAAAAATGGCAGCGATGCCGCCACCACCAGACTTTTTACGATGCCTTTATTGAAGGGAAATATTGTCATGTTGCCGATATTTTCAATACTGGTCGACAAATCAGCCAGCGATTGTATATCCCCCGTTCCTAACAACGGTTCGTTTTGCTCGTTGTTGTCACGTAGCCATTTTTGGTCGAAAGATCGTACATAAGTAGTTGCCAGAGTACCGTATTCAAGTAATCCTTTACGTTTAAGTGCAGCAAGCTTGGGTGTAAAAACCATCAGTGGCCCCAAAAAAATAACGATATTCATCACTACAAACATCGCCATCATAAACTTGAACGAAACCAGACTTTCGGCACCGTATAAAACACGGTTAGCGATTGATGCGGCCATTACAGAGGATGAAGCCATGATGATAACAGCGAATTTAGCCTGCCCCAACCCCAGAAAACTTAATCCGCCAGCGTGATCGGGATGAGTAGGGAACAGTTGTAACTCAAGTTTGGCGATGCATCGTAATAAATTGGACCAAATGACAAAGCGCCAAAGCCATCGATATAAAAATAGCTGAAAAATGGGGGCACTTACGCAATAATACCACCAGCCTGCTGCCGTAAGTTCCATTACGCCTGCGCTTTTGATTTCGTGCCAAGAGTTGATATCTGATATGGAAACAACGCCAAAATGTCTTACGTTTAACACGACAACAATCGTGAGAATAACCAGTTCAGCAATATATGATTCCTTCCAGGACAAGGCATCGGCAATCGCTTCGCGAAACTCAGGGAGGTCTTTCTCAATAATAAGGCCTGAGGTAAAGAAATGTCGAATGACCACGCCAAGACGGGGCGCTATAACCGTTTCAGCCGCGACCAGAAGTGGCATTGCCAGCAACAATCGGGTATGCACAGCAAAATCATGTAGAAAAGGTATTTGCACTTTATCGTCAAGCAACAAACCGGCCTTAGCTGACAAAATCAGCAGCGGCAGCCAAGTGATCACCATTAGTGCGGCCAGACGGATACCGAGAAACTTTGCACCGGGTTTATTCAACCCCACACGATTAAGACCTTTATCCAGCGGCCCACCATCAACGATAGAAAACTCAACCTCGTGATACGATTCTTGCTGGCTCATGACTAACGACTCCGCTGAAGTGCTTTAAAAAGAAAACGCTAGCCTGAAAACATTCATAATGATTTGATAAAAGTGGATTATAGTTTGGCGGTTAGGCTATTATCAATAGAAGAATAATTTATTTATTAGCGAAACAGGCTTAGCCACAATAAGCTGACTAAAAATAAATACCGGGGTCTATTTATATAGTAAATGGACTTGGCAGGTTAATAATCCTTATGTAAGCTGTTTTACATCGGAGCTATCAGAATAGTGCACGAAAAAAACACTTGGTAACTTGTTAGAAAAGCTACTACAGATTCACGGATTAAATTTGTTTATAATCTGTGGCTACCAACTTAAGGCGGGACATAGTCGAGACTTAACCGTTCGTCCTGTCGAAGGATGAGCGGTTAAGTCGTTCATGGTTCGACAAGCTCCACGAACGGCTTAACCTCAAGCCGTCCCGTCTTAAGTTGGTAGCCTAATCTGTGAATCTGCGGCAACTTTGAGTCACCTTACCAAGCATTAACGTTAATTTAAAGCCATAAACCCAGCCAATGGAACTAAACCTGTTTAATTTTATTAAAGAAGATATCTGGCTGTTACACGAGCAAAAACTGCCATTATTTAAAGGGACAATAATCAAGTCGCTAAAAGTTGTTATCCTTTCTGTGGAGGGCTTCTCACGTGATTTGTGCCCACTAAGGGCATCCGCGTTAACACTCTATAGCATACTGTCAATAGTGCCTGTCATCGCCATGCTGTTTGGTATCGCCAAGGGTTTCGGTTTAGAAACTATTCTTGAAAAGCAATTGCTAGAGAACGCACCAAATCAAGATGCCATGGTGCTACAGCTAATAAGTTTCGCACAAAACCTGCTAGACAGCACTAAAGGCGGGGTTGTTGCAGGGATTGGCATTGTTGTCCTGTTTTGGACCATTATCAACGTAATTGGCAATATCGAAGAGTCATTTAATTTCATCTGGAAAATAGGCAAGGGACGATCAATAAGTCGTAAATTTAGCGATTATTTATCATTAATGCTTTTGGCACCCGTTTTATTGATAGCGTCCAGCAGTATTACCGTATTTCTAAAAACAAAAATAACCTGGTTAATCACCGTTATTCAATTGCCGGAATTTGGCACCTGGCTGGTGCTAAAAGCCCTGGGCTTGTCACCTTTGGTGCTAATGACCGGATTGTTTGCCTTTACGTTTATTTTTATGCCTAATCATAAAATAAACTACAGAGCCGGTATCATTGCCGCTATTGCTACCGGTATTTTGTATCATCTTTCTCAGTGGGCTTATCTAAGCCTGCAAATTGGCGCGTCCAGTTATAATGCTATTTACGGCAGTTTTGCAGCGCTACCTTTATTTGTCGTCTGGTTGCAAGTCGGCTGGATGATTGTCTTATTTGGTTGTGAAGTGGCTTTTTTTCTACAAAACTATGAGATTTATCGAAATAACAACCGCTTTTCTGATTTAAGTTTCTCCTTAAAAAAAGTCATTGCCCTGCAAATTACGCATTTGATTATCAAGAATTTTATACAATTAAACAGGCCATTAACTGCCACCGAAATAGCAACAAAACTGGTTATTCCAATAGCCGTTATTCAGCCCGTTTTATTAAATTTAATCGCCAGCCATATTATTGTCGAATTTAAAGATCCGGACGAAGTCAATGATGAGGTTTATCAACCTGCAGTTGACATCAATAGACTTTCTATTGCTTATATTATTAACTCATTGGAACAGTGTGGTCAAAATCATCTGCCCGATATCAATCAGGAGCAACTATTTATGAATGCCGTCAATAACTTTAGAATCTTGATGGAAGCCTCTGAACAAAATTGTTTATTAAAAGATATTTAATACTAAAAACACAGGTAAGCCCCACAAATCGTATCGCTGTTAATCAGACAGGAATAACAACTTGCGTAAATACCTGTGTTAAGGCGGTTACCCGGTACTTTATTTAGCTACCGGTTTTTCAAGAACCGGTACAGGCACAGGAACCGGGGTTGGAATACTGCTTTGAGAAACCGGTTGTTTAGGCTCTTTTGCCATTCTTTCGCGGCGCTGCCCTTCTCCATAAAGCGTAAAAGTGATCATGACAAAAATAGTTGTTATCGCAACAATTATAAACCTATCCGGTTTTTTCATGAAGAACAGAGGCCACTGAGGCTTATACATTCCGGTGATGAAGAAAAGGATTGTCCATAATCCCAAATCGAAGGCGTAATTTACCATTTTATATTTACCTGTTAATGTTCATTTAGTTAGAATTACATTATTATTTAATTGAGCGGCTTTTTGCAACACACTTTCTATTTTAACGGTTTTGCTTTGTAAAGGCTTGATTTGTTCATATTGGTTTCGCTAATAGTCAATAAGGCGGCTTTTATTACTTAACACGTTTTATAATACGGACACATCCCGTGTCGAAAAAAGCTCTCTTGCGAGCTTTTTATTATTAAATAATCAGGAGACTCTAATGGGCGGCTTTGGTGTATTTGTTTTAGCGTTATTTATTTTCGCGGTTTTACTGGTGTTTATGAGTGTTAAATCCGTACCTCAAGGTATGGAATACACCGTCGAGCGTTTTGGTAAATATACCAATACGCTAACACCGGGACTAAATATTATCATGCCGATTATTGATCGTATCGGCAAACAAATGATTATGATGGAGCAGGTCATGGATGTGCCGTCACAGGAAGTTATCACCAAAGATAACGCCATGGTAACGGTAGATGGTGTGGTTTTTTATCAGGTGATGGATGCCGCCAAAGCCGCTTATGAAGTCAGTAAGCTGGATTGGGCCATTTTAAATCTGGTGATGACCAATATTCGTACTGTCATGGGATCGATGGATCTTGATGAATTACTATCCCGTCGGGATGACATCAATGCCCGTCTGCTTAGGGTTGTAGACGATGCAACAACCCCATGGGGCATTAAAGCCACACGTATTGAAATAAAGGATATTGCACCACCCAAAGACTTGGTTGAAGCAATGGGTCGACAAATGAAAGCCGAGCGCTTAAAACGCGCCTCCATTCTGGAAGCTGAAGGTTTAAGGCAATCCGAGATTTTACGTGCCGAAGGTGCGCAACAAGCGGCAATTCTTGATGCAGAAGGACGCAAAGAAGCGGCTTACCGTGATGCTGATGCCCGAGAACGTCTGGCTCAGGCTGAAGCCAGGGCAACATTAATGGTGTCGGAAGCGATCAGCAAAGGTGACATCCAGGCGATTAACTATTTTGTCGCGCAAAAATATATTGAAGCCTTAAAACACATAGCCTCAGCGGAAAACAGCAAACTGATTTTTATGCCGCTCGATGCATCCGGTGTCATTGGCGCTCTGGGTGGCATTTCCGAACTGGCAAAAGAAGCCCTGAATAAAAAGAGCTAACCATGACTGAACTGGTATTTGTTTTTTGGTATTGGTGGGTCATAGCGCTTATTCTTCTGGTTATAGAAATTATGGCACCCGGTTTTTTCTTTCTATGGATGGCCATTTCAGGCTTTGTAACAGGTGCCCTGGCTTTTCTGATACCGGTAATGGGCATGAACGTACAAATCCTGGTTTTTTCCGTACTGTCGGTTGTAACCATCCTCGCCTGGAAATTTTATGGCAAAAAACATCCCATAGAATCAGACCATCCCTTATTAAACCAACGAGGCATTCAATACATGGGTAGAGTTTTTAGCCTGTATGAACCTATAAAAAACGGTCAGGGTAAAATTAAAGTGGATGATTCCATCTGGAAAGTGCAGGGTGAAGACTGCGACATAACGACCCGTGTGAAAGTGATTGCCGTGCGTGGAACGGTGTTTGAAGTGGAAAAAGTCGAGTAGGTATTGTCAAGAAGCAAATATTAACGTTTTGACTGATCAATCCATGACAGGGTGATTGCGATGAAAGGACATAATATGAAAATAACTGAAGCAGAATTGGAAACGACATCTCACTATTTGCAACAATAACTGGAAACGCATTCCTGGTGACCTAAGGATCGTGCATGAAATAACTTGACCATTTATATTCCCTCACCCCAATCCTCTCCCGGAGGGAGCAAGATGCCTAAGTTATTTCATGCGCATTCCTAAGGAACAGTCTGGGGAAACCCGACATGAATTTACATTGATGAAAGCTAACGCCATTTCTCTCAATGTCTGCTAGTCAACGCATGACGCTGCGTATTGAACAGGGCAAAGGCAGTAAGGATCGCTACGCCATGCTGTCGCCGGTTCTGTTGGAACGCCAGACATTAATAGTCGATCTAGAACAATCACTTGTTACTATAGACTTTTACATTCTTCTCCTTCGCGCATAATCATTTCACATTGGTGCTGTTGCCGGGTAAGCAAACAGGCTAGTCGGCGGATTCCATCATCCGTCATACCTTGAAAAACGTCAAACTTCTCCAACACGGCTTTATCAGCAGTATCCTGGAAACAATTGAGTTCAACTAACAGTTCCTCTTCAGCCCACGAAAGCGCCGCATTGGTATCATTAAAGATTCGCCCCTCTGTTTCTGGTCGTGCAAGGCCCATGGTTTTAAGGAAACCCCGCTGGCTTGAGCCTGCCGGAAGATAAGATAACAGCAGGCGTTTATTTAACTTGAGCATATTATCGTCCAGACGCTTCAACATCATTACGCCGCTGCTATCGAAATGACCAACATACTTGAGATCCAACACAATCCAATCGACACTGGGCAATTCATTTTCCACACTACAGGCTACAGTCTCAGCTGAGCCAAAGAAGACAGGGCCATCCAGTTCGATAATCGCAATGCGTCGGCCATGACTGTTTAGTGCATTAAGCGCGGCATCGGATCTTTTAGTGCGGGAGCGTAAATGATCTGCATATAGTACACGGCGAATCATATTGGCATTGGAACGATATAGAAAGACCATGAAAACAATGCTCATCCCGACTCCAAGTGCTGCGAGTGCTCCTGCCCAAACAACTAAGGCGGCGACCAAGACAACTATTACAATCTTGGTGACCAGATCCTGTCGGCCAGATGGCTCATCATTATTGCCGATTCTGACGAGTAGTTCGTGCGTCCATTTGTCCATGGCCCCAGCGGTCGTGACGACCACGACGCCAGCCATCACCGATAACGGGATTAAGGCAATAACTTGACTTAATCCATAAGACAATCCCAGTAAAGTAGCTGCAAATGCCAGATTTGCAAAGCGGGTACGTCCACCATTGACGAAAACGGCTTGAGTAACATTAGGCGAACCACCGCTTGGAGCGCCTCCAAACAGGGCTGATAACAGGTTGCCCGCCCCTTGAACGATTAGCTCTCTGTTGCTGCTTGGGCGAGTCCCAAACAGGCGTTCGGATGCCGAAATACTTAGCAAGGACTGAATGGAGGATACAAATGCCAGCGTAATACCAGTGGCTATTATTAAAAAGGCATGACGGGAAAAAGCATTGGTGGAAACAAACTGAAGCATATCATCCACCCTTAATACAAACGGAATTCCCTTCGGCAATCTCCCAATCACCGGCCCCAAATCCGCAGGCGCAAGATATTTGGCTGCAATTATCTGAGCCATTGTCCCACCAAGCAATCCGACGAGAGCCGCTGGAATAAGCTTGCTGACTCTTCCGGTCAGAAATACCAGGCCACCGGAAAGCGCAGCGAAGCCTAGAGACCACCAATTAACCGGGACAGCACCAGAAAGTGCTCCGATTAATTGATTTCCGTGATCAAGACCGATCAGTTTGGGGGTCTGGGCAATAATGATCTGGATCGCAAAGCCGTTGATGAAGCCGGCCAGAACCGGATAGGGAACGAACTTTACCAGTGCGCCCATCCGAGAGACACCCAGCAAAACTTGGGTTAATCCCGAGATAAGCAGCGTCAGGAAACATATCGTCATCAGTGCAGCGGGGGCTCGCTCACCGCCGTATATGTCGCTAAAGGAATGATGAATGGCTACATTTGCTATCAGGCCGGAAAGAATTGCGGCATGAGTGGTTTTCGGAGAGTTGACATGTAAGGGGGCACCGCCGAACAGCCCCGACACCACAGCCGCCACTACCGCCGCTACGAAGGCAGCCGATATCCCCGTAGTGACAAATGCCGGGCCAATACTTTGATATGACACGACGCCGCAACTTAGAATAATGGGCACGGCAATCAGTGCGCCTACGGAACCGCCGATAATGTCAGCCCATAGCGACTTGACCAGTTGCATGTTCATTTTTGTCATATAATACTCGTACCCTTAACCATCGTGACTGTCATGTTATTCTTGATATCCGCAATAGTCGCTTCGTTTACTTCTCCCAGAGATGTCGTTATGTTCAGTAAATGCTAAAGCAATAGATAAAACGTTTATTGCCGAAGCAAAAATATTTGTAATCAGTACCTTACCGCAGGTTAATCTAAAGTCTCTGGGCTTCTGTATTATAGTTTTCATAATAAATTTTTTATAGAACGCTTGAACAATTGCAGACCACTGACTGGAATTGAATATAGGCTAACTGTGTTCGTCATCATTTAACCTTCGACTTTTTGTGGCCATGCTTAAGGTCACCATGCTCATAACAGCCATAACTGAATAAAGAACGGTTATGAGAAGCTCCCCATAATCGTACCATTGCGGCCTTAACTTTGAATTAAAGCTCATAAAACAGGTATTCTGTTTTGCTAAGGCGTCTTAGTCGACGCTGATAACGGCAGAAAGCGCGTCTTACGATAGGGTAAAGACGACCAAACCCCAGCCTATTTTCTAAGTCTGATTCTTTTTGTTTGGTATTCAACATAACAAAAAGATGTAGGGCTTGATTTATCAAAAGTTCATTATTCATTTCCAATCACCAGTAAGTTACTACTTCTTATATTGTTTAATTTGAAGCCGTCTTTACGCGCAAGTTTACGACTGCGTGTAGTTTACATAAACAAGGTGAGGGGAAACCTATAGGTTTGATTAAGATTAGATAAAGATAGAGTAGTGAGTTAAATCTGCAGTTTGTTGTATTATTCACCACATGTCATACGGGACATTTACGCTCGCCCAATTTCAGATAACCGGAAGTCTAGGATTTTTCATTGATACTATTTTTATAAATTTCATATTTAATAGTTAATGAAAACAAATAGTTAATAAATTAATATACCGTAATTCTACTTTGTTAAATTAACATTTTTCTAACTTGTTGAAAAAGCGAATTGTTTGTGAAAGGCATTATCAATTGATGCTTGTCGCCTCCGGTGTCGCTTTTCCATCTGCCGCACTATTTCATTTGGATCAATATATCGTCTTGGCAGGAATGTGCGGAGTAAGGTTTCAATGTCATTGCAACTTAACAATGGAACCTCCTCCTGATGACGCTCCCGTTCTTCAACCATAAATAGCATGACCATTGAAACTAAAGTCATGTGATGGTGCCGCGATTGCCACTTTCTGGCTTGATAATCGGCCATTCCTGATTCACTTTTGCCATCTTCGAATGCGCGTTCGATCCAAAAGCGCTGACCCTGCATTTGGGCAAGCTGGTGTGTGCTGGTTTCTGCGGGCGCATTGGATAAGGTATATTTGCAGGTTTCCCGCGAATTGAGTTCCCGGCGAACAAGCAGATGCCAGAGATGTGCGTTGGGCTCATTTTTGTCCCATAACCAGACGCGTTGGTGCAATATCTCGACAATCAGTTCGCCTTTGGTACTGTCGCGAAGTGTATAACGTTGCCATGCTTCTTCAGGCTGGGTTTCCTTCCAGTTGTCAACACGAACAGGTTTGGTTTGCGCCTGATAGCGCGAGGTTTTTCGCCCGCGCTTGTTGTTTTTCCTCGGTGGGATAACCGGCTGGGGATCTTCAAGGTAGATCAGTTGATCTTTATGAACATCAACGACAAAGATTTCATCCATGTCATTCAGTCCCCGCAGAAAGGCTGGTTCTTTTCCGTAACCGCCATCGGCACCCACCCAGGCAAACTGAATGCCCTGTTGACGCTGGTGCCTGACCATTTCCAAGGCCAGTTCCGATTTGCTTTTGAAGTGGCGGCAGGATTCCGGAATCCCTGATTTTTGGCATCGTTGCTCCACTTTGCTCCATCGTTCCGGCAGATAAAGGCGGAAATCTATCAGAGTGGCCCGACTACTGCGTCCCAAGGCGGCAAAAACCCCAACCTGACAGTTATCGACCTTACCCAGTCGGCCATTCCACTGGCGTGCAATGCCAACCGAGTGCTCACCTTTTTTCTCAAATCCGCTTTCATCCAGCAACAGACAGCTCCCGTCACCGCCCAATAAAAGATTGGCTTCCTGTGCCACTTGATTCATAACCGCTTTACTATCCCGGTGGGACTCGGTTAGCATGTACTGAAGCGCTTGATCATCCGCCCCTACGACATGCTCTTCCATTCGTTCCATGTTTTTTCGGGTAGCCTGCATGAGACCTTTCAGATAATTTGATGCGGAAGCAAAAACCGATCGTGTTTTGCTCTCGAAATGCCCCCTGTAACGATGATGAAAGTCGATAAATCGCCGGGCAATGTCGTTAAATTGGTTTTTTTACCGGTTTCCATAAAATGCACTTAAAGAAGATATACTTGATTTAAAAAATCAGCACAAAATAGGGTCATTCATTATTACACCACTGACAATTCATCATGTCATGTATCCACAATAATAAATCAACACGCTTTCAGAGGCGCTTGAATACTTACCCTTGTTAAGATTTAATAAATTCAATGGTCATTGGATATTTATAGTCTTCGCCTTTACTTGATCTAATTGTTGCAACCAGACAAAAAACCACATTTAGAACAACGATGAGCCAAGGCAGGAACAGCCCAATGATTACCAGCACCAAGACCCAGCTAATCCCGTAATATATTAGCGATGTTAACTGCCAGTTCAGGGCATTTCTGGCATTTTCTTTTACCCAGCCCTCATTCTTGACCAGATAAACCAACAAAGACGGCGCAAATCCGAAAAAAATGCCACCAATATGAGTCAGGACGACCATGAGTCTATCGCTCTCTGAATTGCTATCATAATTTATATTATTCATCTTCTCTCCGGGTGACACTATTGTGCCGTTGTTGTTCGAAAGTTGATTATGCTTGATGAGCAACACTTAATAAACAGTCACGATCAAGAAACTTTAAAAGCAATTCCTGTGGGGTTAAAAAATAGTAATGTTGCTTTTAAATTTTTATCACTTATCCACATATTATTATCTGCTAATCTGATGAAGCCAAAACCACTATTTATAGTGAAAAAAAACTGTATTAAAATCGTAACTAATTGATTATTAATATAATAAAACCAATGTATAGTTTTTAGTCAATCTAACAAATCTCAATAAAAATTATGCGGTTAGAAAGTTACCCACCGAGTAACACACAGACTTATCCACAGTATTTGGGGATAAGTCTGTAAAACATTATCTGTCATATAGTTAGGCTAAATACTTCATTTAATTTCTATCATCAACACAAATCTTACCGTGCTTTACCCATATAATTCAGCTTACTACCAAAACTGAAAATATAGTTCTTGTAAGTCATCGTGTAATAGTGTTATTAATATAGCAGTACCCGCTGATGTTTTAACTAGAATCCTTGTTCCCGCTATGAAAAAAGTGAGTTAAACAATGTTCATTCTTCAAAATTTGATCCGTCATACACGCCTGCTGGAAATCGTTGGTGATTTGATACGCGTTAGTGCACAAGGGGTTGCTTTTGGCGATCTCGCCATGGTTGAAAACATTGATGGCGAAAAGTCTCTGGCCAAAGTTGTGGATATTGATCGGGACATCGTTAGCCTGCAAGTGTTCTCGGGTGGTAAAGGCTTGTCCACGGATGCCAAGGTAAACTTTCTGGGACATCCTCTTGACGTTGTCTACTCCGATAATATTCTCGGCAGAATCTTCCGGGGCTCTGGCGTACCGATTGATGGCGGACCCGAATTACCGGTTGACCCGCGTATTCCAGTGAATGGCCCTACCGTTAATCCCGTTATGCGGGTGATGCCTTCGAGAATGATTGAAACCAAAGTCCCCATGATTGATCTGTTCAATTGTCTGGTGGAAAGCCAAAAAATCCCCATTTTTTCAGTTGCCGGTGAACCCTTTAACGAACTGTTGGCGCGTATCGGTTTTCAGGCCAACGCAGATATTGTAGTGTTTGGCGGCATGGGCTTGATTTTTGATGACTATCATTTTTTTCGCACCGCCTTTGAAGATCATGGTGTTTTTCATCGAACCGTGATGTTTGTCAATCAGGCCTCTGATCCCCTGGTTGAACGGTTGCTGGTTGCTGATATGGCTTTGGCCGTTGCAGAAAAAATGGCGGTTGAGGGTAAAAAGCGGGTACTGGTATTACTAACCGATATGACCGCCTACGCCGATGCCATGAAAGAACTGGGCGTCGCGCAAGAACTCATTCCCGCCGTGCGTGGTTATATGGGCGACCTTTACACACAACTCGCCACGCGCTATGAAAAAGCCTGTGATTTTAAAGGCGCAGGTTCAGTAACCATACTCAGTGTAACGACCATGCCCGGTAATGATGTCACGCATCCGGTACCGGATAACACAGGCTACATTACTGAGGGTCAATTTTATCTGCATGATGGTTTCATCGATCCGTTTGGTTCACTCTCAAGACTAAAACAACATGTTGTGGGCGTAGCGACTCGCGAAGATCACAGGCAGATTATGAACACCATGATCCGTTTTTATTCGGGTGCGGTAGAAGCGCAAAAAAAACAGGCAATGGCTTTTGATCTTTCAGCGTTTGATGAAAAATTGCTTAAATTTGGTCGTTTGTTCCGTGAGCGCTTTATGGATATCCGCGTTTCACTGCCGGTTATTCAGGCGCTGGATCTTTGCTGGTTAACGCTGTCCGAATGTTTCGATCCAAAAGAACTGCTGATGAAGCAAAACCTGATTGATAAATATTACCCCAAACCTGTCCTGAGCGGAGTCGAAGGGGCTGCTCCGGATACTGCCGAAGAACAGCAAGTCGTCGATAAAGTTGCGTAAACTGTCATGGCCAAGCTTAAACTTAGCAAACACGCATTACACGAACAGCAAGAACAATTAAAACTGTATCAACGGCTGCTGCCCTCGCTTGATCTAAAGCGCAGACAATTGACCTTGGAAGTACAAAAAGCGAAAGAAGACTATGCAACTGCCCAATCAGCCGTTGATGCTTTGGAAACCCAAATCGGCGAAGAACTGCCGATGCTTGCCGATGTAGAGTTTCGTCTCGGCGGCTTGGTACACTTTAAAAGTTATAAAGTCAGCGAACAAAATATAGTGGGTGTAAAACTTCCTTTTTTGGACAGCATTGACTGTGCAGTTGCCGACTATTCGCGACTGGCTACGCCACCTTGGGTTGATACCTTGATACAACGCTTGAAAGATGCGGCAGAGCAGCGAACGCGAGCGGAAATATCCGGAGAGCGATTGCGTATTTTATCGGGTGCAGTGCGGCGTATCACGCAACGGGTCAACCTGTTTGACAAAATACTGATCCCTACCACTAAACAAAATATTCAAAAGATACGCATTTTTTTGGGGGATGCCGAACGGGCCAGCGTAATTACTTCCAAACTTGCCAAGAAAAAGCAGCAACAACAACGTGCAGCAGAGGCAGCATTATGAGTATTGTTACTATGCACAAGGTGACTATTATTGGCATGACTGCCGACCGGGATCTTTTGTTAACCGACCTTCAGAAAATGGGCTGTGTGCAGATTATTCCACTGGCATCAGGAAGCGCGTTACCTGCCAAAACTGCGCCCACCGCCAGCGCACACGAGGCGTTAAAGTTTCTGCACGATTATCCGTGGCGAAGACGGCAGATTTTAGATCCGGAACATTTTAATGCCGTTGACGTTCAGCGGCAGGCTTTGGAAGTAAGAAACAACCTGCATAACCTAAAGGATGAGCGTGACTTTTTAATCAAGCGCATTCAGGACATGCGTCCTTGGGGTGATTTTGTTTTGCCTTCATTGTCGGATATGGGTTACCTTCGGGTTTGGTTTTATGTGGTTCCCCATAAAATGTTGCCAAAAATTCAGACATTGGCTCCTGTTTGGGACATTATCAAGCACGATAACCGCTTTTGTTATGTGGTCGTAGTCAGTAAAGACGAGCCTTCGGAAATGCCGGTTCCTCGCGTTCATCTGGGTTACAAATCACGCCATGAACTGGAAGCGCGACTCGATGAAGTTGAGTTGGCCATTGAAGACGCACAGGCAGAACGAGCCTATTTAACCCGCTGGCATGATTTGTTCAGCCGCAACCTTAATCAGCTTGAAGATCTCGCCGTCTGTGAGAGTGCGGCTGCGCAAATTTATAGTAACGATTCAGCTTTTGCCTTGCAGGGTTGGGCACCTGCCGAAAGCCTGCCAGTTCTTGACGATTATTCAAAAAAACAGGCGTTTTACTTTGCATCAGAAGCATCCAAACCAGAAGACAACCCGCCTACGTTCATGCGCAATCTTTCCTGGTTCAGTGCTGGTGAGGATTTGGTTACCTTTTACATGACTCCGGGCTATCGAACTTGGGATCCTTCAGCGATAGTTTTTGTTTCTTTTGTGATCTTTTTTGCAATGATTCTAGCCGATGCCGGCTATGCCGCACTCATAGGACTGGCTTTACTGTTCCGGTGGAAAAGGATGGGGTATTCATCCTCCGGTCGCCGTTTTCGTCCCTTGCTTTTGTCGGTGGTAGGCGCGTCCCTGATTTTTGGAGCACTGGTCGGCAGTTATTTTGGGGTAACTCCCGCTCCTGAGTCTTGGCCTGGAAAACTCCAACTGCTTAATATGGACGACACCGACCGAATGATGATGATTTCCGTGGTCATCGGTGTTTTCCATGTCGTGCTTGCCAATATCATGAATGCCTGCCGTTATGAACATTGGCAGGATCGGTTATCCTCAATCGGATGGATTGGCGTTGTTAGCGGCGGCTTTACACTGGCGCTTGGCAATTCATTAGGCATAGCCACTTTGCAAGAACCGGGCAGTGCTTTAATGGTCATCGGCGCGTTGTTGATTGTAGGGTTTACCGCACCCGAAGAAAAGCCCCTCGCCCGTTTTCTTGGCGGACTGGAGGGACTAACCAAGCTGTCCGGTGCCTTGGGCGATATCTTGAGTTATCTGCGTTTGTTCGCGCTGGGTCTGGGCTCGGCTTCGCTGGCTATTGAATTTAACAGCATGGCAACCAGTGTTTATCAGGGATACCCTGGAATCGGTGTGGTTTTCGCTTTATTAATACTGGTGCTGGGGCATGGCGTTAATTTAATTCTCGGCATCGCCAGTGGCGTCATTCACGGACTGCGTCTAAACGTGATCGAGTTTTTTAACTGGGGTCTCAAAGAAGAAGGAACCCTTTACCAACCTTTTAAACAATCGGAGGATAATTCATGGAACCGTTAATTTTGGCACTGGGCTGGCTGGGGCTTTACGCACCTTTGGCACTCGGTGCGGTAGGCAGTATGATTGGCTGTGCCCGGGCTGGAAGTGCGGCGTGTGGCGCTTTATTGGAAGTCGAAGGCGGCTATGGGCGTTATATTGGCGTGGCCGCGATGCCGTCCTCGCAGACCATTTACGGTATCGTTGTTACCATGGCCTTGCGCCGTGAATTGACCCTTGAAAATTCCCCCGGAATTTTTGGTTTGGGCATCCTGGTCGGACTGGCCATGTTGTATGGCGCAATCGCTCTGGGTGATGCCTGCGCGTCATCAATCAACGTATCCAAAAGCAAGCTGGAAGTTTTCGGCATATCTCTGGCACCGGCGGCGCTGGTTGAAGGTTTCTCTGTCTTTGCTTTCGTCTTTGCTCTCGTGCTGGCTGCGGGAATTCCAAAATAATCCGGACGAGACTACTCACATGACAGAACAAGCACTCAATAAAACTGACTCCGGCGTACAGAACCTGGTTGACCGTATTCGCGACCAAGGTATATTAGCCGCCAACGAGAAAGCGAACAAAATTGTCCGCGATGCGGAAGTAAAGTCTGCAAAAATGCTGGCAGATGCCAAGCTGGAAGTCGAAAAACTGCGAGAAACTGCCCGACTTGAGATTGAAGCTACTCATGCAGCGGCCTTGGAAGCTCTCAAGCTTTCAGCACGCGATGCGATGCTTCAGCTTAAGGCCAAGGTCTCCTCGGAGTTTGAAGTCTTTGTACAGCGACTGGTAACATCAGCAACGCGCGACGAGCAATTTATTAAAACCATTGTGTTGGTATTGGCGGGTCATGCTAAGGAAGAGCTGATTGGGGACAAGGAAATTCAAATTCTTATCTCCGAGTTGATACTCACTGGCAAGACCAATGAGGAACTGGGTGAACGTGGCAAGCAGACCATTCTTTCGTTATCCAGCGAAATGCTGCGCGAGGGGGTTGAGTTGATTCCTTCCAGCGATATCCAAGGCGGTGCCAACGTGCGCCTGGTTAAGGATAAGCTGGAAATTGACCTGTCCGACAAAGCCATTGCCAGTCTGCTCTATCAACGCATAATGCCCCGTTTTCAAGCAATACTTGAAGGGTACGAATAAGCATTATGGCCGAACCCTACATCACCCTGGTCTCCAGCCTTCCCTATCTGCCGCCGTTCGAACGGGCAGAGCGGTCGCCTATCACACGGCTACGACTGGAGCAGCGCCTGCATAATCTGGAACCCGGTGATGCCAAACAACTGGCCATTGCTGAAGCACTGGTCAGCTGGCGAATGTCCTTGGCCAAACCAAAAACCGACAAAGACATGGTGTTACGTTACCATGCTGCGCAGCAAGAAATCAGTCAGCCCGCTTTACGCGAATTTATCGAATACAGAATCGATCAACAAACCATACTGGCGGGTTTACGACAAAGCAAAACCGTATTTGAGTCGGCATTTTTAGAGCAGGTTTCCGGTGCAAGTCGCTGGTCGGGTTTTATCGCGTCTCATTGGGATATTCCGGATTTTAAGCTGGCAACCGTGTATCCCTGGATTCCGGAAGCCCGAAGTTATCTTGAAAACAACGATGCTTGCGGCCTGGATAAGCTAATGATGAATATAATCTGGCGACGACTCAGCCGGATTGCCGAAAGCAACCGGTTCGGATTCGAGGCGGTGTTTGCTTTTGTTTTTAAATGGGACATTCTTCAAGCTTGGCTGGCACGCGATGCAGCACAAGCAAAAATCCGATTTCAAGAATTGATTAACGAGGTAAAAAATGGCCGCTGAACAACCGTTATCAAGAACCGCCAGGATAATTGGGGTCAAAGAAAGTCTGGTATTGATCGAGGTCGACGATAATACGTCACTTATGAAAAATGAACTGGGCTATATCTGCGTCGGTGATGAACGCCTTAAAGCAGAGGTTCTTCGTGTACGCAGGAGAATTGCCGACATGCAGGTTTTCGAGGACACGCGCGGTGTGCGTGTTGGCGATACCGTAGAATTAACGGGAGAAATGCTGTCGGCTGATTTGGGGCCTGGGTTGCTGGGGCAGGTTTTCGATGGCTTGCTTAATCCCCTGCATGCACTGGCCGACAAATACGGTTTTTTTCTGCCCCGAGGCGTTACCATACCGCCCCTTGACCTGAACAAGAAATGGCTTTTTGAGCCTGGCGTTGCCGTGGGTGCCAAGGTGTCTCCCGGCGGCGTCATCGGAACTGTTCCCGAAGGTCAATTCAAGCACAAAATCATGGTGCCTTTTAATGAACCGGAACCCGTCGAGATTACCTGGATCAGGGGCGGTAATCCGGGGATTGAAGAAGTCGTCGCCCGTTATAAAACCAGTAAAGGATCTGAGCAGGAAATGACACTCTCCCAGCGCTGGCCGGTGCGCAAACCCATGCCGGAAGCCCTGATTCGTCGCCGCTATGCAGAACGCCTTTATCCCTCTGAACCCATTACGACGGCAACCCGCGTTATTGATACGTTCTTTCCTGTTGCCCAAGGCGGCACGGGCTGTATTCCCGGTCCGTTCGGGGCTGGAAAGACCGTTTTGCAAAGCTGTATCGCCCGTTTTTCGACGGTTGACATCGTAGTCATCGTTGCCTGTGGCGAACGGGCCGGCGAAGTGGTCGAAACCCTGACCGAATATCCGGAAACGACAGACCCTCGTACCGGCGGCACCTTGATGGATAGAACCATCATTATCTGCAACACCTCGTCGATGCCGGTTGCGGCACGCGAAGCCTCAATTTATACCGGTATCACGCTGGGCGAATATTTTCGGCAAATGGGCTATCACGTTTTGCTTATTGCCGACTCCACCTCGCGTTGGGCGCAGGCCATGCGCGAAACCTCGGGCCGAATGGAAGAAATTCCCGGCGAAGAAGCGTTTCCGGCGTATCTTGATTCTTCTGTTAAAAATGTTTATGAACGCGCTGGTGTTCTCAAATGCCCCGATGGTTCAACGGGCAGTTTAACTATGATCGGTACCGTCTCGCCTGCCGGTGGTAACTTTGAGGAACCGGTCACCCAAGCCACGTTGGGCACGGTTAAAACTTTTCTTGGGCTTTCATCTGACCGCGCTTACCGACGCTTTTACCCCGCCATTGATCCACTTATTTCCTGGTCGCGCTATCTCGATCAGTTGGGTAATTGGTTCACTGGAAATGTAGATGTAAACTGGGTGCGCGACGTCAAGGCCATGCAGGATTTACTGGTACAAGGCGATGTTATTTATCAGATGATGCAAGTTACCGGCGAAGAAGGCATCACCGAGGAAGACTTTGTCACTTGGCAGAAATCCTTGTTACTGGACATGGTTTATCTCCAACAGGATGCTTTCGATGCGATTGATGCCTGTATGTCCAGGGAGCGGCAGCTTGAGAGTTTTCATTTACTGAAAGGACTTATTGATGCCAACTATAGCTTTAAGGATAAAGATGAAGTCCGAAGCTTCTTTACGGAACTGACCAGCCATTATAAAAACTGGAACTATAGCGCCCCCGACTCGGCTGAATTTAATCAATACCGTAAGGAAATTGTGGATCTGGCAACCCGGCATGGCTACAGCACGGCTTCGGTCGCTTAAGGTCCTTGAAATCAATAGCAAAAAGCGGATGATAACACGTACCCCGTTATCATTTAATGGAGACCCTTATGATCAAGCAAAAATACATTGACCTGTTACGCGTCAAACCAGGTAAAAAGATTCATCTTAAGGACTATGATACCGGCTGGGCTCAGACCGAGGATTTTAAGGAAGTTGGCAAGGACAAAGTAAAAGAACGCGCCAATGAAATTCTGCAACAGAACCTGACAGACTTAACTCAGGTACAGCAACTGCTTTACGCAGATGACCGTTATTCTTTGTTAATTGTTTTTCAAGCGATGGATGCAGCGGGCAAAGACGGCACGATCAAACACGTCATGTCGGGCGTCAATCCACAGGGTTGCCAGGTTTTTAGCTTTAAAAAACCCTCAGACGAGGATTTGGATCACAACTTTCTCTGGCGCTATATGAAAAGTCTGCCGGAAAGAGGTCGAATCGGTATCTTCAACCGTTCTTATTACGAGGACGTGCTGGTGGTTAAGGTTCATCCCGAGTTGCTCAAAAATCTGCCCGATGGAAAAAAAGGCAAGTCATTCTGGGAGAATCGCTACGAAGACATCAACGCCTTTGAACGTCATCTGCACCGCAATGGCACGGTGATCCTAAAATTTTTCCTGAACGTTTCCAAAAAAGAGCAAAAGGAACGCTTCATGGAACGCTTGGAGCGCCCTGAGAAAAACTGGAAATTTTCGACCGCCGATCTTGCGGAACGCGGGCACTGGGATGACTACATGGAAGTTTATGAAGACGCCATTAACGCCACCAGCACAGAATGGGCACCTTGGTATATTATTCCCGCCGACAACAAATGGGCGACGCGTGCCTTGGTTGCCGACATTATCACCTCGACCCTACAGGATCTCGATCTCGAATTTCCCGAACTAACCGAAGCCCAACTCAAGATGTTAGCTGAAGCACGCAAAACGCTCGAAGCCGAATGATATCAAGTTATTTCGGAATTACCCAGTCACCGTTGACTTCGATCATAGAGCATGGATGGCGCTGATTATACGGATTTCACCGGGTTGTATTTTTTATCGAAAAAACACGTTATTATTCAGCTCCCCTTTAAAATTAATACTGTTGTCACAATCGCTATGGACAATCATGCAACCCTGTACCACTGACCGACTGTTCTTAACTATTAAGTTAAGCTATGAATCTATCACACTCAAGAGAATGACCCCATGACCACATCTGAACAATTGATAGTTTCCGCACCACTCAATCCGGATGAACTGCACCTGATTAATGCCTATTGGCGTGCCTGTACTTATCTGGCCGCCGGCATGATTTATCTGCGGGATAATCCCTTATTAAAAGAGCCGCTAAAGCCCGAGCATATCAAGAATCGGCTGTTGGGGCATTGGGGCTCAAGTCCTGGCCTCAGCTTTACCTATATTCATTTAAACCGACTCATTAACAAGTACGGTCTTGATGCCATATTTCTGGCAGGGCCAGGCCACGGTGCACCGGGCGTGTTGGCTCCTGTTTATCTCGAAGGCACTTACGCAGAAATTTACCCCAACAAAGGTGAAGATGAAGAGGGTCTCTTGCAATTCTTCAAGGAGTTTTCTTTTCCAGGCGGTATCGGCAGTCACTGCACGCCCGAAACACCAGGCTCCATCCATGAAGGCGGCGAACTGGGCTACAGCGTGTCCCATGCCTACGGTGCCGCTTTTGACAATCCCGATTTGCTGGTGACTGTGGTAGTGGGCGACGGCGAGTCGGAAACCGGACCGCTGGCAACTTCCTGGCATTCCAATAAATTCCTAAATCCGATACGTGATGGCGCGGTATTGCCGATATTGCATCTTAATGGTTACAAGATCAACAATCCGACGCTCTTGTCACGCATTTCACACGCGGAACTGGAGCACCTGTTTCAGGGGTATGGTTATACACCTTATTTTGTAGAAGGCAGTGACCCCGAAACCATGCACCAACTGATGGCGGGCGTTCTCGAAGAATGTGTACTGGAAATTAAACGCATTCAGGAAGAAGCACGCCGCACCGGTATCCCATTGCGACCCCGCTGGCCGATGATTATATTACGCAGTCCAAAAGGCTGGACAGGGCCTAAAGAAGTGGACGGACACAAAGTCGAAGGCTTTTGGCGTTCACACCAAGTGCCTCTTGCCGGGATGAAAGAAAATCCTGCGCACTTGAAACAGCTGGAAGACTGGCTGCGCAGTTATAAACCCGAAGAATTATTTGATTCGACCGGCAAATTGATCCCCGAGCTTAAGGCATTAGCGCCCAAAGGCACACGGCGCATGAGCGCGAATCCTCACGCTAACGGTGGCCTGCTGCGCAAGGCACTGAGAAAGCCGAATTTTCGGGATTATGCGCTGGCATTGGAAAGTCCTGGCAAAGTCTCGGCTGAGAACACGCCTCCGCTGGGCAAATTCCTGCGCGACATTATGAGCGGCAACATGAACAATTTCCGCGTGTTCGGCCCCGATGAAAACAGCTCCAACAAGCTGGATGCCATTTATGCGGCCAGCAAGAAAACCTGGCTGGCAGATTATTTGCCGGAAGATGCCGACGGCGGCGAACTGTCGCCGGACGGCCGGGTAATGGAAATGCTGTCCGAACACACGCTGGAAGGCTGGCTGGAAGGTTATTTGCTGACCGGCCGCCATGGCTTCTTTTCCACCTACGAAGCGTTTGTGCATGTGATCGATTCCATGTTCAACCAGCATGCCAAATGGCTAGCCATGTCCAAGGACGTGCCTTGGCGGGCGGCGGTATCATCGCTCAACCTGTTGATCACCTCTACCGTGTGGCGGCAGGATCACAATGGCTTTACCCATCAGGATCCCGGCTTCATCGACCTGGTCGTGAACAAAAGTCCGTCTGTTACCCGTATCTATCTGCCGCCGGACGTGAACTGTCTGCTCTCAGTAGCCAACCATTGCCTGAAAAGCACCAACTACATCAATGTGATTGTATGCGACAAGCAGAAGCATCTGCAATACCTGGATATGGACGCCGCCATTAAACACTGCACCAAGGGCATTAGCATCTGGGAGTGGGCCAGCAACGATGACGGCTTTGAACCGGATCTGGTTATGGCCAGCGCGGGTGACATTCCCACTAAAGAAGCACTGGCTGCAACCGTATTGCTGCGTGAAAACTTTCCAAACCTTAAAATTCGCTTTATCAATGTAGTGGATCTTTACAAATTGGTGCCCAGCAGCGAACATCCGCATGGTCTTTCTGATCGTGATTTTGACAGCTTGTTTACCGTCGATAAACCGGTTATTTTTAATTTTCATGGCTACCCATGGTTAATTCATCGACTCGCTTATCGCCGTAACAATCACAATAACTTGCATGTACGCGGTTACAAAGAAAAGGGCAGCATCAACACGCCGTTGGAATTGGCGATTCAAAACGAAACCGACCGTTTCAGTCTGGCCATTGATGCGATTGATCGTATTCCTGCGCTGCGAATATCGGGCGCTCATGTTAAAGAAAAGCTGCGTGATCAACAAATCGAATGCCGTAATTACGCTTATGAACATGGCACAGACAGACCGGAAGACGACCAGTGGCAATGGCCTTACTAAGGATACCATCATGGCAACCAGCAGCAAGACAGTGGGCAGCACGTTAAAAGATGAGACCCGGCCTGTACGGGATGACATTCGTACCAGTTTAAGTACCCCTGCCCTCAAACAAGCGGTTCTTGATCATTTAATCTATAGTCTGGGCAGGTTGCCGGAAGCAGCTACTGAGCAAGCCTATTACAAAGCCTTGGCACTGGCCGTGCGGGACCGGCTACAGCATTTATGGAGTCACTCGCTGCAAACCTATATAGCCGATATTGGCTCTGAAAAGATAGCGTGCTATTTATCTGCCGAATTTCTTATCGGGCCTCAACTCGGCAGTAGTCTGGTAAACCTGGGTATCGAACAGGAAATTCGTGTAGCGATAGCGGAGCTTGGTAAAAACCTTGATGATCTGATTGCCCTTGAAGAGGAACCCGGCTTGGGTAATGGGGGTCTTGGGCGACTTGCCGCCTGCTATCTTGACTCACTGGCAACCCTGGAGCGACCAGCGATTGGTTATGGTATCCGTTATGAATTCGGGATTTTCGACCAAGAAATTCATGATGGCTGGCAAGTGGAAATCACCGACAAGTGGTTGCGCAACGGTAATCCTTGGGAAATTGCCAAACCCGATTTCGCCTATTACGTCAATCTTGGCGGCCATTCCGAGAGTTACCATGACCACCAAGGGGTTCTTCGGATGCGCTGGATACCGCACCATGTCGTTAAAGGCGTGGCTTTTGATACTCCGGTGCCGGGTTATCGCGTTAATACCTGTAATACCCTGCGTCTTTGGTGTGCCGAGGCCTGTGAATCTTTTGACTTTAAAGCCTTTAATACCGGTGATTATTATCAGGCGGTGGGCGATAAAGTTATTTCCGAGACGCTGACTAAAGTGCTGTATCCCAATGACGAACCTGAAGCCGGAAAAAAGCTCCGTTTGGCGCAGCAATTCTTTTTCGTTTCTTGTTCCATACAAGATATGCTGCATATACTCAAGCTTACCGGACAACCTCTCACCCGCTTTTCTGACCGGTTCGCCGTCCAACTCAACGACACCCATCCTTCAATTGCCGTTGCCGAACTGATGCGGATACTGGTGGATGAGCATCAGTTTGATTGGGACAAAGCTTGGCTCATCACTTATAAAACGTTTGGCTATACTAATCACACCTTGCTGCCGGAAGCCCTGGAAACCTGGACGTTACCTTTATTTAGTGAACTCCTGCCGCGGCATCTGGAAATTATCTACGAAATCAATCGCCGTTTTCTTGATGAAGTTCGTCGGCGTTATCCGGGCGACGATCAGCGCGTAGCCCGTTTGTCACTGATTGATGAAACTGGCGACAAGCATGTGCGCATGGCACATCTCGCCTGTGTTGGCAGTCATGCCATTAACGGCGTTGCTGCGTTACATAGCGAATTGCTAAAAACAAGCGTGCTAAAAGATTTCTACGAACTATGGCCTGAGCGTTTCAGTAACAAAACCAACGGGGTAACACCACGCCGTTTTATGGCACTGGCCAATCCCAAATTGAGCGACTTAATCACTCGCTCGATTGGCGATAACTGGCTTACACAGACCAATGAACTCAAGAAACTTGAAGCCTTTGTCGATGATGCCGCATTTCGTCATGAATGGCGTGCCGTCAAGCAAGCGAACAAGCAAAAACTCGCCGCTTACATACGCAACCATACCGGCATAGAACTGGATCCTACCTGGTTGTTTGATATTCAGATTAAGCGTATCCATGAATATAAGCGTCAGCATCTTAATGTGCTGCACATTATCACCTTGTACTGTCGACTTAAGCATAATCCCGCACTTCGTATTCCGCCGCAGGCATTTATATTCGGTGGCAAGGCAGCGCCCGGTTATTTTATGGCCAAGCGTATTATTAAGCTTATCAACGCCGTCGGCGAGGTGGTCAATAATGATCCGGATGTGAATAAATACCTGCGAGTAGCTTTTGTTCCCAACTTCAATGTCCAAAACGGCCAAGTGATTTATCCGGCGGCTGATTTATCCGAGCAAATTTCCACGGCGGGCAAAGAAGCGTCCGGCACCGGCAATATGAAATTTACCCTAAACGGTGCCTTGACTATCGGCACCCTTGATGGTGCCAATGTCGAGATTCGTGAAGAAGTCGGTGCCGATAATTTCTTTCTGTTTGGGCTAACCGAAGAAGAAGTCGTTCGACTTCAACACGACGGTTATCATCCAGCGACCACTATCGAAAAAAATCCGCAATTGTCCGAAGTCATCCACCTTATCTCTTCCGGTCATTTTTCGCATGGCGACACCGAAGTATTTCGGCCTTTGGTGGATAATCTATGCCAGCATGACCCCTTTCTGGTGTTGGCCGATTACGCAGATTATGTGGCCTGTCAGGATCAAGTGACCGCTGTTTGGAAAGATCCGGAACGCTGGACACGCATGTCAATCCTGAATACGGCCAGAGCCGGAAAATTTTCTTCTGATCGGGCAATTCGCGAATATTGCGATGAGATTTGGAATGTGCATGCCGTACCGGTCAAGTTGCCCGTTAATGAACCGGGATTCTTGAAATGAGCCTGAAAATTTATTTGTTACGCCATGGTGAAACAGAGCACAGTCAACGCGGCACCTATTGCGGCACAATGGATCCGGAATTGACGCCAGAAGGACACCTTATGGCGCAAGCTTTCGCAAAAGCTTATCACTCAATACCCTGGACGGCTATTTATGTCAGCCCGATGAAAAGAACCATCGCAACGGCACTGCCTTTGTGCAATGAGGTGGGCTTGCCCATGCAACTCAGGGACGGACTTCGTGAAATCGGTTACGGTGCGTGGGAAGGCCGCGAACAGGCAGACGTTAAGCAACGCTACGAACAAGATTACATACGCTGGTTGACAGAACCCGCCTGGAATCCGCCAACCAACGGGGAAACAGCTGTTCAGGTAGCCAGTCGCGCACTCCCGATCATCACCGAAATCGAGTCCGGCTTCCCAAGTGGTAATGTGTTGGTGGTATCGCATAAGGCCACGATACGCATTATCCTCTGTAGCCTGATGGGGATTGATCTTGGCCGCTACCGCGATCGAATCGACGCACAGGCAGCCTCGTTAAGTATTGTCAAATTCGATATTCACGGACCGATGCTGGAAAGCTTGGGGGATCGCAATTATATGCCCGATAACTTGCGTAACCGTGAAGGAACCTGATGTTCAGAAAAATTAAATTTAACGTAAATCCGGCTCAATGAATGAATAAATACCTACTGGTCATCAACGCGGGCTCATCAAGCATCAAGTTTGCCATTTACCAACAGGATGCATCATCAACACAGCTGGTTGCCAATACGTCCGGACAAATTGACGGCATCGGCAACCAGCCCGACTTCAGAGTACAAAATCACTTGGGTTTTGTATTGATAGATAGAAAACTCTCTATAAACGAAGCCCACGATCACGCAAGTGCTATCAACCTCATTCTCGACTGGCTATGGGCTTATTTCGCAGACGGCATCTTGCTGGCAGTGGGCCATCGCGTTGTCCACGGCGGCCAACACTACTCGGTTCCCGTTCTGATTAACGAAACCGTTCTGGCAGAATTGGAAACGCTCATCCCGCTGGCACCTCTTCATCAGCCGCACAACCTCGCAACTATCCGTGCGCTGCTGAACATCATGCCATCGTTACCTCAAGTAGCCTGTTTTGATACGGCGTTTCACCACACCCAGCCCCCTGTCGCGCAACGCTTTGCCCTGCCCCAACGCTTTATTGATAAAGGCATTCGACGTTACGGATTCCACGGTTTATCCTACGAATACATAGCCTCCGTATTGCCCACCCTTGACCCCACACTCGCCGAGGCCCGTATTATCGTTGCCCACTTGGGGAGCGGTGCCAGCCTGTGCGCACTTAATAAAGGCCATAGTATCGCCACTACCATGGGTTTTTCGCCACTGGACGGCTTGGTCATGGGAACCCGTTGCGGCAGTATCGACCCCGGCGTGTTGCTTTATCTTATGGATCGGCACAACATGGACACCCATGCTCTGGAACAACTCCTCTACCATCAATCAGGCTTACTGGGCGTTTCCGGGATTTCCAACGACATGCGCACCTTACTTGCCAGCGACGACCCACATGCACACGAAGCCATTGAGTTGTTCGTTTATCGCACCGGACGAGAAATAGGTTCGTTAGCCGCCGCATTGGGCGGCCTTGACGCGCTGGTATTTACCGGTGGAATTGGCGAACATTCTGCCATCATTCGTGCAAAAATAAGCCACCAGGCTGCGTGGCTTGGACTTGAGCTTAACAACTCAGCCAATGCAGCCTGTGCTTCGTGTATTTCAACCGTAGGCTCAACAGTATCAGCATGGATCGTAGCAACCGACGAAAACCGGATGATCGCACAACATACCCTACAACACGTCACTTTTTGAAGGTGTTGATGGCGGCTTTTTAACAAATACCACTGACTACAACGGAAAAACATCATGTTTAAATTACTTTTACGTTTTACCTTTTGCAGCGTCATTTTGGGTTTAGCAGGCTGCTCGGCCATTTCCGTCACAACCGACGCTGATCCTTCAACCGCATTTAATAAATACCACACCTATACACTTATGCATCCCACTGAAGAGCCACCGCTTTCGCCCTCCAGTGAAATTGCCTATCGCGAGGCGTTACAAAGCAGTCTTGCCGGGCGTGGCCTGCGTGAAGTTGCTGATAATGCTGATTTGCATATACTGCGTCATGTCAGCACGCAAGAAAAGCTTGCCACTTATCAATCAAGTAACTTTGGCTATGGCTATGGTTATGGCTACGGCCCTTATGGTGCTTGGGGTGGATATCCAGATGGATACACCAACATATCAGAATACACCGAAGGCACACTCATTATTGACTTTGTAGATGCCAAGACGCGAAAACTCGTTTTTCGGGGTATTGGCAAAGGCACCGTGGGTGACCCCCAAACCAATGCCCAACATATCAGAGAAGCCATACATAAAATTATACTTGCCTATCCAAATTCAAGCGCTAATTGAAATAACAAGCGGAATGGGGTTTTTAACCCTGTCCCAATCGTTTTTACACTACCGCTATCGTTGAACCATTCCGGCTTAAAATAAATCCTGACAACATTTTTCAAGCATTACCTTGTTTTTAATTGACCCGGCACCCAGAAAAACCTAAAACTTCACATTCATCATGGTAATTTTGTCGCTTTTTGGGTAATATCAAACAATAACCACCCGCACACGTGCTGGATTATGCACTCATATTTCTATTAAACATTTTAAGGTCACGCATACAGGTATTATGAATACTCAAGAACTCTGGCAACGCTATCAAGATTGGCTTTATTTTAACGACGACTTAGGATTATATCTGGATGTCAGCCGGATGCGCTTTGATGACCTTATGGTGGAATCCC
>JBAXXH010000023.1:0-40469 GCA_037127995.1 Methylococcaceae bacterium | reverse complement strand
AAACCAAAATCAGAATTTGGGATGGTTGTTAATTACGCTGAGTAATTACGATTTTATTTAATAAAATTAACCCATAAAAATGAAGGTGTCAATACCTGATTGATTCCAATTATCTCTATCTTAAAAAACAGCTGATGTGAAGGAAGTTGAAAATAGGCACGGGGTTGAGGGCATAAATATCTACACAACTTTCCCTAAAAATTGCTGGGCAGTTGCTTTCAAACTTTCCAGCTTTTCTTGGGAGTATGCCTCCATGATTTCAAGCATGGAGAGGAACAACCACAAGCCTGCCAGCAGTGCTGGATTTGTAAACTCCTTTTTGTGCCGCATTTGCCTGCCACTGAGTTTGACAAATCATAAGGGGTCAGACTCTAATACTGCTGCCTTAAATTTTAATTAATTTAATAATCAACAGGTTGTATGTTAAAAGTGTAACATCACATTAGTTGCAGGTAGCCGCAGCCCGAATTAAATCAGGTAGCGGTGGAATATTGTTTAGGCCTGGCAGCCTATCCTTAAGATAATGCCAAAATGAAATCTTGTGCTTTAGGCAGGTCTTTTTTAAACTGGCAAAGGTATCTCGACACTTTCGCCCTGCCTCGCTACGTGTGCTGCCGCTTATTTCTTCTGTGCGCGACGGGGTATGCACCCCGTCGCAACGTTTCAAAGTTACCAATTTACCGGCATCGAATCACATTTAGGTCACGGCGAAACTGTTCTAATTGTAACTTATTTGATATTTTATTGGGTTCAACTGAATGCAGTTATATAACGCGTTGAATTTACGATGATATTTTTATGTCAAGCGGTTAAATGTCTGGATATGAGCGCAACATATTGTATTTTATAATGAAAACATCAAGAACTGATTGGCCGTGACATTTAGGTAGTCTTATCTTTTGTCATGTTATACTCAATAAAATTGGTTAATGGAGATGAAAAATGAGGATAGCAACCCAATGAAAAGCACAGTCTATATCGAATCTTCAGTAATCAGTTATTTAACATCCAGACCTAATCGAGATGTTGTCATTGCGGGCAGACAAGCGATAACGATTGATTGGTGGGAAAACCACCGGCATCGGTTTGAGCTTCGCATATCTATTCTGGTAGAGGAAGAAATTGGTAGGGGCGATTTATCAGCGGCACAACAGCGTCTTGAAAGAGTTGCTGAAATTCCTAGCCTGTCTATCTCAGATGAGGCAACCAGAATCGCTGATTTACTATTAGCCAAAAGTGCAGTACCACCAGGAAGCGAAGAAGACGCATTGCATATTGCTATCGCCGCCGCACAAGGCGCGGATTTCTTGCTTACCTGGAATTTTAAGCATATAAACAACGCTGAAACAAAGGCGGCTATTATTCGGCTTGTAGAATCTTGTGGTTATGTTTGTCCACAATTATGTTCACCTGAAGAGTTAGGAGGTATATCAGATGATTAACGACCCAATTGTTGAAGAAGTTCGTCGTTACCGAAAAGAACATTCTGAACGGTATGGTAACGATTTAAACCAAATTGTCGAGGCACTGAGGAAAAAAGAAAACGAGTCAACTCGTACTAAATTAAATCCTGGACCTAAATTTCTTTTGGAAAAAGCAATCAAAGGGGTCAGACTCTAAATACTGCTACCTTAAAAATATCTATATTATAATCAATGTGTTGGAATGCAAATAAATGGCGAGATCAAACTCAAAAAGTGTTGAGAAAAACAGATTGCGATTCTATTTCTATTTAACTTGTTGATTTTTCGTATATTGGTCGCTTTAAAAAGATCACATTTTTGTATACTTTTAACATACAACCTGTTGATTATTAAATTAATTAAAATTTAAGGCAGCAGTATTAGGGTCAGACTCGATTGATTTTTGACTCCATTGATTCTATGGGACTTTACTACGACTTGCCGGTTTACCGGGATACCTATAAACTGATACTTAAGATTTTTGAAGTGACCAAAGACTTCCCCAAGGATTATAAATACACCCTGGGGCAAGATATGAAACGCTTTATTAGATAGCCCAATTTAGCTTCATCACGCGCCATTCTCCATGAACTTCACTTTTACCCCGTTAGCGCAGACAATATTTAATCGCACCACAGGAATAAACCGGTTATAACCGATACCAAGTCAAGTCAGTTCATCGCCTGTCATCGGTTTTAAATCAGGACTGGCGTTGAGCCAAGTATCAAAAGCATTGAGTTCGCCGCGAGATTGCCGCTCACGAAAATAGGTCTCGGTCTTCAATGCGGAAACCTTTTCGGCAATGGCCATGACGAAAAACTGGTTCATTGATACCTGCTCTTCCGCCGCCACCTTGCGAGCGTAAGTAAACAGAGATTCGGGGACGCGCAGCGCATAGTTGGTCATCAGATATTCTCCACTTGCAGTTGGCGCAAAAAAGCGCATGGGGTCAATACCGGCAGTCGAAAAGGGCTGGCGGGAAAAAAATCAGCAATATTCAAGGTAACCAGCACTTCGGCGCGGCCATTTAATGCGGTTTCCACTACCATCTCGTCGGCTGGGTCACGTAATTGTGGTCGCCAAAGATAATGCAGGTGAATGGGTTCAATAAATAACGACAGTGCGTCCAGGAAGGCATCGGTGGTGGTGGCTGTACGGCCGCTAACAGCCAGTTGTTCCGGTCGCTTCAGTACAGCCTCGTATTCCAGCATTAGCAGCACCGACGCCAGCGCTGTAAATTGACCGTTTTTTAGCGCCAATAGCAATGCAAATGAAGCGCCATTCCGGCTTCTGGATGCGGCGACGAGCACATTAGTGTCCAAAACTACACGGGTTATTTTCATATCGCATATCATATTGCTATGACTTAAGAAGGTCAAGACGTCTTATTATTTGCAGTTGTTATTCTGGCAGTAAGTTAAAAGGCAATTTTAGATAATGGTTTGTTAATCCATTACCACGCCGCCATGAGTATTTCGTTCTGGTTTCTAAATTTTTCCATCCAGACCCATCTGGAAATATTTATGGATAATTTTATCCTGATTTTCCAGTAACCAATCGATATCCGGTTGGTTATTCATGGCTTTATGGATACCGGTTGCCATGGCTTTTCGGTGAATATCGAACAAGATTTTATGATCCAGATTATCGTCAGTAGCGACGCTTGGATTGAGCCACACCGAAACGATAATACCTAAATCGTTGGCTTTTTCTTTGGGAATGTCGCCTGCGCGGACGGCATCCAAAACACCATTGGCAATCGCAGCTTGTACCGTACCCATTAAAATATTGGTGTAACGGGTATTTTTAACGGTGACTTTACTGACCATCAACGTCACGGGTCTGACCTGAATGTCGGTGTTTAAAAGGGCAAACACCCGTGTATGGCCATTAACTTGACCGGCAGTCATGGTGGCAATGGCGGTGCCGACAGGCCCGTCAAGTTCACCGATAATAATTTCAGGTTCGGCTGCTGTTCCGGGCGGTCCGCCAGCAATCAAGGCTTCGCCTGTGCGCATAATAATTCTTTCGTTCATTGAGTTTTCCTCTTAAGGTAAAAATAGTTGGCGTCAAATGTGGAATGTCATCGTGTCGGATGGCAATTGTATATCACCACCCGATGCGCGGGTGATTTTTCATGTAGAACATGATCAATTCTAATTTGATCACTCTATTTTCAGCACCTTGGCACCGCGTATCTTGCCGGCCTTCAATTCCAGCAATGCTTCGTTTGCCTGCGCTAATGCAAATATCTGAACCTCGGGCTTGATATTCATTTCCGCCGCCAGATTCAAAAACTCTTTTACATCGCGACGGGTAATATTGGCAACGCTTTTTATCTCTTTCTCTTGCCAGAGGTGAGCGGGATAATCAAGATTCAGCAGGCTGCGCTTGTCGTTTTCTTTGCGGATCGCATTAATTACCAGTCGGCCGCCTGGCTCCAGATTGGACAACCCCTCAACAATGGGTGCCCATGCCGGTGTCGTATCAATAATGCTGTCCAGTTTATACGGAGGATGATCGGTGGTGTCTCCCGCCCAGTCAGCGCCCAGTTCCCTGGCAAATGCTCTTTCCTCTGCGCTTCGGGCAAAAACATAAACGTCGGTATTGGGATACTGATATTTGACCATCTTCAAAACCAGATGAGCGGATGCGCCAAAACCTGTCAAGCCTAAACGTTGTCCATCTTTTAGCCCCGTTAATTGTAGCGACCGATAGCCTATTGCACCAGCGCAAAACAAAGGCGCTGCCTGAGCATCGGAAAAAACGGCCGGAATGGGATATGCGAAATTTTCGGCAACGGTCATATACTGGGCATATCCGCCATTGGCATCACGACCGGTTGCCTTGAAAGATTCACACAGATTTTCATTGCCGGCCAGGCAGAATTTACAGGTTTCGCAAGCGGAAAAAATCCAGGCGACGCCAATCCGGTCACCTATTTTTATAGTGCTTACTTTGCTGCCAATAGCCTCAACTCGACCGACCACTTGATGTCCCGGCACCCTGGGTAATTGCGACGGTGGCGTGCGCCCCTCAATTTCATCCAGTTCGGTATGGCAAACCCCGCACACTGAAACTTTCAACAAAAGTTCTCTATCACCCGGAACCGGCACAGGCAGCTCTATAAGCGTCAGCGGCATCTGATTTTCGGTAAGGTTGCAGAGCTTGTTCAAGACCATCGCTTTCATGGATGTCATCCTTAGGCGATTTCCTGCGAAGAACATACCCAATTCACTGGTCTTTTTATTTATTTTCTGCGCTGTCAAAATAGTTACGTAGCCACCTACGCGCCTATTTTTTCGCCTTGAAAATAAACAAAAATCCTGCGCCACTTTAGTATATTCATTTTTGGATATCGCCTTAGTCTTTAATTTATAGTGGCTTAATGTTATAGCGGAATTTTTGATTTACAATGTTTTTTAGCTAAAACAGCTTTCATCTCAAGACGGGGCAGTTTAAGATTAGGCGGTTAGTGGCGAGTCTTTCGGTTTCGCTCGGGAGAGTCTGTCGAACCATGAAATATTTGCGGAGAATAACCCATGAAAGAGCTGCAACGTATGCTGGACGATATTGACATGGAGGTTCACTTGACCCGCCATCTCATTGACAAAAACGCATTGGATGACAGGGTTATGGCCGCAATGAAACAAGTGCCGCGTCATGAGTTTTTACCGGCTGAATTACGTTATTGCGCTTACTCTAACGGCCCTGCGCCTATTGGCTGCGGGCAAACCATTTCCCAGCCCTATATGGTCGCTTTGATGAGTGACTTATTAACGACGAAACCAGCGGATATTATTCTGGAAATTGGTACCGGATCAGGTTATCAGGCGGCTATCCTCTCCGGGTTGGTACAACACGTTTATTCCGTTGAAATAATTACAGATCTGGCTGCAACAGCACGCAAACGTCTCCTCAAGTTCGGTTATAACAATGTAGACATTAGCAACGACGACGGTTATTTCGGCTGGCCGGAACATGCGCCATACAATGGCATCATCGTCACCGCAGCTGCGCCTTATATACCCCAACCCTTGATTGATCAATTGCGGCCAGGCGCCCGTCTCGTTATACCCGTCGGTTTGCCTTTTGATTATCAGACGTTGATGGTGGTAGAAAAAAAAGCGAATGGTGAAATCGAAACCAGTAAGATTCTTGGCGTTAGCTTTGTTCCGCTCACCGGTGAACATCACTCACAATCATCATCTTAATAATCGTAGTTATTCACCTCCCCCTTTGAAAAAGGGGGATTGAGGGGGATTTATCTAATAAAATCTCCCCTAACCCCTCTTTTTCAAAGAGGGGGACTGGATGATTACTAATAATAACCTACTGACCCGCTACCCAGACTATGATGAATAACAACCATGACATTAAAGATATAGCGCTGGCAGATCAAGGACGTGAGCGTGTTGAGTGGGCGCTTACCGAAATGCCGGTACTGCGTGAAATATATGAGAGTTTCGCCAAAGACCGGCCGTTAGCGGGTGCGCGAATCAGTGGTTGTCTACATATCACCACAGAGACGGCAAATCTGGCACACACCCTCAAAGCAGGCGGCGCGGAGCTGGTATTATGTGCCAGTAATCCCCTTAGTACTCAAGATGATGTCGCGGCGGCGCTGGTGCAGCATTATCATATCCCCACCTTTGCCATACGCGGCGAAGATGCCGGCACTTATTACCGGCATATCGCAAGAGCCCTGGATCACCGGCCGCAACTGACTATGGACGATGGTGCCGATCTGGTTAGCGAGCTGCACAAAAATCGCCGTGATTTATTGACTAAGGTTGTTGGCGGTACTGAAGAAACTACAACCGGCGTGATAAGGTTGCGTGCCATGGCAGCGGATAAGGCGCTTAAATTTCCGGTGATTGCCGTCAATGATGCCATGACCAAACACCTGTTTGATAACCGTTACGGCACCGGGCAAAGTACCTTGGATGGGATTATTCGCGCAACCAACATATTGCTGGCCGGTAAAACCTTTACGGTTGCCGGTTATGGCTGGTGTGGGCGCGGGATCGCCATGCGGGCCAAAGGTCATGGCGCCCATGTCATCATCACCGAAGTCGATCCGCTAAAAGCACTGGAAGCCGCCATGGACGGCTTTCGGGTCCAGCCTATGATGGTAGCTGCCGCCTGTTCGGATTTTATTATCACGGCAACCGGCGACAAAAATGTACTGGATCAGCCGCACTTTGCAGTTATGAAAGAGGGTTGCGTAATCGCTAATTCCGGTCATTTTAATGTTGAAATCAATATTCCGGCGCTGGAAAAAATGACCCTAAACAAACACAGCCCACGTAACCATGTAGAAGCTTATCAGCTTAAAGACGGCAGGGAGATTAGGTTGCTGGCTCAAGGACGACTGGTTAATCTGGCTGCCGCAGAAGGTCATCCGGCAACGGTCATGGATATGAGTTTTGCCAACCAGGCACTGAGCATTGCTTACTTGTGGCAACAAGGTGTCAATCTTGAAACCCTTGTGTATCCGGTGCCAACAGCTATTGATCAACAAGTGGCCACCATGAAGTTGGCGGCCATGGGCATTAACATTGATAGGTTAAGCGCTGAGCAGCGGGCTTATTTATCGTCCTGGAAAGAAGGGACATAGAAATAGATTGCCACTGTACAAACAAGCATCTAACTGACGTTAGCTGTCAGTTAGATAACTCGAAAAATATCCCCTGCAAAAGTTGCCTTACTTTCTGAATCAGTTCGGCAAACGATGAGGGTCCGGCACTCATTCCCTCCAGAAGATGCAGGTAATATTCGTCCCTCTGTTACTGAGGGGGCTTTGGCATAGAATCATGAGTGAGTGTATTCCAGATATTATCTGACTGAATCCGGTTCATCAGGTTGGCGACGGTGGAACTGACTACTTGCTCAATGAGACTGGTACCGGGCCATACATACGTTCGTTCCGTCTCTTTTGAGATATAGACTCGAGTTGTTCCGGATTCCTGTCCGGCTTCCTTCACCAGCAGCTTAAGCTCAATCTCGGCCGTTACGTCCCAATACAGCGCGGAGGCAGGTGTCTCCACCCAAAACTTAAGAAGCTCCCCTTTGATGGTCACGCTATTGGCAGAAGCGCCCACTTTATGCCCCATTGTTCGGAGGGCATCGGAAAGGGTCTCGGACAGATATTCCCCTACTCTTCTGTTTGGGTAGATATCATCCATTTTAACGCCAAAAGCGGCGGTGCGTTCTCCAAGGCGTAGTTTGTCAATCCGCAGATCGCTGATATTCTTTACCTCCAATTCAAGAGGATTTTTGGCGCGAACGGTTCCAGAGGACTGCTCCGAATAGGGGGTGAGGGAAACTACGAAACCTCCGCCATTGATTCTTGTCTTCATCTCCTGCACCAGATCGTCCGCAACGTTGCCAAAGATGCTTTTCCAGGCACCTATCGTGTAGGCACCTCCAGCAAAAATACTTCTTTTGTTTTCGATCACTGCGGCTACGGCTCCGCTATCAGCTGTTCGAAGCTCTCCGCGAACATTCAAAAGCGTGCTTCCCCAGCCGGGGATAATCCATCTTTTGAAAGCGTTGCCTGGTTCGTAATCGACAATTTTGACATCAAAAAGAAAACGAGGTGCGGTCTTGTCGCCTGACCCTAGTAACTGCTCTTCTTTGAGAGCCGATACAAGCGCTTCATTGAGAAGTACTGCGGGATCGAAATCGAGCTGCTTTTTTCCTTCAACGGTTATCTTCCCGACTTCTACTGTTGCGCCCGGTTTGGGCAAAATATCCGCCACTTCGCCCCCCGTTGTCTTTATCTCTCGCGTTGCACAACCCGATAACAAGGCAACCGTGAAAAGAATAACCAGAATGAAAGAATGTCCGACAGCGTCTTGACGTAAGTGATGATGACACAAGTTTAATCGTTGCATTTTTTCTCCTGGAGGTGTCTTTTCTGGAACAGGTGGTGTGATATCACTGAATCTATATACGGAACAATCCTGGACAAGCCAAGCCCAAGAATCCTTTTTTCATCCGCTCATAACCCGGAGGCATTTGGGTTACTGGATTATGCTAAACAAAAATACTTCAAAGGTAATGATTTAATCGAAAACTAAACGTAAAATTATTGCCGACGAATTTTTACCGCCACGACAATTTAATCGGTTTATTTAATAACACGAAAGTATTATAGTTGGATCTATTTCATTCTGACACCGGAGACTCTCATGACTAACAACGTAATTGATAAAGATGCCGTTATTAACGTTTTGAATAAAATTCTGGAAGCCGAGCTGGCTGGGGTTGTTTGCTATACGCACTATGCCTTAATGGTTTTCGGCTACAACCGTATTCCTATTGTTTCCTGGATGCGCAGCCAAGCCAGCGAGTCTTTGGCTCATGCTAACGAAGCAGGTGAAATGATCACTCATTTGGGCGGTCATCCTTCATTGGGCATCGGTGCATTACTGGAATCGCATCGCCACGATATTGGTGATATTTTGCGTGAATCTCTGGAGCATGAAACGTCGGCTTTAGCGGAATACTATCGTTTACTTGAGTTGGTAAACGGTCGTAACGTTATGCTTGAGGAGTATGCGCGTCGTATGTGCGCTTTAGAAGAAATTCATGTGGGTGATGTACGCAAAATGCTCTTAAAACCCGGCGATTAAGCCAGACTGCGGGTAGTCCCTACAAAACAGTGCAGGTCTATAAAATCAATAAGTGTGCGATAATTTATATTTCACATTTATGGTTTGTAGATAGTTATAAATCAATGGGTTGGCAGAACACATGTTGCTTAATATGCCTCACCTGCATCAGTTTGTAGGGACTACCAGACTGCGGATGTGCTACAGCAGGCGAACACCCTAAACAAAGTGTTTTTTCAATCCGTATCGAAACCGGCTCATTAGTAACCCTTGTCGTGCTTGCCGACAAATATCGGGGCGCGGAAACAAAGCGAGAAACCTGTCTATGACAATCTTACAAGACCCTGTGTTTTTGTCACGTTTGCAATTTGCCGTTACGGCCATGTTCCACATTTTATGGCCGCTCACGACGGTGGGGTTATCCCTTATTCTGGTCGTTTTTGAAGGGTTATGGCTGAAAACGGGTGATGTTGACCATTATCGGCACGCGCGTTTCTGGGCGAAATTGTTTGTGCTTAATTTTTCGGTAGGCGTTATCAGCGGACTTCCCCTGGAATTTGAGTTTGGTACCAATTGGTCCCGATTTTCCATGATGACGGGAGAATTTTTCGGTAATATTCTGGGTTACGAAGGCGCTATGGCTTTTATGCTGGAAGCCGGTTTTCTTGGAATTATGCTGTTTGGATGGTTGCGGGTTCCCCCCGCCATTCATTTGCTGGCAACCGGAATGGTCACGTTAGGCGCATCGCTTTCTGTTTTTTGGATTCTGGTTGCCAATTCATGGATGCAAACCCCGGCGGGCATTCATCTGGAAAACAACAAGGTTGTGGTGGACAGCTATTTTGAAGCAATCTTTAACAAAAATATGCCGTGGGGCGTTTTACATACATGGTTTGCCTGCCTGACGACCAGTCTCTTTGTTATCGGCGGTTTATCCGCCTGGTATATTTTAAAAAACAGAAATACGGATTTTTTTCTTAAGTCCTTTAAGCTTGCCCTGATAGGAGCGATTTTTGTGGTGCCTATTCAAATATATTTGGGCGATGCCAGTGGTCGGCATGTGTTTGTAAACCAGCCGGCAAAAGGAGCCGCTATCGAAGCGCATTGGACGACAAATCAAGAAGGCAAGGGAGCCGAATGGAATCTTCTGATGTGGCCCAACGAGAATGATCAAAAGAATGACTGGGCTATTACTCTCCCGAACGTTTTGAGTGTTCTGGCAACCGGTGATCTCCACGGACAGGTAAAAGGCTTAACATTATTTCCACAAGCCGACCAGCCGCCTGCCATTGCGCTGATTTTCTATAGCTTCCGAATTATGGTAGTGATCGGGATGGCTTTTTTGGGACTCATGTTGTGGACATTGCTCGCTTGGCTTAGGGGGCAATTAACACCCGCGTCTATTGGCAAGCATCGTTTGCTGTTGTATGCCTGGATAGCTTCAATTCCTCTTGGTTATCTGGCTACAGAATGTGGCTGGATTGTACGGGAGGTTGGCCGTCAACCTTGGGTAATCTACGGTTTGTTACGAACCCGCGATGCGGCATCGACGCTTCCGTTGTCTGTTGTGGCAACCAGTCTGGTTGCTTTTGTGGTCATTTACAGCAGTCTTTTTATTTTGTTTTTGATGTTTGCTGCCCGTATTATCAGCAAAGGCCCTGATTTATCGCTAGCGCCGCCGTCAAGACGTTAGATTAGAGCCCATCTGATAGCGATTCCGAGGATATCATTTATGGACAATGAAATTCATAGTTTACTCGCCAATATCTGGTTTTTAATTATTGGCCTGATGCTCTTTTTGTATGTCATTCTGGATGGTTTTGACTTGGGGGTAGGTATTCTTTTCCTTTTTACCAAGGATGAGAAACAACGCGCTATTATGATGAAGAGTCTTGAAAGTATCTGGGATGCCAATGAAACCTGGCTGGTTTTACTGGGTGGTTCACTTTTCGGTGCCTTTCCCCTGGTTTTTGCAATCATGCTGCAAGCGCTTTATATTCCGGTCATGGTCATGTTATTTGCCCTGATCTTTCGTGGTGTCGCCTTTGAGTTTCGTCATTATGCCCGGAATAAAGCTCCCTGGAATCTGGCGTTTGGTTGCAGCAGTTTATTGGCTAGCCTGGCGCAGGGGATTGCATTTGGTGGCTTGATTAGCGGACTGGGTATTACCGAAAGCAACTATCAGGGCAACGTATGGGAATGGTTTACACCCTTTTCAGCGTTGGTCGCATTGGGAGTAACAACCGGTTATACCTTGTTGGGTGCCGCTTATTTGATAATAAAGACTGAAGGCGCAATTCAGCGCAAAAGTATTGTTCAAGCTTATATAGCGGCCATTCTGGAAATAATTCTTATGATAATGATAGTCATCCTGGCATCCCGCTTCAATCCTTATTTTGCGGCTCGCTGGGCTGATAAAGAAACCGGAAATTACCTGGATTTATTTGTTATTCTGGCTGTTTTTGCCTTTATTATGTTGATGTGGGCATTGCGGAGAGGTTTCGAATTAAGGACTTTTTTCTGGAGTGTCATCATTTTTCTGGCCTCCTTTACGGCAGTGACTATCGGTTATTATCCGTATATGATTCCTGTCTCGATAACGTTGATTCATGCAGCATCATCGAGCAAGACATTGATATTTATGCTCGCAGGTATTGGCCTTTTGATTCCCGTCATGCTGGTTTATAGCGGCTATCAGTATCTTGTTTTTCGGGGCAAGGTGCATTTGGACGAGCACACAAACTGATTAAAAGAGAAGAAGGGGCATGCTATTTAACTACGGGTGCCATCACTTTTGAAAGCAACAGCAGGCTAATGGCTGAATCAGTCTTGAAATTCAACCCCGCCCGTTTCTGACGCTAAGGGCAGAGTTGAAATTATTGCTAGCTTGCTTGACCCGCTTCTGAAGCAGCCGGGACTTCGATTAACCGGCCTGTTGAACAGTCGTAGATATAGCCATAAACCGGAATGTTGGCAGGAACCAGTGGATGGCTTTTAATACGAAGTACATCCTCCAGCACACTTTGTTCCTGATCTTTAATGGTCAGCCAGCTGATATGTTGAGCTTCGTGCGAGCCAGGTCCTGCGCCGGTGTCATACCACAAGCCTTTATCATCCAGAGATGCCGTTGTTAAACTGCTGGCCAACAAATCACGCATAATCTCATCGTTAAAAAGCTCCATGCCGCAGTTGGTATGGTGAATAACAAACCATTCCCGCGTGCCCAACAATTTGTAGGAGATAACCAGTGAGCGGATAGCGTCATCACTGGCGCGGCCTCCGGCGTTTCTGATTACATGCGCATCGCCTTCGGATAAACCGGCGTATTTTGCAGGGTCTAAACGCGCATCCATACAGGTAAGGATGGCAAAATGTCTTGCTGGTGGCAGCGACAAGTCTCCTTTATCGCCAAAATCATTTACGTAATCTCTGTTTGCTGATAAAACTTCATTAAGAATTTTACTCATAACTACCTCTTATTATTATGGGGTCATCGGGCAATAAAAAACCGTTTGGTTCTGTCATTAAACTTGAATAAATGTAAGTATTCACCTCCCCCTTTGAAAAAGGGGGATCGAGGGGGATTTATCTAATAAAATCTCCCCTAACCCCTCTTTTTCAAAGAAGGGGACTGAATAACTACGAAAAAAACAAACGGGTAATAATTACCTTGAAGCTAGAGTTTACCCTAATAAAATCAGCTTTCAAACAGCAATTTTATATTCCATTACCGGGTATTTATCGGTAAAGATGCTTTCTGCGCCACAAGTTAACGGTGTTTGTTGATTATATGGTTAAATAGTTTGTAGAGTTTGCGGCGCAGTAATAGACAGACTTCAATGCGACACTCTTTTTAAAGAAATAGAAATGGTTAACTATGGCAAGGCGAAGTGAACACAGTATGGAAGAATTAAAGGCATTGGTTTTGTCTGTGGCAGAAACCATTGTCATCGAAGAGGGTTTTTCGGCATTAAAAGTACGCACGATTGCTATGGAAATTGGCTATACCGTGGGCAGTATTTATATGGTATTTACTAATATGGCTGATTTAATTATGCACATAAATGCCGGAACGCTGGATGCTATTGCCGTGCAGTTAGAGCAAGTGCAAGAGGGCAGTGCAGAGCAGTCAGTTGAAACCATGGCCAGCAGTTATTTGCGCTATGCCAGCCAGAACTTTAATCGCTGGCACACTGTTTTCGACTATTCATTGTCGGTAGATTCCAAAATAACAGCTTGGTACCAAGAGAAAATTGACAGAGTTTTTGCCCTCCTTGAAGTGCCGTTTTTAGTCTTTGTGCCGGAGCTTTCCGAGGATCAGAGAAAGCGTGCTGTACGCGCTTTGTGGTTCGGCGTTCATGGAATCTGCGCACTTTCGCTAACGGGTCAGCGCGATAAGGCTGATATTGACGATATAGAAGAAACGATTGCTTTATTGGTCAAAAATTTTATGCGCGGCTTGTCTGTGAGCGCCAGGCAATAATAATCTCTTGGATGCCGGTCGGAGATTGTAATCCCGACCGAAACGTTTGATGGCTTTAATAGCTTTCAAAACGTGAGTGACGGGGTTGCAACCCCCGTCACGCTTCAGTGGCTTTAGTAGTTTTAAAAACTTAAATCGTGACCATTCCCAACTATTAACCCTTTTACAGGCTTACCCACTATGAACAGCACTCAGAATAAATCATTGTCTGATGAAACAAGCCCGTTACTTGGCAGGGCAGGGCGTAGGGAATTACTGGCCTGGGCTTTATATGATTTTGCCAACTCGGGTTATACCACTGTGGTGCAAACCACTATATTTAGCGCTTATTTCGTCGGTGTGGTTGCCGGTGCTGCGCAAGGAGTTACGCCGGGGTTATCGACTTTTCTATGGTCGCTGGCTATCGGCATCGCCAATTTTATAGTCATGATTAGCGGGCCGTTAATTGGTGCAATTGCCGATCATCGGGCCTGCAAAAAAATATTTCTGCTGATTTCCTCGGTGGGTTGCATTGTTGCTACTGCTTTATTGGCACTGGTCGGGCCCGGTGATATAGGTTTGGGAATGGTGCTGGTTACTCTTTCAGCCATTATGTTTGCCAGTGGCGAAAATCTGATTGCCGCATTTTTACCAGAGCTGGTGCCTGAGGAAAATATGGGCAGAATGTCCGGTTATGGCTGGAGTCTGGGTTATTTTGGCGGCTTGCTAACCTTGGGTATTTGTTTGGCCTACATCACTTGGGCCAAGCAACACGGGTTGCCGGAAACGCATTTTGTTCCGGTTACTTTACTCATCACCGCCGCCCTGTTTGCTTTGGCGGCCGCGCCTACTTTTATCTGGTTGCGTGAGCGTGCGATACCCGTTATCCGGGACAAGAGTCTGTCCAATCTACAGGTCAGTTATGCCCGCTTGGTACATACCTTTAAAGAAGCGGCACGCTTTCGTGATCTGCTTTGGTTTTTGATAACCTTGGGCGTTTACCAATCGGGGGTTAGCACGGTGGTGGTTCTGGCGGCCATTTATGCACAGGAAGTGATGGGCTTTGATACCCAGTCGTTAATTATACTGATTATGGTGGTTAATGTGACGGCGGCTGTGGGTGCTTTTATTTGCGGGCATTTGCAAGACCGCATGGGCTCGGTTCCCACACTGGCAATTACGCTGGTTATTTGGATAATTGCGGTGCTGGTGGCTTTATTCGCGACTGATCGTGTAGATATGTGGATAGCCGGAAATATAATTGGTGTGGCCATGGGTGCCAGTCAGGCGGTCGGGCGGGCTTTGGTCAGCAAGTTTTCACCGACTGAGCGGGCCGGTGAGTTTTTAGGTTTATGGGGTTTGGTCAATCGCTTGTCGGCTATAGCGGGACCCTTAAGCTACGGCTTGATAAATTATTTGAGCGATGGCAATCACCGTTTGTCATTGCTGTCGACGTTATCGTTTTTTATCATCGGCTTGGCGCTGTTATCCAAAGTTAATGAGAGTCGAGGCAAAGCGGCGGCAATCAGTTCCAGTAATACAGCTTAAGCGTTTGCATGAGATAACTTTTCCATTCCAAAAATGCTATGCGTTGGTACCAAGAGGAATGGAATTGTCCGAAGTTTTCTCTTTTACCAGCGAACCACCCACTATGCCGTTTACATCCACCCATAAATGGGGCAATCCCATCGTATCCAGCCAAGCCGAGCCTTTATCCTCCTTAAGCATGGCGATAGTCGATGCACTGCCGGCCACTACACAAAAATCTCCAACCACACTCACAGAAGACAGATAGCGTACCGGCCAACCGGTTTTCGGATTAAGCACATGCCCGTAGCGAACACCCTCTATCAAAATACAACGCTCGTAGTCACCGCTACTGGCCAGCGCACCCTCACTTAATAATAGGGTATCCAGTAAATCCTCTTTTTGACGGGGATGACGTATCCCGACTCGCCAAGGGCTTCCATCACCACGGGGCCCGATCACTTTAATATCGCCGCCCAAATTTATCACGCCATGACGAATGCCTGCCGACTGGCAGAGTGCAGCTGCTCTATCGACAGCATATTCCTTAACCAAGCCGCCAAAATCAATTTCCATTCCTGCTGTTGGAAATTCCAGTACAGGTGACTTCCACCTTAGTTTATGCCAGCCGATGTGGTTAAGCAGCTCCTGGATTTGTGTCTGATCCGGCAGTGCATGCGATTTAAAATTCCACGCGCGACGCAAAATGCCGGAAGTAATATCAAACAAACCATCGCTTTGTTCATAACAGATGGCGGCGTAATTAAGTAATCCTGCCGTCACCTCATCGACTTCTAGATTTCCACCGGTACTCGCCACACGATTGATAGTGGATAAAAAACTGTCAGTACGATAGCGCGAATAACGTACTTCCAGCTTATGGACATCGGCAACGGCAGCATCTGCAACCCGCTTTGCCTTCAATCCGGTTTTGGCAAAAAGCTGGATTTCGCAAGGTGACCCCATCGCCTGAAACGAATAACGGTAATAACTTAAATTTTTCAAATTGAAACTCGCTTAAGACTCAAAAAGGTACTTGAAATAATATCACCAACTGAAATGAATTGCCGTAATCCACTCGGCATGGATAGCTTGATTCTATCTATGGCACTGAATGCAGTGTCTCAAAAAGTATGACGGTTTTGTGTCCAGCCATGAATATCTTAATGCTTAATCTTCATATTGAGTTCGGGGAAGTCCGCTATAACAAGCTTTAAAGAGAAAACCAGGCGGCTTCATTCGATGCCCAGGAAAAAGCACGTCATATCACATATTGAATGGGTTAAATAACATAGTTTAATTATATTAAAAGAGCCCTGTAATCCCGGAAGCCTTTAATGACAAGGGCTTTGGTGGTTGGCTTGTTAATTGCTTTAGTCTTAAGCAATTGCTTCACTTCCTTGTTCAGCAAGCAGGATAAGCAATATTGAGCATTTGCCGTTTAACAATGCATTAATTTGAGTATTTGCCTTTTTGCGGGAGCGGCTTTAGTTGCACTATTCGCGGCTAAAGCCGCTCCCACAAATTAAGCAAGTGTTGGTTTTACTGTGTTTAATTTATAGAGGTTGCCCTGTTAAAAGGGCTGTAATTTTTTTACTATTTTAAGGTATCTACATGACTTATAAACAGCAAACGGCCGTTTCTGCACGCGCAGGACATGGCTTTAAGAAAAAAGCGGTATTCGGCATGACCGTTGCCTTGTTGGGCTTAAGCCAACAAGCATTGGCGCATGTTGAGTATTATGATCTTAACCAAGGCTCGCAAATCGGTGATTTGACGGCGGCGGGTAAAACGGCTTCTACCGCGCAATATGGCTCCACGCCTGCCGGTGTTGTCGCTCTGGGTGGTAAAGCTGCCAATGGACTTGGCGTTATATCGTCGCAACAAGATTTGGCTTTAAGTAACCAGAGCCAATGGAACGCAACCAACCAATCTTATACCGGCGTTGGCAGTTTCACCAGCGTCACTTATACGCCGACTTTAAGTAGCGCAACCGTCAACGTTAATGATGTTACTGATTTTGGCTGGGGTAATGGCACCAAAACTACTTTGGGGGATAGCCACAAGGTGGATATGTTCAACTTCCGCCTTTCTGAAGCTTCCAAAGTTAATATCAGTTGGAACGTTGATAATGGCCAAGGCAGCTTTTTTGACAATGGCTTCACGCTGTATAGCGGTCTTCTGCAATACCAGGCTCATGATGATGGTAACGAAAAATTGAATCCAAAAGCATCTACTCCTCCGTTTGCAAAAGTACAAGATACTTTGGATGGACTAACTGCGCCGATGGATGTACAGGGTATTGCTTCTTCGTATCGCCAAACGGCAGGAGCCGGAAACCCGGGTACTTATGTCGGTCAGTACAATTCACTGGCTAACTGGGGTCAAGCCAATGTCTCGGGTAACTGGAGTAACGTGGCTTTTCTTGCAGCGATTAATGGCAATGCCGGCTCTGTTAAAGGATTTTCGGCTAATGCCAGTGATACCCTGGAAACGCTTGCCATTACCTTAGGTGCGGGGAATTATACCATCGCTGCCTCGGGTGCTCTGGGTGCGGCCCTGGCTGCAGGTGGTTTTGGCGTGGATTCTTTTGGTGGAACCAATTTACATGGCCAATTAATCTTTAATGCTGTCAGCGTTGCTGCTGTGCCTGTCCCTGCTGCGGTTTGGATGTTTCTGACCGGCATAATGGGTGTATTGGGCTTAAATCGCCGTAAAAGCCGTTCAATGGCTATGTAAAAAACCCCATTCGCTGGCGTTTTTTAGCTGCCGTCAGCCTCTCCAAATAGTTTAACCGCTGTTCTATTACCGGGTAAGCAAGGTAGCCTCTGTCTTGTTTGCCCTTTTTTTACGGGTGATTTTTAACGGGTAAATCGGGAGGCAGTCCTTACTTAAATCTCGATTACTCGTTTACAAAGTATGTGATATGACACACTGAGCGTGTTAAATAACATAGTTTAATAAAGTCCAGCCTTCGCTTGCATACTCTAAATGCCGATTAAACGGAGCTTGAGAGCGTTGGCATGGTGCTTGCTTTAATGAATACTGTTAATGGGTACAAGAACACGCTTAGATGCCGGGTAGATATTTTTAATAATAATTTTAAGGTGTAAATATGAGTTATACAAAACAAGCGGACATTCAGCAAACAAAAAAACGTGGTTTATGGGCATTGCTAAACTTAAGTGCTGCGGCAATCCTGTTGCTGGGACTTGCCAATCCGGCTGCTGCGCATGTCGAGTACGCTGATTTGAGCGATTCTAATCAATCTCCAGGCGGTGTAAACTCAGGCCTTTTTACCGACAATGGCTGGTATGAAGGTACTACGCCCCAACTGGGTGATAGTCACGGTTTGGCGGGTGGTACTTTCTACAGTTTTCATCTGGCTCAGCTTGCAGGGCAGCCCACCCAATATTACAACGTAAATATTAACTTTAAGGATTACGATAATACTGGACTGCTAAATCCGGCATTCAGCCTTTACTCCGGTCTGTTACCTGCGGACTCGCATGATGACACCCTTATCGATCCTTTAAATCCGTCGCATTTTGTAACAACGCCCGCCCCTGCGCACAGCGTCAAGGATGGCTCTCCTGTTGATACCGGCTTGGTTGCCGATGCCAGCGGCAATTTCTCGCCTTTTCGCGACACCGCAAACATTGTCTATAAAGGGCAATTTGACGCATTGCATAGCTGGAGCATGGCTACCACAGGGGTCGCTGGAGAATGGGCCGTTATTGATTATTTAACGCATGTAGGGCCGACCGGCGGCAATTCGGTATCGTTACTAAATTACCTGCTGCCGTCCGGTGATTACACCATTGCTGCGGGGGGCGGTAATGCCGTCAGTAACGGTAATGAATTAACCGGTATTCTCACCTTTAACTCGACAGTTACCCCAGTTCCACTGCCGGCATCAGTTTGGCTTTTTGCCAGTGCACTTGCCGGATTGGGGGCATGCAGAAAAAAACGCACCGTTTAAAGTAACAGGCGGTAACGGTTCACCAAGGAATTAACAACGGAAAGAACAGGATGTTTTGCCAGGGATGGCCTTATCGCCACACTCGTCGCAAGGCGGGGCCGGAAAGCCACAGGTGCTGAAAGTAGGTTCAGGACGGCTGGGTTACACATTAACAATTGTCGGCATTGGGATTAGTCAATAGCCGGCAATTAACTTTACATAAATTTAGTGTGGAAAAATAATGAAATCACTTGTATTAAAAGCAACAATGGCAGGACTTTTGGGCAGCATGGCTCTGGTTTCTACTCAGGCATCGGCTCACGTTGGTTACGGTACTTCTTTGTACGATCAAGCGACCAATACTTATGCACCTACTGGTACTGGCGGCTCAAACCCAACCGTAACCAGCAACGGCGGCTACATCGAAGGCTTGCAAACTGCCTTCACCGCTAACTCCCATGACAACAAGTTACGTTTTTTTACCCTGACTACAACATCACAAGTTGATTTTACCATCACCGGCACAGCCAACCTTAATGGCGCAGCTGTACTTAACCCGGGGTTCTCATTATTTCATGGTTTAGTGCCTGCTGCATCTCATGATGGCGTTGGTGATACTGCCTTAGTGGGTGGTGTGTTTAATCAAGCGGGTTATGATGCTTTAACGCCAGCAGTAAAAACCTATCTGGCCAACGAAGCCGGTTATGCTTCATGGTCGCCTTTTGCAGCTCTGAACGTAGTCATTGATCATGCTAAAGGCTTGACAGAAGGCACAACCGCAGCCAGTGCAGCAGCCACTAACTGGGGTGTTTATGATGCCAATGGCAATTTTAGTATGGGCAACAACTCAGGCTTGACTAACACCCTCACTTACACAGGTATTTCAGGTGCTGATGCTGCTACAGGCTCTGGAATTTTGGGTGCTGATGGTACAGTTGATAATAAAACATCCTGGTCAGGCATTCTGAATGCCGGTACTTACAGTCTGGTTATCGGCGGCGCGAATCAAGCAGCCTACGATAAATTGTTTGCTGATGCAGTTGTTTCAAAAAGTGGTTTAGGTACCGATACTGCTTTGAACGCTGTTTATGCTCATGATCGTTTGGCTGGAAACTCCAGCATTGCTTTCCACGTTTCAGCTGTTCCCGTACCTGGTGCAGTCTGGTTGTTTTTGTCTGGCATGATGGGCGTGTTGGGTTTAAACCGTCGCAAAAAAAACGCGTTATCTCTCGCTATGTAATAGCTTAAAGCTGCTCTCATTGGGCAAACAAGGACACAGATAGTGGTGTTTGTTTGTCCAAGTCTCGGTTAAGCGGGCGAAAGTCCGCTTTTTGAGTTTTAAAAAATGGCACTTCAAAATTTGGTTTTTTAAACAGGCATCTTTTAACCCTCGCAACATCAGGGAGAACCAAGTAGCCGAATTTTGAAGTGCGGTAGCTTGTTGCATTGTCATTCCGGCAGGATTGACGGAATCAAGATTACAGCGATGTAATAAGAAATACGAGTTAATTAACTCCCTAAACCTACGGAAAAGCTTGTGCTAATAAAATGGTTATTTAAACTGCTGACACTTTTACTCATGATGGGCAGCGCCCGGGCTTATGCGCTACACGAAGGGCAAACGGCTCCACAATGCCCGTCCGCTTTGACTGATAAGGGTCAACAGTTGAATTTGACTGCGTATAAAGGCAAGGTGGTGTTAATCGATTTTTGGGCGACCTGGTGCGGGCCTTGTCAAAAATCCATGCCTTTTTTAAACGGTTTACGTAATGAACATCTGCAGGAGGGTTTTGAGATTATTGCCATTAATGTGGATGAAAATACCGAGGAAGCCCGTGAATTTTTAAAGGCGCATCCGGTTGATTACCCGGTCGCCTTTAACCCCAAAGGCGAATGTCCGGGCATTTTTAATGTAGAAGCCATGCCCTCTTCTTTCTTTATCGATAAAACCGGAAAAGTCCGCAAGATTCATTTGGGTTATCGGGATGGCGATCAAACAGAAATTCGCGAAGTAATTTCGGCCTTGTTGGCGGAATAGTGATGGAAGTTTATTGATGCGTTTTTGTCTTATTTTACCAATGTTGCTGTTATTGCTGATTGGCATTGTCGGCAGTCAGGGGTGTAGTCCTGTTGCCGCTTGGGAGCGAGGCAATCTTGCCAAAAAAGAAATGGCGCTTGATCCTAATCCAAAACTAAACCACCTCCGGGATCATATTTTTACCAGTCGCGAAGCCTCTCAAGGTGGCGCGAGCGGAGCAGGCGGTGGTTGTGGCTGTAATTAAAATGGAAAAAGGTAAGGCATTGGCCGCTTTAACCGCCGCTGCACTTAGTTTACCGGGACTGGATGCCTCAGCAGCAACGCCAGTCACCCGTGCCGAAGCAAATTTTCAGTACGGTCATTATCAGGAAAGTGATAAACGTATGAAAGTTCAGGTTTATCATACGGATACTTTGATTCCACTGACCGACAGACTGGAGTTTTCTTTTAGTTATGACCGCGATACTTATTCGGGGGCTTCGCCTGCGTATAGTCTTCCTGAGGTTATGACTATATCGGGCGATCCGGGGGCGTGGTGGGCAGCTAATGGCGCAACAGCAATCGATGGGTGGCAACGTAATAAGCCAGACCCCGATCCATTTGAAAAATATCCACAAAATATTGATCCCAGTGGATTAGATTGGAATGAGCTCGGCTTTTATAAAGCCGATGCGATTTCATCGGCAAGTCAAGTATCCGCAACGGGCTTAACGGGCGGCAGCTTGGAACAGTATGCAGTTTGGAATGAATTAAATGTATTAAATAGTGAAGATAGAGAGGCACGTATTGCCGCCTATCGAACAATGCTTAATGTCCCTTTACCTAACAATGCCCCAATAAAGCAGGTATTTCAAAATCAACCACTCGAAACTCGCACCCAGCCGACCTTAGGTCTCAAGTATTATTTTGATAATACGACGTTAGGCATATCCGGCGGCATCTCAGATGAGCCAGATTATCTATCTAATTTTGGCTCGGTGAATCTGAGTCAGGAATTAAACAATAAAATGACTACCGTTTCCGTGGGTTATGGTGCGACCAGTAACAGTATTTGGCGTAATACCAGTCATTCGCATGCACCTGTTTTAAAAGCTACAAATGCATTGCCGCATATTCACCCATCGGATTGTACTGCTACAGCTACAGTCTGCGCACCCGGTTCAGCCCTTGATGGCTCAAGCCTCTTTAATGCATTCAATCTTGGTTTTTCGCAGGTTCTCAGTAAAACAACCTTGCTCAATGCCTCTGCCAGTTATACCAATCAATCAGGCTATCTAAGCAATCCTTATAAAGCCGTGTATGTGCGTGGTGAAATAACCCCTGAGGAATATGTCACGATTAGTGAGGCTGCATTTCTTGGAAACAAACAATTTGATTGGAATTCGATTACCCAGCTACAAATTGTCGGCCCTGAACTGTTCAGGGAAATACGACCCGATCACCGTAACCAGTTATCACTGGGGACTGGATTAATTCAACATATCACGCTACTGGACGCCTCTGCGCATCTGGATTACCGCTTTTACTCCGATGACTGGCAGGTTAATTCGCATACCTTTGAGTTTAAATGGTTTCAACCCTTGCCTTACGGCATTATGGCTGCGCCTAGCGTGCGTTATTATTCACAGTCACAAGCCGAGTTTTTTGCGCCGTATTTTCTGGCTCCCCGAGTAGACGGTCATTATTCCAGTGATTTCAGGCTATCGGCGTTTGGTTCGTTAAATGGCGGCATTACCCTGTCCAAAGAGTTTGCCAAAGGCGTCAATATTGAAGCCGGTATTGAATATTACACCCACCAAGGCGGCTTAAAAATGGGGGGAGGCGGTTCTGGTGATTACGCGGACTATAGTTCTTACCTGGCGCACGGCGGTCTTAATATTGATCTGTCCGCATCTGGGCTTTTTGGTGGCGGTAGTGGTCACGAGCATCATCACCAACACATGCATCATGGCAGTCAGCCGCCTGCAGGTGTGATGTATGGGCACATGATGCCTAAAGCCAATGACGTTATGGCGGGTTACCGTTATATGTATGGTAGCCAAGGCGGCAATATGTTGCACGGTAGTCAGTCGGTAAGCGATCAAACCGTTAATGCGTTGGGATGTCCAGGTTATACGTCAGCCGGTGAAAAAGGCTGTTTGGTAAGACCCGCTTCCATGACCATGGGTATGCACATGTTTGATTTGATGTACGCGCCCACTGATTGGCTGAATCTGATGGTCATGCCGCAACTGATGGATATGGAGATGACTATGAGTAGTGATTTACGTAAGGCGTCTTATTCTGTAAATGGCAATACTGAACTGCATCTTTCAACAGACTTGCAATCACCGTATTCTGGAATGCAACATAATGTTTTTGATTTGGGCGATACCCTGGCTACCGTCTTAATCAAACTCTACGATGATCCCAATCATCATGTTCACGTCGGCATTGGCGGTAGCGCACCTACCGGAAGTGTCAGTGAGATACACGGACAGACAGCCGGCATTGTTTACCCCAACCCAATTCCCGTATTGCAGGATATCGGCATGCAACCTGGCAGCGGTACTTGGGATTTTAAATCCAGTGCGACTTATACCGGCCAAATGAACGATATATATTGGGGCGCTCAATTTAACGCTACCGTGCGCTTGCAAGACAAAAACAAGTCGGGCTATGCGCTGGGTGATGTGTTTCAGTCCACGAGCTGGCTAGGTTATAACCTGTTTAGCTGGTTATCGGCTTCAGTCAGGGGACAATATACTGATCAGGGGAAAATCATAGGTCAAATGGTTCAGTATTCCAAGGCGGGTGAACTCAGTGGCGAGACTCAGCAGGCACATAATACTTCTTCTACAGTCGATTACGAAGTCAATTATGGCGGTCAATATTGGGATGTTGGCCTCGGTTTAAATGCAACAGTAACCGGTGGCGATTTTACCGGTCACACGTTTGGTTTTGAGTGGTTACAGCCTGTAAAAGATAATGTCAATGGCTACCAGCTTACACGTGACGGCGCACTTTCTGCGACCTGGAGCTACATGTTTTAATGATTTTCTGTTGGGTGCTTACCATCCATGGCAGGTGACTACCTGTCAACCCGTGAGCTTTATCGTACAAAAACGCTTTTCTTTGAAAACAACAACATTTAATAATATCATGTCATTAAACAAAACCAGTCATACACAACAAGCGTTACCTGCAATAAGCAACAGTTTTCTTTTTCTGACTATTACCATCAGCGGCGGCGCAGTGATGATTTTGGAATTGCTGGGTACCCGGATTATTGCGCCGTTTTACGGGGTTAGTCTGTATGTGTGGACGGCCTTGATTTCGGTGACCATGGTGGCGCTGGCCTTGGGCTATTATTTGGGTGGTTTTCTGGCCGATCGTTACCAACGGTTGCGTTTGGCGCATGTGATTTTTCTGGCGGCTTTAACAACGGTGATTGTGCCCTTTATTAGCGGGCCGGTGCTTGAACTGACCAATCCGTTGGGTATTCGTGGCGGCGCTTTTGCCAGTGCCTTGATTCTGTTTACTTTTCCGTTGACGGCGTTAGCGATGGTTGGCCCGTTTGTGATCAAACTGGCTACCCGTGATTTACAAGGCGTAGGTAGAATGGTGGGTTCCGTTTATGCGGTAAGCACTATGGGCAGTGTGCTGGGTACTTTATTACTGGCGTTCTATTTGCTGCCAACTTTTGGTACGCGTGCCATTATTTTTTCTTTAAGCTTGCTGTTGCTGGTGTTGTCCATTTTTTTAAGTTTGCGCGATAAAGAGGGTTTTCCTGGCTCATGGTCTTCCATGCCCTTGTTGATGATGGGCGTTATATCGTCTGCATTGGCTGCAAACGGCTATGACAAACCCAACCAGCCCGCCAAAGATTTTACCGTGCTGCACGCCGAAGAAGGTCATTACGGTTGGGTGCGAGTGGTTGACGATGAGCGCAAAGGCTTTCGATTGTTACTGTCTGATTCTTCAGTGTTGAGCGCAATGGAAATTGAACATGGCCGCAGTCTGCTGGGTTATCAGATGGTTTTGGGTTTGGTGCCGCGTATGTTTCGGCCAACGGCCAGTCAAGCCTTGCTGATTGGTCTGGGTGGCGGCCATGTTGCCCGTGATCTTAAGGCGAAAGGTCTTGCCACCGATACCATTGAAATTGATCCGGTAGTGGCCGATATGGCCGTAAAATATTTTAATTTTACGCCGACCGGTGATTTTATTGTCGGTGATGCCCGTTATGAGATAAAAAAACTTAATAAGCATTACGATTTTATTATTCACGACTGTTTTACCGGCGGCTCTGAACCTACGCACATGTTGACGGTTGAAATGTTGACTGAGTTAAGCAAGTTGTTAAGTGAGCAAGGTGTGCTGGCGCTAAATTATGTGGGCTTTACCAATGGCGAAGGGGCTAATGCGGTGACGTCCGTTTATAAAACCCTGGCTCGCACACTGCCCAACATTCGTGTTTTTGTTACTGAAAAAGGGGAATTTACCGATTTTATTTTTCTGGCATCAAAACAACCGTTAACGTTGGATCGTAATAATCAGGACAAAGCGACACAATGGTTGCTGGATCATGAATATGCGATGACCGGTGCCGGTGGAATTGTCATCACGGACGACTATAATCCGATGGAAAGTATGCAGGTACGCAAGGCTGAATCTTACAGAAAGATTTTTATGGAGCGCATTGCACCTGAACTTTTACTGCTGTAAAGGCTCGGAAGTTGTTTAGGCGTGGTCGGAATAAGGCTTTTCGAGCGCAAGCGAGAATAAGCGTTTCCGGCATCCGGTACGAGTGTGCCGGAAACGCCACCACGCGCTACGCTTGGGTGGTCTTATTCCGGCTATGTCTATGTCTGGAGTGTCACTGTCGGCATTCCCAACGCCGAGGGGGATTTATCTAATAAAATCTCCCCTAACCCCTCTTTTTCAAAGAGGGGGACTGAATAGTTACCCTGGATTTATAATTTTTTAAATTTCACGACCTTATTTAAAGGACTCAGGTTAATTTCATCAATCACAATTTGTGGTCTTGAACTTAATGCATAAGATACGGCCTCCGCCACATCTACCGGTAAAATGCTGTTGGTTTCATGATCCCCCGGTTCAAAATTAAGTTGTTCAAAAAATGGCGTTTTTACCATGCCGGGATTAATCAGACAAACCCGCACATTACTTTTGCCGCACTCTTCGCGTAACGCTTGGGTAAAGCCTCGCAGGGCAAATTTGCCGGCACAATAAACCGCGCCTTTTCGACTGCCTTTTAATGCGGCTTCAGAACCGATAAAAATTAAATCGCTGTTGGTTTTAAGTTTTAAAGCGGGTAGCAAGGCCTTGGTTAAAAAGACCTGGCTGGTAAAATTTATTGTCATTAAAGCTTCTATTTGGGGATAAGAAAATTCTTCGACTGAACCGAATTGCCCCATTCCTGCTGAAAAAACAACGGCATCAAGGTCGGGAAAGGATTGTTGCAAGGCACGTATTTTTTGCGGTAACTCAGTAAGCTGACTTAAATCCAGTTGCACAGAGCTAAAGCGTTCCATGGGTCGGGTAAACTTTCGGCAATCGCGTGATGTACCAATAACGGTGTGACCTTGTTGCAATAATAGCCGGGCAACAGCGCGACCAATGCCTGAGGTGGCTCCCGTTACCAGAACCGTTCGTTTTATAGCTGGCATGGAAAAAATTTGGCTTCAGGCATATAGCGTAATAATTGTTGCGTGCAGTACTGCATCATTTCTTGTTCCAGTTCTTGTTTGTAGGAAATCATGCCCTGTTGATTATCCAACGGGCTGGCAAACAATTTTTCTTCGGGATAAAGCTTATGCACTTTTTTAAAGTATTTCTCCGGTAATCTGAAAGCGCCAAGACTAACGGAATGCAACTGATCTATATTAATGATCGAAAATACCTGTTCAAATAATTGCCGGTACTGCTGCTGGTAACCGGTCTGAAATATCATAGGATCAAAACGCAATCCTATTGGCCAGCCGTGTTCCTGTAATTTACACAGCGCATCAAGACGACGCTGTAATGAAGGTGCTTTGGCTTCAACTTTTGTGGCTATTTCATCAGGGTTCAGGCTGAAAGCGATAATGCAGCGGGGAAAAGGATCGCGATTTAACAGGCTTCTAACTTGGGTGCTTTTGGTTCTTAATTCCAGCCAGGCATTGGGTATTTTCTCAAAAAACGGTAAAAACTGTTCGGCAAACCGGGTGACCGGCTCCAAAGCCAGGCTGTCGCAATCATAGCCGGAGAAAAAATGTACCGCCTCATCAGGTGTTTCGGCACAGCGTTGTTTGATTTCCTCCTGAAAGTCTTCATAATTGACAAACAATACATAATTGGCTGATTGATACATGCCTTGTAAAAAACAGTACCGGCAATCGTATAAACAATTAAGCATGTGGGAAAAATAATAGTTTTTGTTTGCCCCAATACCATAGCCGGAAGGCACCGGCATGGCAAAATGTTTGTATTTTTCTGCCAATATTAATGCCGGTTTTTGTTTTTGTAGTCTAAAATTTTGTGCTTTAGGATTAAAAACTTCGCCATAGCGGCCACAGGTAATTTTTCGGGCTTGCGGAAAACGCGCAGTAATCTCGACAACACGCGGGTGCAGCAAAATGCTTTCTTCTATATAAATGGTTTCAATCATTGGCTTTGTTTTTAGCAGGTAAAAAGTACCGTAGCAACGCATTTTATAGGAAAAGTCTTGTGATTGTTTACGCTGCCCTCATATAGGTTAAAATACTTTTAACATCACCCACAGATAACGAACATGAATATACAAAAAATTGGTTTTATCGGCGGCGGCAATATGGCGTCCAGTTTGCTTAGCGGCTTGATTGCCAGCGGTCATTCTCCACAGCACCTTTGGGTCTCTGATATTAATCCGGAGACACTCACAACGCTGGCAAAAAATCTTAATGTTAATACCTCGGCCAGCAATGACGAGCTGATTAATGCCGTTGATGTCGTGGTACTGGCGGTTAAGCCGCAGACACTCAGTTCGGTAGCCAAAAGCGCGGCGATTTTAATCCAGCAAAAAAAATCACTGGTTGTTTCTATTGCCGCCGGTATTAGCCAGCATAGCTTAAGTCAGTGGTTAGGCGCTGATACGGCGATTGTACGCTGTATGCCCAATACGCCGGCGCTGGTACTGACAGGGGCGACGGCGCTTCATGCCAATGTACAGGTAACGCCTGAGCAACGTAATTTGGCAGAAAATATTATGCGTGCTGTTGGCATTGCGTTGTGGGTTAACGAGGAAAGCGAGTTGGATGCGGTGACCGCCGTTTCCGGTAGTGGCCCTGCGTATTATTTTTTGTTGATGGAAGCGATGGAAAAAGCCGCTTTAGCATTGGGCTTAAATGAAGTGACGGCTCGTTTGCTGGTTCAACAAACCGCATTAGGTGCCGCCAAAATAGGGCTGGAATCGTCCGAGTCACCCGAGCAATTGCGTAAACGGGTCACATCACCCGGTGGAACTACGCAAAAGGCGCTAGAAACGTTTGAACAAGGCGGGTTTACTGAACTGGTTTCTAAAGCATTACATGCTGCACGAGACCGCTCTATTGAAATGTCCAAAGAATCGGAGAATACCTGATGGGCTCTAGTTACATGACTGACCCGATTATTTTTTTAATCGATACCCTGTTTTCTCTTTATATCCTGGCAGTATTGCTGCGCTTTTTATTGCAATGGTGCGGCGGTGATTTTTATAATCCAATCTCCCAGTTTCTGGTTAAGATAACCCATCCACCCTTAAAAATCCTGCGCCGATTTGTGCCGTCTATCGGAAAAATAGACACTTCATCGCTGGTGCTTATGCTGACCTTACAAATGCTTGCCGATGCCTCCATCTTACTGTTATTGAATGGCAGTATGATTAATGTCGGTGCCTTGGCAATCACATCCATTACTCAGTTAATTTCCTTACTGATTAATGTGTTGGTATTTGCAGTATTTGCCAGAGCACTGCTTAGCTGGATGAATCCGGGAACGTTTAATGCCGCCGGTTCCATTTTAGCGACGCTGACGGAGCCTTTGCTGGATGTCTGTCGCAAAATTATTCCAGGTCTGGGCGGTATAGATTTATCACCCTTGGCGGCTTTGTTACTGTTGCAACTGGCAAAAATGGTTGTTTTGCCGCCACTGCATGAATTAGCCGGTTTAATTGGTTAGAAATGTGCTGATTATTCAGCCCCCCTCTTTGAAAAAGAGGGGGCGAGAATGTGTTGATTTTTAGTTGGAGCTGACTGCCAGCTTACGACCCAAAGCGGCCAATGAACTTTGTAAATTCGCTGCTCCAAACCGGACGGTCGCAGATAACCTTTCTTCAACAGTTCTTCAAACAGCTCAATCGGCACTGGCTTACTAAACTCATATCCATCAGCGGAAGCTGGGCCTCTCGAGTACTTCTGTAATAAGAATTCGCAGAGCCGGAAGCAGTTCACTTGCAAACCACGGATTTTTGCATAACCACAGATTATTGCGTGGGCTGGGGTGTGGCAACGGCACTACGCCAGGCCAATGCCCGCGCCAATTTTGAACGGTTGCTGTTACTGATTTACTGGCATTCGGCAAATGATACCCTTGTGCATACTGACCAATGACCAGGGTAAGACTTAGGTTTGGCAGCAGCCCCAACAAATCCCCGCGCCATTGGGCGGCGCATTCCGGCCTTGGTGGAAGATCACCCGATTTGCCCGTGCCGGGAAAGCAAAAACCCATCGGCAGAATGGCGACTTGTTGTGGGTCATAGACAGTTTCACTGTCTAAGCCCAACCAATCCCTAAGCCGATCACCGCTGGCGTCCGTAAACGGCACACCGGATTCATGGACTTTTCGCCCGGGTGCTTGGCCTGCCACCAAAATCTTGGCATCAGGATGCAATTGGAGGATGGGACGTGGGCCTAGCGGTAAGTGTTCTGAACAGAGTGTGCAGGAGCGCACTTTATAAAGTAATGATTCAAACCTCGCCATAACTCGCTTCCTTAAGCAACGCAGTGACCATCCATCAGGTCATTGACCATTTGTCTTATATCAATTGGACAAGGCTGTTTCATCACTTGGGCAATGGCCCCCATGCCTTCCAGCAACACCAGCAGTTTAAAAGCCAAATCGTTTGGATACATGACAGGAAGCCCCTTGGTTAACTTTCGGAAAACATCCAGCTCCCAGGTTTTAAAGACACGGCAGGCATTTTCTATCTTAGGATCTTTGCCGGAAAACTCGCCCATCGCGTTGACCGCCAAACAACCGTGAAACTGCCTATTCTCAAACCAGTTACCCGCATCTTCAAAAATGGCTATTATTTTTTCGCGGTTGCTTAAGTCATTTCTGGCTAACAAATCAGTTAAACCCTGTTCGTAATTGGCACGGTAAAACTCCAGCACTGCGACGATCAAATCGTTTTTGGTCGGAAAATAAATGTACATCGTGCGTTTGGAGACATTAGCCTGGCGCATGATCAAATCTACGCCGGTGGCATAAAAGCCATTTTCGGTAAACAGCTTGAAGGCTGCCTCGATAATTTGTAAACGTTTAATGGATTTTTTAGGTACCGCTTCAATTTCGTTAGTCATAGTTCTCATTATTAGTGTGGGCGAACATAGCTTAACAAATACCCAAAAAAAGTAAACTGATAAGTTTACAATTTTGTTGACAAAATAAACCGATCGGTTTACACTTTGCAGAAAGTAAACTAATCGGTTTACTTTTCGCACTTAACTTTAATTAGGAATTTACCATGCAAAGAATCAAAGCAGTTACCCACGCCGAAGGCAAAGCCAAAGAATTGTTAGATGGCGTTAAAAAAGCGATGGGTTCCACGCCGAATATTTTCACCACGTTTGCCAATGCCCCCGCAGCATTGGAAGCTTATCTTAACTTCAACACCGCGTTAAGCAACGGCGTGCTGGACAAAAAACTGAGGGAACAATTGGCGGTCACCGTGGCTGGCTTTAACGGCTGTAATTACTGTGCTTCCGCCCATGTTTTCTTGGGTGGTAAAGCCGGTGTCGACAGGGCCGAATTGGCCGCCAATAGCAAAGGCCATTCAGGCGATGGCAAGACCCAAGCGGCGATTAGCTTTGCCCGTGCTTTGCTGGAACAACGTGGCAAAGTCAGTGATGACGATTTAATAGCTGTGCGTACGGCGGGCTTTACTGAGGAAGAAATTATCGAAATTCTGTCCCACGTCGCTTTGAATACGTTTACCAATTATTTCAACGAAACCGCTTTGACCGCTATCGATTTTCCTGTGGTCGATTTAAAAACCCTATAACGGAGAAGAACCCTGTTCAATGCAAAATTAGTGGCCATTATTTTTGGCTTAACGTTCGTTGTCGTCGGTTTGATGGGCTTTGTGGAAAATCCCATTGCTTCTGAATATAGCTTTTTTCAAGCAAACTGGGCGCATAACCTGGTGCATTTAATCACCGGAGCGGTTTTTTTGTTGGGTGTCATAAAGTATCCCGGCCAAGAAAAACGCTTTGTGCTTTATTCAGGGTATTTTTATGGCTTGGTGACCTTATTAGGCTTTGTTTGGTCGGGCGCATGTTGTTGGGTTTTATCCATATTAACGAGCCTGATCGCTGGCTACATTTAGGCTTGGCGATTGTCATCGTGGCGGCAGGAGTTCTTTCCACGCCTGTCCAAGCCCGGTTAAAAGCTGAATACAGCTAATTGAAAACAGGGCGATGTCTGACAAAAAATCAGATTCGCCTTTTTGCTAAACGCTTACGCCTTACTGTCAGCCGTACCCCTTTTGGCACCGCGACAACAGGGTCGCAAAAATAATAATAGTTTTAATTTCAAACTTTGAATAGACCAAAAGTGTATTTGTTCTTTGACATCCAGATGTTTTGTAAGTCTGAAGCTGTGTACTTGGGGAAATTTTTCATAATCGAGGTTGCAACACATGAACTGGCTAACAAATGATTGGCACTAATTTTTGCCGCATCCTTGGTTGGAAATGGCCTTAATCGCAGCTTCAGTGCTGTGCGGTTCACTGATCGGCACCGAACGCGAGCGTAAACTTAAACCAGCGGGACTTCGCACCATGATCTTGATTTGTCTAGGGTCTACGGTGTTCACACTGATATCCCCCGTGTTAGAAAGCAGCTCTGGTGAAAGTGGCCGTATGGCTGCCCAAATCGTCACCGGCGTTGGCTTTTTAGGCGCAGGTGCCATCCTCCAGGGTAGCAGCGGTGTGCGTGGCTTGACATCCGCCGCCCTTATCTGGACAACTGCCGCCATCGGCATGGTTATTGGATCCGGATTGGGTGGAGCAGGGTTAGCGTTAAGCGTGTTATTGCTTGTAATTCAGACAGTCGTTACAAAAGTGGAAAACCGTTATATTGGCCCCTGCGTTCATCGCCGCATTGGAATGATTTACGATCCTAGAGGCGGTAAAACCGCTGTTAAAATCGATCATATCCTTGAGAATTATCAACTGCTTCATAGCATGGGCCAGGTCGAAACAAATGAGGAAAAAAAGGTGAGCCTGACTTTAAGTTATTGCAACGCCCATAAACACCATAAGGATTTTCTGGTAAAACTGGCTGAGCTGCCGGAGGTTGAGTCGATTGTTCAAATTGACTAAAAGCCTTATGTTACTTTAAAGAGTTTAAAGATAATCATGACCGGCTGCTATTTCATATGTTACCCTAAATTCCTCGTTAGCTGACGTTCACAAAAACAATTGGCTATTATCTCCTATGTTAATATTCGAGTTTATGGCTTGAAAGCAATTGGTTATTGCTTTAATTTTAAAAGGGAATTTCGTTTGGACGAAGATCAAACAGCAGTATTTCAGACTGGTTACCCTTTTTGAATGTTAAGGTATGCTCTTTTCGTATACGGGCACCGTCACCGGCATGAAAACAGAAGCCATTAATTTCCAAGTCGCCTTTAGCCACATGGAGGTAGGCGTAGCGGTCTGGGTTTAATTCCAGTTGTGCCGACTCTTCACCGTCAAATAATCCGGCATAGACTTTGGTATCCTGATAAACCGAGAGCGAACCGTTTTGTCCGTCTGGCGATATGATTAACCGCAATTTTCCACGTTTACTGGCTTCGTCAAAACTGACTTGCTGGTAGCGAGGTGTTACCTTTTTCTGGTTAGGAACAATCCAAATTTGTAGGAAATGCACAGAATCAGATTGCGAGGGGTTAAATTCGCTATGCTGGATACCGGTTCCAGCACTCATCATCTGGACGTCGCTTGGTTGGATGACCGAGCCTGTGCCCATGGAATCTTTGTGTTCCAGAGCACCTTCCAGCACATAGGAAAAAATTTCCATGTCGCTGTGGGGATGGGTGCCGAATCCTTTATCAGGCTGCACCTGGTCGTCATTGATTACTAGCAGGTCGGAAAAGCCTTGCTGCCTTGGATCGAAATAGGAGCCAAACGAAAAAGTGTGCTTGGAATTGAGCCAGCCATGGTTGGCGACGCCCCGGTCATTGGCTTTGCGGACTTCAAACATTGTGATTCTCCGGATAGATTATGATATTAGAGGTAAGTCTTAATTTTTAACTTTCAAGTAAGCCATTTTGTTGGCCGTTCCCGGACGTTATTTAGTAAAACGGGAGGCCACGTAGTGGTTAATTGCCTTGGTTGATCCTGCAATCAAGCAAGCAGCAATTTTCTCTTGCAAGGCTTGGTCGCTGACCGATACCCGGTCATGTTGGCGTAGGTGTTCTAACCAGGACTCCACCATAAAACATTCAATGTAATGGTCTGCTTGTGCAGTGTCCTGGTACAAATCCCAATAATAAGCACCCTCGCGTTTACGGATTTTTTGCAATTGGCCTGTGAGTCTATGAAATTCTGATAGCTTATCTGTATCGACTTTATATTCGATGGTTACCATCACCGGGCCTTGGTCATGTTTCGGGGCTTTGTCGATAATCGGCAATGGCCAATGTTGGGAAGGTGTAAAATCAACACGCTCGTAGCCAGAAATGCTGCATCGCCAAGTGCCGGGGATGCCTAACAGTAAGCCACCCGCAGCCGCCATAAAACTGGACTCTATATCATAACGCTTAGCCAGATAACCCCAGATCAGGCTGCCCACTGCCATTCCACCCATAAACCCCATCATGAACACGGATAAGCCCCGCGCTCTGACCCAATCTGGCAAGCTCGCCTGTGCCGCCACCTGCAATGACGACATGACGCTTATCCAGCAAGCTCCCGCAAGCAACATGGCTGATGAGAGGAAATAAATATTATTTTGGGTGGCCAGAACCATCAAAGTGCATCCGTATATCAAGGTCGCAACACGCACCAGGTTATCGGAACGGATTCGTTGCCGGATTATTGGCAAAACCAAGGCACAAACGACTGCACCAATACCGATACAAGCCAGCAAAAATCCGTAACTAGAGGCTCCCATACCTAAACGGTCGCTGACCAGGATGGGCAACAACGCCCACAAAGCGCTGGCAAACACGAAAAAAGCCACACCCCGCATTAAAATTGATGGCAATAGGCTGGAATAGCGGGCATAACGCAAGCCCGATCGAATAGCCGCAAGGAAGCGTTCGGCAGGAAGGCTATTTTCATTCGGTACACGTTTCCAAAAAGCCATTACCGCAATGACCGCCAGAAAGGAAACCGCATTAAGAAAAAATACGCTGGCTACGCCATACAAACTGATTAAATAGCCTGCGATCGCAGGACCTAAGGCACGGGACACATTCATGCCCAAGCCGTTCAGGGTTATGGCCGCATGCATTTGTTCCTTTGGCACCAGCTCTGGCGTCACGGCTGACCAGGCTGGCATACTCATTGCAGAACCGCAGCCCAAAAGAAAAGTAAAACCAATCAATAGCCAATCAGTGGTAATACCTTGCAAGGTGCAATAAAAAAGCCCCAGAGCACTCAAAAACATCCAGATTTGAGTTCCCAGTAAATAACGGCGGCGATCGGCAATATCTGCCAAGGCCCCCGCAGGCAAGGCCAACAGCACGATGGGTGCGGTGCTGACGGTTTGCACCAGGGCGACCATCATCGGGTTTGCGCTAAGGGAGGTCATCATCCAACTCGCGCCCACACTGTGCATCCAGGTGCCAATATTGGATGCCAAAGTAGCGAGCCATACTGCCAGAAACAACTTATCGCGGAGCGGTTGCCATGCCGATGGCTGTTCAGTGGTCTTATTCTCCTGCACCGTGGTTTCCTAAGTTAACATCATTAGATGCCGATCAGCAAAATCAAAGCGCCATTAGCCATTAAAATCATTCATACAGGCTTCTCTTACTAAATAGGTTGGTCATATCATTTTCCTTGGGTTAATAATAGGTTAACTCAGCGAATTTTTGCGGGGCGTGCCTTCAACCATCGGTTTGAGGTTTTCCTCATACATGATGCGCTGAATGGCACTGCCCTCCTTGCTAGCCCAATCGGTAGCAAGTTCAGCCATCACCTGATTGGTGCTGGTGATGGTAACGCCATGCTTTTCCATACGGCGGATAGCGGTTTCATCGGCCACTTGGGTAGGTGGTCCACCGGCATCGACGACGACCTGCACTTCATAACCCGCTTCCACCGCGCTAATCGCGGGATAGACGATGCACACATCATTTGTCAGGCCAGCCATTATCAGTTTTTTCTTGCCAAGAGCCTCCACTGCTTTACGAAAATCGTCATACAGCCACGCATCCACGACGCCAGGACGTTTAATGCGTTTGGCATAAGCATCCGGTGCAATTTGCTGTTGGTCATTCAGCAGTTGTCATTGGAAATGATCTTCCTGTGAACTGGTAAGCACCAGAGGAATACCCGTTTCAACAGCAGTTCTGGCGAGTGCGCGGGTATTATGCACCAGCTCATCATAATCAATATTTTGTGCCAGTTTGATGGTGCCTTGCTGATGATCGATCAATAACATGGCGCAGTTTTTGGGGGTGAATAGATTTTTCATCCTGAATCTCCTTCAGATTTAATTTGATGTTATTGGAGGTCAACTTGCATAGACGTGCATAACTTTTTTATTTTGTTTAAAGAGAGAAAACATACTACCTCCCCATGGTTAATATTTGAATATCTTGCAACTCAAACCGTTTTAACTAGATTGATTCCGAAACCAACGTACTGTTTAAAATTTATCGTAGATAAGCACTTCACTTAAGTCCAGTTGTCCTCCACGCGGATGTGCGGGGCTTAACGCCTTGCCGATAGCTACGAATAGGGCGATTACATGATCTTCCGGCACATTTATCAATTTGCCGACTGCGCCAAAGTCGAAACCATCCATAGGGCAAGAATCGTAGCCCATTGCTTTGGCAGTCAACATTAACGTTTGTGCTGCCATCCCGCACGAGCGCATGGCTTCATCCCGTTGGACTTGCTCCAAGCCCCGGTAGTAGTTATCGATAGCTTGAAGCAGAAAGTCTTGTGTTTCTTGGGAAGCATTGCGCCAGTATCGGCCAGGTTCTTTCTCCCAAGACTTTAAATCTGCACACAAAATGACCAGCAAGGACGCATCGGTCACTTGTGCTTGATTCCAACTTACTGCACGGATTGAACTGCGTAATTCCGGGTTTTGCACCAGCACAAAACGCCAGTTCTGGATATTGAATGCGGTCGGCGACAGGATAGCCAAGCTGAAAAGCTGATCTATTTCGGCTTGGGACATCTGATGGTTAGGATCGAACTGTTTGACGGCACGTCGTTGGGTGATGGCTTCGAAAGTATTCATTGGCGATCCTTTAAATATATAGGGTTAAAAATAGCTAGCTACACAGTTACAGTCGTCATTGGGAAATCGATATAACCTTTTGCGCCAGTATCCGTATACCAATCCGCCATGTCAGCCTCAGGATTCAATTGCAAATTTTTATGGAAGCGAGTGACCAAGTCAGGGTTAGAAATAAACGGTCTGCCGAATGCAACCAGATCCGCATCGCCAGCTTGCAGCCTTTGTTCTGCGAGTTCTTTGGTATAACCCGTGTTTGCTATGATACAGCCGTGATAGACCGCCTTGAATTCAGCCAGTGTCATCGGCTCACCAAGTTGATGGAAGCCAAAACCCAAGCCATCCATAATATGAAGATAGGCTAGATTGTGATTGGCCAGTTCTTGGGCAACATAAAGAAACTGCTCCCTATAATCGGGTGAACCCATCTCATTGAAATCGCCATTGGGAGAAATCCTTACACCTATTTTGTTGGCATCCCAGACTTGTGTGACTGCATCGACTATTTCCAATAAAATGCGCGTCCTGTTTTCCTTTGTACCGCCATATTCATCGGTGCGATGGTTGGTTTTACTTTGCAAGAATTCGTCAAGCAAATAGCCATTCGCTGAGTGTATTTCCACGCCATCAAAATCGGCCGCTTTTGCCCTTTTAGATGCCGCTTGGTAGTCGAGTACGACTTGTTTGATCTCTTCCGTTGTAAGTGACCTTGGAACTTCATAGGCTTCCTTGCCAATCGGCGTATGGATGTGGTCGGCATTGATTTTGATGGCCGACGGCGCAACGGGTAGGCCAAGGTCCGGATGGAAACTGGTATGGGATGCCCGGCCGCAATGCCATAGTTGAAGAAAAATTTTACCGCCTTTATCATGCACGGCTTTGGTGATTAATTGCCAGGCATCGGCTTGCTCATCGGTATAAATTCCAGGGGAGTCATTCCAGCCCAAACCTTGAACCGAGATACTGGTCGCCTCGGAAATAAGTAAACCGGCATCGGCACGCTGCGCGTAGTATTCCGCCATAAGCGCGTTGGGAATCCTTGATTTTCCGGCCCTTGAGCGCGTCATCGGCGCAAGGACAATCCTATTCGCAAGTTGATAAGGCCCAAGTTTGAACGGTTCAAATAGTTTCATGGTAACTCCTCAAGTTTTAACATGTTTAATAAAGGTATTCATCGAAAGCTGTCTATGGTTAGGCTATTTAATGATGGAAGTGTTTGCCTTTCGACAGGCTCGAAATGAACGGAAGAGAAAACATCATTGGGCACAATCAATAAATCCTTTAAGTAACAATCTAGCCAAGAATCATTAATCTAAAAGATTTGTGCATGCAACCTCTGCAATGTCTTTAATTTAGATTTTTATTCTGTTATAACCATAACATCAACCTCACCAAATATGAAGTACTTACTATAAAGTTTACTACTAACCAACAGGTAAGTCCTGATGAACTAATAGGTCATAAAATATGGAAGCAAAAACATACCATTGCCCAGTAGAAGCCACAATCGAAGTGATCGGTGGTAAATGGAAACCGCTCATTTTATGGTGGCTACACCAAAAAACGTATCGATTCGCCGATTTGCGCCGACAAATCCCCGGCATCTCCGAGAAAATGCTGATCCAACACCTAAGGGAATTAGAAGCCGATGGCATCTTAGACCGCAAAGTCTTTTCGACAGTCCCGCCGAAAGTCGAGTATTCATTAACCGATCACGGCAAATCGCTTAAACAAGCACTTAATGCGATTTGCGACTGGGGTAAAAAACACATGGAAAGAATTGGCGCGGTCAATAAAGAGTTATAAAAATTGATTTTCACTTAATAGCATCAACACAACGGCTATTAAAATCATATAAAAACCAATGCGTAAAGCGTTTTAAATGAAATTAAAACTAGATTCCATCAATAAAATTTACCGGCCCAGCCCTTACGCCAAAATAACCAATCGGGATGGGCGATTAGAATTGGATGACAATCGTGCCTGGTATTCTTATCTGCGTGATCCCTATCACTTGATGTTGACTGTCAATTGGCTTGGTTTTGTTTTGATTGTCTCACTTGTTTACATTTCGATAAACGCGTTGTTTGCCATTCTCTATCTCTTAGGTGGCGATTGTCTGGTTGGCTCCAAACCGGGGTCGTTTGCCGATGCCTTCTTCTTTAGCGTGCAAACACTTGGCTCGATAGGCTACGGTGTAATTTCACCCAAGACGATGTACGCCAATTTTATTGTCACCATAGAAGCGATTACCAGCTTGTTAGCGATTGCAATGGTGACGGGCTTGGCTTTTGCCCGTTTTACCAAACCTAATGCACGGGTTATGTTCAGTGAAGTAGCGGTTATTTCACCTTATAACAATGTCCAAACTTTAACCTTCCGCGCTGCAAATGAGCGGCGAAACCTGATTTTGGAAGCGCACATAAAAGTAGACTTTTCCATTGACCAAGTCACGCAAGAAGGCGAATTCGTCCGCCGTTTTTACGAATTACCACTTTTGCGCCATCGCACATCCAGCTTTAATTTGGCATGGACGGTCCGGCATTTCATTGATGAAGCCAGCCCGCTCTATGGCTTAACTCCAGAATTGATGGCGGCAGGGCACGCTGCCATTATCGTATCTTTGGTCGGGATTGACGAAACCGTAGGGTATACGATAAACGCAAGGAAAACCTATTCTGCGCATGAAATATTATGGAACTGCCGTTTTGTCGATATGTTCAGCATTGCACCAGACGGCAGCCGATATTTGGATTACCAACATTTTCATAGCGTCATGGCAATTGAAGAAATTGTACGTAAGACATCTGAACGTCAGTTACCAATTACCTCTTTTTGAGAATTAGGGTTTCCTGAGTTCTGTTTATTAAACAAACAAGTTGTCGTTTTGGGTTGCTATGCAGAACTCTGTATAGAGGGGGGGCATGGCTACCGATCACTGGTGGTCTCTGAATGACGGCTTTCAAGGGCTAACCAGCCATCCACTGAAAACTAGCATCGATCTCCTTATAGCCGTCAGTGGCCCGCCAACTTTTGATAAAAAGTTAGCGGAGCTGGTTTTTTGTTCAACGTTCGGTATCGACCCATAGCTGCCGACCATCTATGATTTTACGCTTCCTTAAACCGGACAATCTTGACGTGTTGCAAACGACCCAATAGGGTCACTCAATCCAGATTTTTGGATGGCAGAATATTAATGAAAGCAGGCAGTCATTCTAGCGAACCAATTGGCATTACTGTCCGAAACCGGACGATCAGCCTGTTGTATTTTGAATCAAAATCAAGTAGGTATTTGGGGCTGCTTAATAGTTCAGATTCTAAACTATGGGGCATAGTGTTTTCTATCCAACTGATCTGGCAAAAAAACCTCGGCATAGTTTGCCTTGAGATCGGCATTAGGCCTGCAATTACCGGCTGCTACTGCTGTTGTAACTTTGGAATCAATGGCCGGGGTATCAAAATTGTTCTGCCTTTTTTACCTTTGTGGTCTTGGATCGTCAAAATATCGACTCTGAAAAAAAGCCACCATCCCTTATATACTCTGAATGGTCAAGTTTTCGGTTTTACAATTCATCGTAGGGTACGCTGTGCGTACCTTTTTATCTGATTTTTATAATAATTTATAAAGGTACGCATAGCGTACCCTCAGACACCCAGATCTCTAGGATTTTAAGTCGACCCCACTTTGAATACCATGC
>JBAXXH010000022.1:0-40623 GCA_037127995.1 Methylococcaceae bacterium | reverse complement strand
AATCCAATCGTTTGCTTGATTGGGAAAATCCTGCTTTTAATGGGTAAAATATTCTTCAGAAATCAACTTAAAGATATTACAGACCACGAAGATACAAAGTTCACGAAGAAAAACCAAAGCAAAATCTTCGTGTTCTTCGTGTCTTCGTGGTGAAATGTCTTAACTTGATGTCTATGGGGTTACGCTGTCGCTAACCCGACTAGAAAAAATTTACTTGCTGTTTACCAGCGCGGCTATCGCGCCGTCATAATCAGGCTCATCAGCCAGCTCGTTTACTAATTGCGTATAAACAACATTGTCATGTTCATCGACAATAACTACGGCCCTCGCCGTTAATCCGGCAAGAAAGGTATTAACCAGTTTTACACCGTAATCATCGGCAAAAGTTGAGCGAAAGGTTGATAAAGGAAAGACATGTTTTAAGTCTTCCACTTCACAAAAACGACATTGTGCAAACGGTAAATCAGCGGAAATAACCAACACAACCGTGTTATGCAAATGCGCTGCTTTCTCGTTGAACTTACGCGTTGAAGCTGCGCAGGTAGGCGTATCCAGACTGGGTACAATGTTAAGTACCTTATTTTTACCCGCGAAAGTAGCCAGGCTTACATCCGCCAACTTGGCGTTTGCCAGAGAAAAGTCGGGGGCCTTACTGCCCGCTAACGGCAGTTCGCCTGAGGTATGAAGCGGCTTGCCCTGAAAGGTAATTGTTGCCATGACTTAATCCTTATTGTGGTGTTTTTTTAAAAGCAGGTTAAAGGCAGGTGCAAGGTTAAAGGAACTGCACCTTGCACCTTGTACCTGCTTCCCCTAATCTTTTTTGGTTTTTGCTCTTTTAGCCAGACGCACGCGCTTTTGTACGCTCCAATCGGTGAGTTTCTTTTTCTGCCCGTGAAAAGGGTTGACCGGTGATTTAAACTCCATACGGATGGGCGTTCCTGATAATTTTAGCTTATCGCGAAAATAATTCATCAAATAACGCTTGTATGAAACCGGCAGGGCATCGGTTTGTACACCATGAACCACGACAACGGGGGGATTTCGTCCGCCCTGATGCGCATACTTTAGCTTGATACGACGTGTATTGATGATCGGTGGCTGATGGGCATCGGTTGCTTCTTTCAGAATTCGGGTCAACACCGGCGTTGACATATCAATCATCGCGGCGTCGTACAACTTGGACACCACATCAAACAACTTGCCAACACCACTGCCATGCAATGCGGAAATAGGGTGTTTTTCGGCAAATTCAAGAAACGACAGTTTCACATCAAGTTGTCGTTTAATGGTATCTTTTTGTTCGGTCGTTATGCCGTCCCATTTATTGAGACCAATAATCAGTGCCCTGCCCGCTTCTATCACCAGACCTAATAAATGCGCGTCCTGGTCAGCAATACCATCGCGTGCATCAATTAAATAAATGACAACATTCGATTTTTCAATTGCTTGCAAAGTTTTAATGACACTGAATTTTTCAATGGCTTCCGAGACTCTGGAGCGCCTGCGCATTCCCGCCGTATCAATCAGCGTAAACTCTTTGCCATTGCGCTCAAAAGGAATATAGATGCTGTCGCGTGTTGTCCCTGGCTCGTCATAGACAATAACCCGTTCTTCACCCAGCAATCGATTGACCAGCGTTGATTTACCTACATTAGGCCGGCCAACGACGGCAATGGCAATGCCTTTACTGGTATCTTCATTGGTGTCTCCTGTTTCCGGCGGCAACAGTTGGTTAACCCTTATCAATAGCTCGGGAATGCCTCTGCCGTGTGACGCTGCAATCTGCACGGGTTCACCCAGTGCCAGCGAATAAAAGTCTGAAGCTGCAATGGTGGCATCAATACCGTCAACTTTGTTGGTGACCAAAAGAATCGGTTTATCCAACTTTCTCAGGCTGTCGGCAATCACTTTATCGGAAGCACTAAGACCTTCGCGTGCGTCAACCATAAACAACACGAGATCGGCTTCTTCCAAAGCAATTTGCACCTGCTTGCGGGCAAAGCTTTCTATGCCTTCGGCATCATCCGCTATACCGCCGGTATCAACAACCAGGCAGGCACGATCACCGTGCTTAACCCGGCCATACTGGCGGTCTCTGGTCAGGCCGGGAAAATCTGCCACGAGGGCTTCCCGACTCTTGGTTAAATAATTAAATAATGTGGACTTACCAACATTAGGACGCCCTACCAGGGCAATTACAGGCAACATAATTAGGGTGACCGGGTTTTTAAAGCGGCAAGAGTGCCGTCTTTTGCATAAACATAAACAGTATTATCTACCACGACAGGCTTGGCTTCTATTGCACTATCGGCAACTTTTATACGGGCCAGTTGCCGGCCGTCAGTCGTAGACAGCCAATGCACGTAACCTTCAAAATCGCCTGCCACTACATAGTTTTCATAGACAGCCGGAGCAGTTAATTTTCTTTGATGTAAATCTTTTTGTTTCCATAAGGACGCGCCACTGCGCTGATCCAGTTGCCAAACATCATCGGTAGAATCTGATAAATACAGATACCTGAAATCATGGCTCAAGCCGGTATAAGAAGAAATAGCTTCATTACGCCACAACACATCACCATCCAACTCTGATACAGCTGCGGCTCCGCCGTGATAACCGGCAATATAAATAATGCCCGCCACTTCTATGGGGTCAACGTCAAGATCGACCAATCTTTCAACTTCAGAACGTCCCTTGGGAATGGAGACACTGGTTTCCCAGACATATTTGCCATCGGCTAAACGCAAGGCCATTAGTTTGCCATTATCGTAACCCTCAATAACATTATCCCCAACGATAATAGGGGCACCGATTCCACGCACACTTAAAGCGGGAGCGGTATGTTCATAATTCCATAATTTTACGCCGTTCTTTTCATTGAGGGCAATAACCTCACCATCAGTCGTGCGAACGATCACGATGCCCTTGGCAATAACCGGCACAGAAAGCACTTCACTGGATACATGCGACTTCCAAAGCAGGTCACCGTTTTCACTATTCAAGGCAACCACGTCGGCATCACTGGAGCCCAATATCACGGTGCCTACGCCCAGACCGGGGCCTGCGGAAAAATGTACGTCCGTCTTTGCTTCCCAAATCAGGCGTCCTGTACTTAAATCTCTGGCCTGCACCAAACCATCCCTGTCTGCCGCCAGTATCTTGCCAAAGCCAATTGAAGGCACCAACTTTAAAGATTGCTCGTCCGTACCTACGCCGACGGTTTCATCCCACAGCTTTTCGATTTGTATTTCTGGCACATACTCAACCAATAAAGCGGGTGGATCAGAATTGTCTTCGCCCCCCGAAAAATAATTGGAAATGCCCGAAATAGATTCATCGAGGGTATCAAAGGCAGCACAACCTGCCAATGTTAAGCAACAGCATAAAAGCGTAATCAGGCGCATTATTTTTGAACTTCTACTTTTTCAGGTGAGGTCAAATCATCAATTTTAAATTGCAGCAACGGTGACTTATAGCCATTTTCCAAGGCTTTTTGATAAGCACTTCGTGCCTGATCCAAACGATCCAGAGCCACATATAAATCACCCACCAACTCATCATAGTTACCTGAAAAGCTGGATGATGTTGCGGGATCAACATCGTTAATTAATTGTAAGCCCTGCTCGTATTCGCCACTGGCCAGCATTAAACGAACCAGCCTTATTTTGGCGACGTTACTTAATTCTTTATCGGTTCCAGCGGCTATGCTCTTAAGAAGCGCTTGTGCTTTAGGGAGATCACCTTGCTGAACTTTTAATTTTGCCAGCAAAAGAACACCATAGGCTGCATATTCTGTCTTGGGATATTCAGACTGAATACGCTCCGCCAATTTTTCTGCGCTGTCTTTTTTGTCCGTCCCAATTGCCTGAATTAATTGACCGTATAATGCAGACGCCTGTTCTGTCTGGTTTTTTTTAAGATTTTGCCAGTAATTCCAGCCCAGAATAACAGCAACCCCCAGAACCAGACCAATAATGGTCGATTGTCCGTTTTCTTTCCACCATCTTTTTACTGCGTCAAGTTGCTCTTCTTCTGTCTCGTAAATTTCCACTTGCTTTCTCTTGTTGGTATTTTAAAAAAATGCTTACAGGTTGGGTTGGACGATAGCCGTAACCCAACGTCGAAGCGGCAAATGTTGGGTTACGCTAGCGCTAACCCAACCTTCGGCTTGCTGTTTAACTTGATGCCGGTGGTTAAGCTAACTCAAATCACATAACGCTTGCAAAAAAGTAATCGTTTCTGCTTGGGACAGCGTTTGTTGTTCTTGCCCGTTGCGCAACGATTTAATACTGACTTCGCCGCGACTGACTTCATCATCACCTAAAATAATGGCATAATCAGCGCCTATTTTATCAGCTTTTTTAAACTGGCTTTTAAAACTGCCGCCACCGCAATTAACTTGCAGCTTTAATCCCGGCACTTCATTTCTGATAGTTTCAGCAAAACGCAAACCTTCCCGCTCGGCGGCTTCACCGACACGGATCATATAGACATCAACCGTTCTTGTTTGCGGAATATTACCCGACGCTTCCATTAAAGCCAATAAGCGCTCAATGCCCATGGCAAAACCCACGGCAAAATTGGGCTTGCCACCCAACTGTTCAATCAGGCCATCATAACGGCCACCGGCACAGACCGTGCCTTGTGAGCCCAATTCGTCGGTCACCCATTCAAATACGGTCTTGCTGTAATAATCAAGTCCGCGCACTAATCGGGTGTTGATTTCGTAACTAATACCCAAGTCAATCAAGGTGGCCGTTAAGGTATTAAAATGTTGCAGACTTTCTTCCCCCAAATAGGCCATTAATTCTGGCGCATTGGCAACCAGCTTCTGCATGGCCGGATTTTTGGTATCCAGAATACGCAAGGGATTGGTTCCCAGTCGACGCAAACTGTCTTCATCCAACTCATCCAGATGTGCCTGAAAATAGCCGACCAACGTTTCCCGGTAAACCAGTCGTTCAGCAATAGTACCCAAAGAATTTAGCTGTAGGCGCACCTTATCGCGAATACCCAGCTTTTTCCATAGGCGATCCATTAGCAGAATTAATTCGGCATCAATATCAGGGCCGGACATGCCATAGGTCTCAACGCCCAATTGAATAAACTGGCGATAACGTCCTTTTTGTGGACGTTCATGGCGATACATCGGGCCGTAATACCATAACCTGTGTACCTGATTATGTAAGAGTCCATGCTCCAGACAGGCCCTAAGACAACCTGCCGTTCCTTCCGGCCGCAAGGTTAATGAATCGCCGTTACGATCCTCGAAAGTGTACATTTCTTTTTCGACGATATCGGTTACTTCACCAATAGAGCGTTTGAAAAGTTCTGTTTTTTCAACAATGGGCAGCCGAATTTCACTATAGCCATAAGCACTGAGTACATCTCTTAGCGTTTGTTCTGCGTACTGCCAGATAGGTGTTTGATCAGGAAGCACATCGTGCATCCCGCGAATTGCTTGTATATTATTTGCCATAAGGGTCAGAATGACTGTTATTGTAAAACCGGCTTGATTTGTTTTGCTTCATCTGAAAGCGGAAATTTTTCCAATAACAGGTTTTGGTATTCATTTGCCAGCGCTTGATTACCCAAGGCGCGTTCTGTTTGCATGCCAAACCATAACGTGCCGGAGGTATGATCTGCAACACTCAGGTATCGTTGTAAATAACCTTTTGCCGCCCAATACTCGCCGCTTAGATAACTCATTTTTTGCATTTCCAGCAATGCCGGCGCGTAAGTGTTGTTAAGTATCAGTGCTTGCTTAAAGTAAGCTTTGGCACTTTGTTGTTGTTTCATTGCCAACTGGCACCGCCCGGCATTGGTTAAGGCCAACCACTGCCGGTCGTTTAACTGGGTCGAAATCGCCTGGGTCAGTAAAGCCATGCCTTGTTCATATTGACCACGGTCACACAAAAACCGGCCATAGTTGTTTTGGACACTCCAATCATCCGGCGACACATCCAGTGCCCGTTCATAATTCTCTTGGGCCAGCTTATAGTCATTTAATTTTTCGTATAAAAAAGCAAATGCATTATGCACTTGGGAATTATTGGGATCTTTTTCTTGTGCCAGTTGTAAATTTTCTTTGGCTATTTCCAGCTTACCCAAATCCATATAACGCACCCCCAGCTGCAAATAAATACTGGCGGAATCATCCCTTTTGGTTTCTTTGTCAAACAAGGAGGTACAAGCCGTTAATACAACCACTAAAAACAGGCCACAAGCCAGGCGAATAAACACTTGTGTTGCCTCAGGCAGCACGTTCTGCGCCTACTGCCTTTAACTTGAGATGTCTGCGACTTTTATCTTCAACCTGTCCAACCAGTTGACCGCACGCCGCATCAATATCTTCGCCGCGCGTCTTCCTGATCGTAGTGACTATTCCGGCATCGTTTAAAACCGTTTTAAAGCGATTAATAGCGTCTTTGCTTGAGCACCGATAAGCGTTATTGGGAAACGGATTAAAGGGTATTAAATTAAGTTTTGACGGTACTGTTTTTAACAACTTAATGAGTCCGCGAGCATCATCCATGGAGTCATTAATACCATCAAGCATCACGTATTCAAAGGTAATGGTACGCCGTGGTGCAATCTTTGCATTATCCCGGCACGCTTCCATTAACTCCTTTAACGGATATTTCTTATTAATCGGAACCAGTTCATCCCTTAATTCGTCGGTCACCGCATGTAATGATACCGCAAGACTCACATCACACACTTGCGTCAAACGATACATGGCAGGCACCACACCTGATGTGCTGATCGTTACCCGTCGCTTGGAAAGCCCAAAAGTAAAATCATCCATCATTAAATTCATGGCGGCAACCACATTATCAAAATTAAGCAAAGGCTCGCCCATGCCCATCATGACCACATTGGTGATTTTTTTGGTCGTCCCCAAACGTTTCTGCGCAACAATAACCTGACCAATAATCTCGGCCGTCGTCAAATTACGATTAAACCCTTGTTGAGCGGTAGAACAAAAAGTACAGGCTAGTGCACAACCGATTTGTGATGATACACATAAAGTGCCACGCCCTTCTTCAGGTATAAAAACCGTTTCGATTCGATTGCCGCAACTGGTTTGCAAGGCCCATTTACGGGTGCCGTCACTGGCAATTTGCTCAATCACAATCTCGGGAGTGGCCAGGCAGCAATTTTCATTGAGCCAGACACGCAACGGTTTGCTTAAATCAGTCATCAGGTCGAAATCTTCTACGCCTTCCTGATAAATCCATTTAAGCAACTGGGTTGCCCGAAAAGGTTTCTCGCCCAATTCAACAAAAAAGGCCGCAAGACCTTTTCTGTCGTAATCGAGCAGATTAAACCGTTGGGTCTTAACGGGTTCTTGCACAGATTTCATTATCCGAGAAAAAGAAAGCGATTTCTCTTTGAGCCGTTTCAACCGCATCTGATCCATGTACTGCGTTTTCATCAATGCTGGCAGCAAAATCAGCGCGAATGGTGCCTGCAGCGGCTTCTTTAGGGTTGGTAGCACCCATTATTTCACGATGCTTAAGGACTGCGTTTTCGCCTTCCAAGACTTGCATGATCACAGGGCCTGAAACCATAAATGCAACCAAATCCTTAAAGAAGCCGCGCTCACTGTGTTCCGCGTAAAAACCTTCAGCTTGTTCTTGAGTCAGGTGCAGCATTTTTGCAGCAACAATTTTCAAATCATTTTTTTCAAAACGACTGTAAATTTCACCGATAACATTTTTTGCGACAGCGTCAGGTTTAATAATTGAGAAAGTGCGTTCTAGTGCCATTATGTTTTAAAACTCCAAAGTAACAGTAAATAAAATATTTGAATTGCCGATTATACCCGATAAGCGACACATTGTAGACAAACGACCACGCTTATATCTACGGTCTATGATCTATATCTGCGCCTTCTTTGACCGGAATCATCAAATCTTCAGGGCTTATACCCAATAATAAAGCCATCGGACTGGCGATAAAAATAGAGGAATAGGTGCCAAAAAACACGCCAAACAGCAGCACAATGGAAAAGTTATGGATAATTTCACCGCCCAGAAAAAACAGGGAAACCAGCACTAAAATAACCGTCAACGAAGTCATAATGGTTCTACTTAAAGTGACATTAACCGAGATATTCATAATTTCTTCGGTCGATTTATTTCTTAATAACCGAAAATTTTCACGGATACGGTCATAAACCACAATGGTATCGTTCAAGGAATAACCGATCAGCGCCAGTACTGCTGCCAATACCGTCAAATCAAATTCCAAACCTAAAATGGAAAATAACCCCAAGGTAACCACCACATCATGAATAGTCGCGATAACGGCACCCGTAGAAAATTTCCACTCAAAGCGCCAGGCAATATATATCAAAATACCTATCGTTGAATACAACAAGGCCAAAAAACCGTCTTCAGCCAAATCGTCACCGACTTGTGGCCCCACAAATTCAACGCGTCGAACACTGGCGGGTTCTGCGGTTGTTTTGTTAATCGCTTCCAGTACCTTGGTGCTTAAATCGGCACTGCTCACCCCTTCATGGGGTTTTAACCGAATCAAAACGTCTTTTGCCGTGCCAAAATTCTGCACGGTGGCATCGTCAAAACCTTCAGTATCCAAGGTATTGCGCAGTACCGTTAAATCTGCCGCTTTTTGATAACCCACTTCAATCAGAGTACCGCCGGTAAAATCAATGCCCATCTGCAAGCCGCGAACAGCCAGCGATCCTATCGAGATAATCATCAGCACACCGGAAAATATCAGTGCTTTATTTCGGTTACCTATAAAATTTATATTTGTCGTCTTCATATTTTATTCTTCTTAAAGTAGGGTCTAAATGGATAATTTCTCAACCCTGCGGTTACCGTATACCCAGTTAATAACCATCCGCGTTCCGGTGATTGCCGTAAACATGGATGACAAAATCCCGATAATCAGCGTTACCGCAAAACCTTTGACGGAACCGGTACCAAAAGCAAACAACACCACAGCAACCACAAGATTGGTAAAGTGGGAGTCAAGAATGGTGGCAAAAGCTTTATCGTAACCAATAAATATGGATGATTGCGGTGTATTGCCATTGTTGAGCTCTTCTTTAATCCGTTCAAATATCAACACGTTGGCATCAACCGACATACCCACCGTCAAGATAATCCCGGCAATACCCGGTAACGTCAGCGTCGCCTGCAACATCGATAAGATGGCGACAACAATCACCACGTTAAACGCCAAGGCAAGGTTGGCAATCATGCCGAATAGTCGATAATAAACCGCCATAAACAGCACAACCAAACCAAAACCTACCACAAACGACAACATGCCTTTATCAATGTTATCTTGTCCAAGGCTGGGGCCTACCGTACGTTCTTCAACAATATCAACCGGCGCAGCCAAGGCTCCCGCCCTTAACAACAGTGACAAATTACGTGCTTCCTGCGGACTGTCCAAACCGGTGGTTTGAAAACGTTTACTGAATACGCCCTGGATAGTGGCTACATTGATAACTTTCTCAATTTTATCTTTATGACGTACTTTTTGACCGTTGACTACTTTTGTCTCGACTTTATATTCTATAAAGACCACCGCCATTGGCTTGCCAACACTGACTTGGGTGGTTTTAGCCATCTTGGCCGCACCAACGCCGTTCAAGGAGATATTAACCGAAGGCCTGCCGTCCTGATCTTGACCGGAAGACGCATCAACAATTTGGTCGCCTGTCACAATAACGCGACGATCCAACAGGATTGGATTGCCCTTTTTTTCATAATACAAGCGACTGCCAACCGGAACGTGACCGGCAACTGCCTGCTGCACATCATGTTCAGTATCAACCAGGCGATACTCCAAGGTAGCCGTCGTACCCAGAATTTCCTTGGCACGCGTCGTATCCTGAACGCCCGGCAATTGCACCATGATGCGATTTTCACCTTGTTGCTGAATAACCGGTTCGGCAACTCCCAGCTCGTTTACCCGGTTACGCAAAGTCGTCATGTTTTGCGCCACGGCAAATTTTTTGATTTCGCGTACTTCTTTTTCAGACATTTTTAGCCATACCTGATCCTGATTTTCCGGCTCGGTAATATCCAGGGTACGAAAATCTTTAGCCAGCAGATCCATCAGTGCAGGCTTATCATCCGGCGACTTCAGCGTGATTTTTATAAAGCCGTTATCTTTGGCAACGGTCTGATAGCGCATCTTTGCACTTCTTAAGGCCAGACGTAAATCATCGTTATAGCGGTCTTCAGCTTGTTTGGCAGCAGCATCCATATCCACTTCCAGCAGAAAATGTACCCCACCCCGCAAATCGAGACCCAAATACATCGCCTCGGCACCTAAAGCTCGTAACCAGGCGGGTGTTGTGGGTGCCAGATTTAAGGCAACCGTATAATTGCTGCCCATCTTGTCTCTTAATAAATCAGCGACTTTAAGCTGATCATCGGTGTTGGTAAACCTCGCCAAAATACGCCCGTCTTTAAACTCAAACGCTTTTACCGGAACGCCGACCGTTTTAATTTCAGACTCGATCTGATTTGCCTGATCCTGTGCTATAAGGGTTGTTTGTGTCGATGACACCTGAACAGACGGATCATCACCGTACAAATTAGGTAATGAATAAATAATCCCGATGCCAAAAACAATCAGGACTAATAGGTTTTTCCAAACGGGGAAATGGTTTTGCATGTGTTATTCCAATAATTGAAGCACATCGTAGGATGGGTAGAGCAGCGCGAAACCCATCATTTCGATATTTCCTGATTTGTGACGGGTTTCACTTCGTTCTACCCATCCTGCTAACTACGCTACGCACTACGCACCGTAACATTAAACTTTAACTATTTTTTTAGTTATGGCTTTATAGGTTCCTTTTGGCATCATGCTTTCAATGCTTTGGCGCTGCACTTGAATAAAAGTATTGTCCGCGATTTCAATCTTGACAAAATTATCATCCAAATCAACAACCTTACCTAAAATACCGCCCGAGGTTACTACTTCGGCACCTTTGCTCATAGCGGCAATCATTTGTTTCTTTTCTTTGGTGCGCTTGGCTTGGGGACGCAGAAACAAAAAATAAAAAAACACCAGAATACCCAGTGGAAACAGCATGCCTTCAATGCCTGGTTGTTGCGTGGCAGCAGGCGCTGCCGCTAAAGCGTCAGAAATAAAAAAACTCATGATTATCCTCAAAATTCTATAGTAATTAAAAAATCTTGTTATTATGCCATAGACGGCGTAAATTTTCCTCGTTGTTGGTAAAACTGCCGGACAAAAATATCCAGCTCCTGCTTTTCAATGGCATCACGCAAGCCCTGCATCAGGCCCAAATAATAATGCAGGTTATGTAAGGTATTAAGCCTTGAACCCAGCATTTCCTTACATTTATCCAGATGACGCAAATAGGCTCTTGAGTAATTCCGACAAGTATAGCAGTCACAGGACTCATCCAGCGGCATGTTATCAAACTCGTATTGACTGTTCCTGATTTTTACCACCCCAAAACTGGTAAACAAATGTCCATTGCGTGCATTGCGCGTAGGCATGACACAATCAAACATATCAATGCCGCGTCGAACGGCCTCAACCAGATCTTCCGGCGTACCCACACCCATTAAATAACGCGGCTTATCAACCGGCATTTTGCTATGAATGGCATCCAGTGTCGCCATCATTTCTTCTTTGGGCTCTCCGACTGACAAACCGCCAATCGCATAGCCATCAAAACCGATATCCAGCAAACCGTCTATTGACTCCTGACGTAAATGCTCATACATGCCGCCTTGCACGATGCCAAACAACGCCGACAAATTATCACCATGCGCCGCTTTACTTCGCGCCGCCCAGCGCAACGATAAGCGCATGGAATCGGCGGCTTCGTTAACGGTAGCCGGATAAGGCGTACACTCATCAAAAATCATCACGATATCCGAGCCCAAATCACGCTGCACCTGCATGGACTCTTCAGGCCCCATAAAAATAGCGCTGCCGTTTATCGGCGATTTAAAGGTGACGCCTTTTTCAGTAATTTTTCTTAACGCCCCCAAACTAAACACTTGAAAACCGCCGGAATCGGTCAAAATAGGTTTATCCCAATGCATAAAGTTATGCAAATCACCATGCGCCTTGATCACACTTGTCGTTGGTCGCAGCATTAAATGAAAGGTATTACCCAAAATAATTTGTGCACCGACACTCGTCAGGTCTTCCGGTGTTAATGATTTAACCGCGCCATAAGTGCCAACCGGCATAAAAATCGGCGTTTCTACAACGCCACGGTCAAAAGTAAGACGTCCACGCCGTGCATGACTGTCAGTATTAATTAAATTAAATTCCATGCCAAAATATTTGCTCATAAATGAAGGTTGCAGATTATCCAGCCTTTTTAGAATTTAGTACAATAAACCATTGTATTATGTATAAAAACAGCAAGTTCTTGTTACCCCAGACCCCCGCACTGCATTTTTAATTAAATCAGCCAACCCAAAAATGAGGATAAACAGCCTGTCAATAAGCTATTATTAACTACAAAGTCTGTCCCAGGCGCACAGCCCGAAGTTAAGATATGAAGGCATTGACCCTGAACGCAAGCTTTAAGAGACAAATTTTTCTTCGTGTCCCTTTGTGTCTTCGCGGTGATAATCTTTTAAGATTTTTCTGGACTTATCTACGATCAAGTAACGCCTAAAAACTTGTCATTCAAACAAATAGTGATAAATTTAAAAAATGGAATCGCAACAGCAAAGTTCCGTAGTGGCCGGACATAAGCATTATCGCAACCGTATTCCGGTTTTTTTTAAATAGTTTTACAGCTTTGTTTAAACTTCCCTTAAAATAGACAAGGCAAACAACACCCAGTCAAAACATGCTTCAAGATTAGGCGAGTTTTATAAGTTATTGGCAGTCAATTTTTGTAAACTGCTTTATTCGTTTCGCTTTTTCTTAATTAACATTCCGTAATCAAATGAATAGCAAATCATTAACGTTAGTAAGCTTTGCATTATTGTTCTTACCTGCAGAAGCCTTTGCCGGCGAAGCGTTAAGTGCGGCCAAATCATTAAACTTAACACAGCATATCGTCGGTTATCTTTCGATAGCAGTTACCGTTCTGGCATACATTGCAGCGATGTCGGAAGAAGTTATCGAATTACGTAAATCCAAACCGATGGTATTAGGTTCGGCGCTTGTATGGTTTGCTATATGTATTTACTATGCCATGAACGGTGAAGCCAAAGTGGCAGCAGTCGCATTTGAAAGCAATCTGCTTGCTTATATCGAATTATTTTTATTTATCCTGGTGTCTATGACCTACCTAAACGCCATGGAAGAGCGCGGCGTTTTCGATGGCCTCAGAATTTGGCTGCTAAGTCGGCAATTCAGCTACCGGCAACTGTTCTGGATTACCGGCATTCTTGCCTTTCTCCTTTCTACCGTGATCAGCGGTATGGCGGTGGGCCTTCTATTGGGCGCTGTTGCGGCTGCGGTGGGCAAATACAAAAAAGAATTCGTCGCCCTGGCTTGCGTCAATATCGTCGTGGCGACCAATGCCGGCGGTTCGTTAAGTCCCTTGGGCGGTATTTCGACACTGTTCGTCTGGCAACATAAAATCCTGCCTTTCTATGAGTTCCTCTCGCTGGCTGTTCCCTGTCTGGTCAATTTTTTTATACCTGCAGCCGTGATGCATTTTTTCGTCCCCAAAGAAACACCGGCAGCGTCCACCAGCGGCATCTGGCTTCGCCGTGGCAGCAAGCGGGTTATTGCACTATTCGTAGTGACACTCGCTATTACGGTCTCTTCTAATATTCTTCTGGAACTGCCGCCTGCTGCGGGCATGATGGCGGGCCTTGGTTTATTACAGTTTTTTAGCTTTTATCTGACCAAGACAGCAATCGAAGTCCCAAGCGACTTTGCCCATGTCTATCAACTCTTTGGGGTAGAAGCTCCCAAAGATAATATAAAACAGGATTTTGACGTATTCAAGAATATTGGTAATGTGGATTGGGATACACTGTTATTCTTCTACGGCGCGATGATGATGATTGGCGCCTTGGGGTTTATCGGCTATCTTGATGCTATTGCGCATTTTCTGTTCGGGCAGATTAGCCCCACGATTGCCAATATTAGTATCGGTCTTTCCTCTGCGTTTGTTGATAACGGTACCTTGATGTTTGCGGTATTGAGCATGCATCCAGACCTTCCTCCCGGTCAATGGCTGCTGTTGACCCTAACTCTCGGCGTAGGTGGCAGTTTGCTGGCAATCGGATCTGCACCCGGCGTCGCATTGCTCGGTCAGATCAAGGAGGGCTATACTTTTGCATTCCACATGCGTTGGATGCCCGTTATTTTACTGGGCTATTTCGCCAGTATTGCCGTGCATTTCTGGATAAATGCACGGTATTTTTAAGCGATTCAGCGATATTATCTTGAAACGCGTACCTGTTTCTTTTGCCTTACAATCTGTTGGACGGCAATCATGCCGTCCAATTTTTCTTAAATATTTATTAGTTTCCGATTGGTTACGATCATGTCCTCAAATTCACAAAATCATTCCAAAGAACAACTGGGCGGTCTGGCGCTGGGTGCTATCGGCGTAGTATTCGGCGACATCGGCACCAGCCCGCTTTATGCCCTTAAGGAAATTTTTCTGAGTGGCTTGACGATTGATAAACTCCATGTATTGGGAGCTTTGTCTCTGGTTTTCTGGACATTAACGCTGGTTGTAACCACCAAATACGCAATTTTCATCATGCGTGCCGACAACAAAGGCGAAGGCGGCATCATGGCACTAATGGCCCTGGCGCTACAAGGCTCCAAAGAAAATCCAAAAAGAATGCGTTTTATCGTCACCATCGGTTTGCTCGGCACCGTGCTGTTTTACGGCGACAGCATCATCACCCCAGCAATCTCGGTACTTAGCGCCGTCGAAGGCCTACAAATTATCGCACCTTCATTGGCGGATTATATAGTGCCGATCACCATCACTGTGCTGGCCGGGCTGTTTATTCTGCAAGCAAAAGGCTCCGGCAAGATGGGCAAACTGTTTTCGCCGATCATGTGTATCTGGTTTAGTTTGCTTGCGGTCTTGGGCGTGATTAACATCATCCATGAACCCGGCGTATTGATGGCGGTTAACCCTTATTATGCAGTGTATTTGCTGGCCCATTTAGGCTGGCATGGATTTTTGATCATGGGGGCGGTTGTGCTGGCGATTACCGGCGCAGAAGCGCTGTATGCCGATATGGGACATTTCGGTTTAAAACCGATTCGTTACGCTTGGTTCGGCTTTGTGTTTCCGGCTCTACTGCTCAACTATTTCGGACAGGGAGCCCTGTTAATAGGTCACCCCGATGCCATACAAAACCCCTTTTATTTACTTGCCCCGACCTGGGCGCTGTATCCTTTACTGATTCTATCGACACTGGCGACAGTCATCGCTTCGCAGGCAGTGATCTCCGGTGCATTTTCAATGACGAAACAAGCCATACAGCTAGGTTACTGTCCGCGCATGAACATTTTGCACACCTCGGGCGATGAAATGGGACAGGTTTATGTACCCGCCATCAATTGGCTGCTCATGATATCGGTTTTTGTGCTGGTGCTAACTTTCAAGTCCTCATCTGCATTGGCTTCCGCTTATGGCTTGGCAGTGACCGGAACCATGATGGCCACCACTCTTCTGTCATTTATTGTCATCCAAGCGCTCTGGCAATGGAACAGATTCACCAGTATAGCTTTTTTGTCGGTTTTCTTAACGATAGACTTGGCATTCCTTTCTTCCAACAGTTTGAAGATACCTACTGGTGGCTGGCTCCCCCTAGCCGTTGCCACCGTTCTATTTCTGGTGTTGACGACATGGATTCAGGGGCGCAGGTTACTTTCGGAATATATGAATGAGAGACGAACGTTATTCGAGGACTTGGAAGAAAAAATAAATGGCCAATTGGTGAGGGTGCCGGGTACTGCCATTTATTTGACCAGAAGCTTGCATGGTGTTCCCCAAGTGCTGCTGCACAATCTTGAACACAATCATGTCTTGCACGAGAGAATTATTGTACTGACCATTGTTACCACCAACGAACCCTACGTTGACGAAGCGCACCTGGTCAAAATCAGAGCCTTTGGTAAAAACCGTGATTTTTACCGGGTAAAACTTTATTACGGGTTTAAACAAAATGCAGATGTTCGTCGCGCATTGGAGTTGTGCGTGCAACAAGGCTTGGATTTTAACCCCAAAAACGCCTCTTTTTTCATCGGCAGCGAACAAATATCTTTTCGTAACAAAAGCCCCATGCCCAAGTGGCGCCGCGGGTTGTTCAGGTTTTTATTTCATAACGCTACCAGTGCAATTGAGTTTTTTAAAATACCGGTTGAGCGGGTTGTGGAGCTTGGAATCCGTATCGAACTGTAACCAAAATTTTGGATATATGGATATATAGTTAGGTGACTGGAGCTTCCATTGCACCTTACTCAATTCACCCACACGACAATCCGCCAAAATTTTTATTTCCTGCCATCGCGTTCTCTGTTAATGTTTATCAGCTTTTGCAGAGCCAAGAAACACACTTGGAAACGTGCATGAAATAACTTGACCGTTTATATTCCCTCACCCCAGCCCTCTCCCGGCGGGAGAGGGCGCAAGATACCCAAGTTGTTTTATGAGTATTCCTTGGCAATCATTCATTCATAGAGAAAATTAATGCTACACGAAGTAATCAACTGGCTAATCACAACCATCGGCGCGATGGGCTACACCGGCATTTTTTTACTAATGGCGATGGAAAGTTCTATAGTGCCTATTCCTAGCGAAATCATCATGCCGCCTGCCGGTTATCTGGTGCAGCAAGGGCAATTGAACATGGCTCTGGTCATACTCAGCGGCACGCTGGGCAGTTTGTTTGGCGCTTATCTGAATTATTTCGCAGCCCACTATTTGGGCAGACCGTTTTTACTCAAGTACGGACGTTATGTATTGATAACGGAAGAACATTTCCGTCGTGTTGAAGATTATTTTGCCAGCCATGGTGAAATCTCTACGTTTATTGGCCGTATGTTACCCGTCATCCGCCACTTGATTTCACTGCCCGCAGGATTGGCGGGTATGAATCACATAAAATTTACTGTTTACACCTTGCTTGGCGCTTTCATCTGGGTCTCCATTCTGACCTGGATTGGCTATTTACTGGGCCATAACGAAGCATTAATCATGCAATACTCTCATCAGGCAATTATCGGCGTGATAGGTGTCAGTGTTGTTTTGGTCATATCTTACATTTTCCTGCACCGCAGAAAACTTGCACGTATACAAATCGAAGAATAGAAGAAGTACACGCAGTCCCCGTCCATTATCATTTAAACTGTAAGTCCATACAGACAACCTCTCTTCAAGGGCGGTTAGGCAGCACGCAGAAATACCCCCAAGGATACGCCTGGTTCCCACGCTCCAGCGTCACTGGCGGCATTCCCACGCCGGAGCGTGAGAACGATAGGGCGGGGATTATTTATTGCGAGTTGTCTAAAGGCCGGAGTACAAACCTGGGTTTGCACTCCAAATTGTCAAGGTGTCGGACACGTCACTGCCATTGAATTAAGCATGTGGAGACTACAAATTAGGGGCTTATTTATTGCGAGTTGCCTAGGAGGCTGTCCGAGAAGAGAAAACCTACTGCGGAAAAGCCATTTCGGCCAGATTTTCCGCTCACAACGTTACACGAATAAACTATTTATTTCAAATGATCAAAATATCTGACTCAAAATGGCTTCCCCCTCGCTACGGTTCCTATTCTCGGACAGCCTCCTAGGTATATCACTCCAACCAATCGTTACTGCTCTTCCGTTACGAACGCTAATTTTGTTATCCCGGCATGTTGAACGGCTGCCATCAACTCTGCAAGCTTGGCATAAACCACACTTTGATCGGCATATAAATGCACGCCCACATCCGGTTTTTTTTGCAATTCAGCTTTTAAAGCGATTTCAAGCGCCGCTAAATCAGCGACTGGATTTTTGTTAAGCGTCATTCCACCTTGTGCATTAATACCGAGTTGCAAAGGCTGATCATTGATATTGGCTGTTGTTTCAACCGTTTTCGGTAACGTTACATGAACAGATTGCGTCAGTAACGGCGCGGTAACCAGTAAAATAATCACCAGCACCAACATCACATCCACCAAGGGCGTAACGTTAATTTCGCTCATCGCGCTTTCATCTTCGGATTGCGGTTTAAATGCCATGATTAAACCTGCCTGTTACTAGAGGTTAACGCCACGCTTAAAAAACCGGCAACAAAATTTTCCAGACGGGTACGTTGTACTTTGACACGACGAAGAAAAAAGTTATAGGCCAAAACAGCAGGCACCGCAACCGCAATACCAATGGCCGTGGCAACCAACGCATCACCAATCGGCCCGGCAACAACGTCCAGGCTGGTTGAGCCGCTTTCAGTAATATCGTGCATGGCCTGCATAATACCCAATACGGTGCCAAACAAACCGACAAAAGGCGCAGTACTGCCGATACTGGCCAACAATGTTAAACCGCCTTCCATGGCATGTTGTTCTTCTTGCAACTGTACGCGTAAAGCTTGTTCCAGCAATTCCGTAGAATCACCACTGTGTTTAAGCCGGGTTCCTGCAGAACGCTCATGTTCCTCCAGCCACGTCAAACCTTGATAGGCGAGCCGCGCTTGCGAACCTTTGGATAATTCAGGCGATAGCTCTTTGGCTTGTTTCAAATCAGACAAACGCCAAAACGCGCTCTCAAAGCGCTCATTGCAACGACTGTTGTTGATAAACTGCCAAAGTTTAAAAAAAATGAGTGTCCAGGTGATTACTGAAAAAATCAGTAAGGTATAAAGGGTTCCATCAATAATGAGTTCGGGGGCAATATGCATCTGTAGGGACATTTAGTGATTTCCTTGTATCAATTTTTTAAAAGTTAGTGTTCAAGTTTAAATTGTAAGCGTTGCACCGCGCGTTGCGTTACCGCCACGCCATTAACCATTTTTTCCTTAAACTCCCACTTGCCTATGGCGGTGAGGGCTGCCTCATCAAAAATACCTTCAGGCTCTGCGCTTACCACGACAGCGTCACCCACTGTTCCGTCTGTTTGAATGGTAAATTCTACGGTCACCCAGCCTTCAATATGCCGACTAGCCGCGCGAACCGGATATTTGGGTGGTACACGAAGCAATGGCACCACACCTGAAACCACTGCTTTACTCTCATCACGCCCCTGCCCTGTTGTTGTCGTTTTAGCTGTAGCCTGTGAACTTGATGACGCTGAGGGTGCTGGCGAAACAGCTGCTGGCGCAGTATTAACCATGGGTACCGGCTCAAATTTGGGCACGGGAACCATTTCTTTTATATCAAGTGATGGTGCAGGTTTATTAACCACAACGGGTTTTTTTAGCGGTGGCGGCTTTACAACGGCCTTGGGTTTTATGGGTTCTTTTTTAACGGGCGGTAGCGCGGGCGGTGGTTCTTTTGCCGCTGCTTTTAAAACCGGCTCAGGTTTTGTCAACATCGCCACCTCCATAACAAGCAACGGTTTTTTAATTTCCGTTTTAGGTGTGCTTAATAAATACCACGCCAAGGCACTATGCAACACCACCACCACTGCCAACAACAAGCCGGCGATAAAACGTGATTTTTTCTGCTGCTCTAAAGGCTTAAAAGCCGCGTAATTACAATAACTAGAGTTTGATGATGACATGAAAACGATGGTTGTTTATATCGTGCTACTACGTAGAATGGCGCTAATTATAAACTAATTGACCAATAAATAGCCTGTTAGCTGAAATTTAAAGGTAACCAACAGGCAAAAAAAAGGCTGGATCACTCCAGCCTTTTTGGGTTTTGTTAAAGCTTAGTTTAACAAGCCTTGCAACAAGCCGTTTAACTTATGTACAAAGGCAGCCGGATCATCCAGTTGTCCGCCTTCGCTCAAAATTGCCTGGTCAAACAGAATGTGGGTTAAATCGGCAAAACGGGTATCATCCTGTTCCGCTTTCATACGCACAACCAGCGGATGCGTGGGGTTGATTTCGAAAACCGGTTTTCTGCCCATTCCCATACCCATTGATTGACCGGCATCTTTCATGATTCTTTCCATGTTAAGACTCATGCCATAAACATCCGCGACCAAACAGGCGGGTGATTCGGTTAAGCGATGACTCAAGCGTACTTCACTGACTTTATCGGCCAACACGTCTTTAATCTGCTTAAGGACTGCTTCAAAGTCTTTATTAACTTCTTCCAGGGCGGCTTTATCTTCTTCTGCATCCAGACTGCCTAAATCCAGATCACCTTTGGCAACAGACTGTAAATGCTTGCCTTCAAATTCGTCCAGATTAGACACCAACCATTCATCAATACGGTCAGATAACAAGATAACTTCAATGCCTTTCTTGCGGAAAATTTCCAGATGCGGACTGTTTTTTGCCGCAGAAAAGCTGTCTGCCGTTACATAATAAATATGTTCCTGACCTTCTTTCATCCGGCCCACATAATCTTCCAGCGCAACATCCTGTTTGTCGGTATCGGCATGGGTAGACGCAAAACGCAGCAATTTGGCGACGCGCGCTTTATTGGCATGGTCTTCAATCGGGCCTTCTTTAATCACTGCGCCAAACTGAGCCCAGAATGTTGCATATTTTTCCGGTTCATTTTTGGCCAGATTTTCCAACATACCCAGCACTTTTTTAACCGCACCCGATTTAATGGCGGTGATTTGTTTACTTTGTTGCAGAAGTTCTCTGGATACGTTGAGTGGTAACGAGTTTGCATCAATAACGCCCCTGATAAAACGCAAATAACGCGGCATTAACTGCTCGGCATCATCGGTAATAAAGACTTTACGAATGTACAGTTTTACGCCATGTTTGGCATCCCTGTCCCACAAATCAAACGGTGCGCGTGATGGCACATAAAGCAATAAAGCATATTCGTTAGTGCCTTCAACCCTGCTGTGTACATGAGTCAATGGATCTTGAAAGTCATGGCCTACATGCTTGTAAAATTGATTGTAATCTTCATCTGAAATATCTTGACGGGATTTGGTCCATAACGCGGAAGCACTGTTAATGGTTTCTTCTTCAATTTGTGCAACCGGCTTGGCTTCTTTGGCTTCTTCGCCTTCTTCTACATCCATGTCCATGTCCATCTCTGGCATCACTTCTTTATCCATAACGATAGGTAAAGAAATATGATCAGAGAATTTTCTGACGATGGAACGGATGCGATAACCGTCCAAGAATTCGCTTTCAGCTTCTTTCAAATGCAAAACGATTTCTGTGCCACGCTGTACTTTTTCTACTGCTTCTATTGTGTAATCGCCTTCACCTGCTGATTCCCAACGGGTACCTTCGCTTTTATCAACACCGGCTTTACGTGTGGTGAGGGTTACTTTATCAGCAACAATAAATGCCGAATAAAAACCGACGCCAAATTGACCGATTAATTCGCTGTCTTTAGCTTGCTCACCCGTCAAGGCTTCAAAAAATTGTTTGGTGCCTGATTTTGCAATCGTACCAATGTGCTCCTGAACTTCCGCACGGGTCATACCGATACCATTATCGATAATCGTAATGGTGCGTTTTTCTTTATCAAATTCCAGACGAATTTTGAGCTCAGTATCGCCTTCATACAAGCCGTCATTTGACAAAGCTTCAAAACGCAATTTATCGGCCGCATCGGAGGCATTGGAAATCAACTCGCGCAAGAAAATTTCCTTGTTGCTGTACAAGGAGTGAATCATCAAATGCAACAGGTGTTTTACTTCAGTTTCAAAGCCCAGGGTTTCTTTTTTTGCTTCAACAGTCACGGTATTGTTCCTAAATGGTTAATGTGATTGCTGAATATGTGGGGACATAAGATTTTTTTTCAAGGCTGACATAAAATTTGAACATTACGTCAATGAATGTTTATTGGCATACACCTAAATCTGTTCCCATGCAAAAAAATCAATATTACGACTCTCTTTGTCAAATTCAATGCCGACTAAAAACACACTGTTTTCAGCACCGGCATATTTTTGGCTGTAATTCTTGGCTTTGATTTGCTCCAAAGCCATTCCCTGTTTTTTAGCGCCATCAAGCACTTTAAATTCAATAATAAAAACTTTATTATCAAGCAAAACCGTCAAATCAATACGCCCCTGATTAGTGGCATCCTCAGCAATTACTTTTAAACCCAAGGCGGCAAAACAGCTGTAAATTATCGACGCATAATAACCCTCATAATTGGCCAATTGGTTTTTACGATACCAATCGTTGGGAATCGCGGCAAACAGCAGTACTAAAGACTGTTCCAACCTGGCAAAATCAGCTTGGCTCAACGCCTTATAAAGCTGCATTTGATGGCTCGTGACCACGCTGGCTGATGAGTGGGTTAAATCCCGTAATAAATAACTATTCAGACTCGCCTTAACCTCACGATTAGGATAAGTCAGATAATAAAAGCGCTCGCCACCCAACTCTTCCACGCGGTCTATAGTTAAGTAACCGGTTTGAAACAGCAAGTTTTCCAAAGCGATTTCCTCAACATCAAAACTCGACAACATCACTTCATCAATCACCATGTTTTCAAAATCGGGAATCAAATACTGTCTTTCGCGTACCCGTTTAATTAAAAACGAAGGGCTACCGGTTTCAAACCAGTAGTTTTTAAATAGCCGCTGATCCAAGTACAACAGGACATCGAAAGGGTTATACACTTTCTCGCCTAAAAAGTTGTAACCGTTATACCACTCGGCCAGTAACGAAAAATCGACGCCGTCCAAATGCCCGTTAAAAACCGCTTTAATTTCCTTATCGGTATAACCGCAGAGCGAGGCATAACGCGGGTTTAGACTAATATCCCGTAAGTTGTTCAAACCACTAAACAAGCTCACTTTACTGAATTTACTCACCCCGGTCAGGAAGGCAAACTTAATATGCGGGTCGCAATCTTTAATCACTGAATAAATATTTCTCAAGCCTTCCCTTATTGCAATGGCTAGCCCGGGATTTTCAATATTATCCAGTATCGGTTTATCGTATTCATCGACTAACACCACCACTTTTTGTTGATACGTTTGATGTAAACGCTGAATTAACTCGGCAAAGCGATTCGCCAAATCCTGTTGCAGCAAAACTATCGCATAGCGTTCGGCGACCTCATTCAACATGGCCCGAAACCGTTGATCCAACACTGCATCGGACGTAACGATGCCGCGCCCAAAGCTGATATGGATGACCGGATGACGTACCGACCAATCCCAATGATCCTGCAAATACAAGCCGTTAAATAACGCCTGCTCGCCGCTAAAAGCCGACTTTAACGTACTGATCAATAACGATTTTCCAAAACGGCGCGGACGGGCAAGAAAATAATACTTTCCCGTTGCCGCCAAATCGGCAATCAACGGCGTTTTATCAACATAATAATGCTGATCTTCAATGAGTTCCGAAAAGGTTTGGATACCGATGGGGAGTTTTTTCATCCTGCTTTCAAACCTCGTCATTTATGATGATGTTGATAGAACATTGCTATGGATTTAATTCTATCAACTGCGGACGCACACCATTACCTTATGGCCTGGCTTTCTTATGAATAGTCATAAGTTAACAGATAACTTCGTATTCTTCATGGTTAGCGCTAAAAAATTTTTGATCGACTAATACGACGCTTCAACGACAGGAATCTTGCCGATTTTATTCTGCCAGATTTTTGGCGCTATTTGATGGATGGATACGCCTTGACTATCAACAGCAACGGTAACGGGCATATCTTCAACAACAAATTCATGAATGGCTTCCATACCAAGATCAGCAAACGCGACAATACGTGACTTGCGTATCGCTTTTGATACCAAATAAGCAGCGCCACCCACCGCCATTAGATAAACGGCCTGGTGTTTTTTGATAGCATCAATCGCTTCCTGCCCACGCTCGGATTTTCCAATCATACCCAGCAAGCCGGTTTTAGCCAGCATGGTTTCGGTAAATTTATCCATACGCGTAGCAGTGGTAGGTCCTGCCGGACCCACTACTTCGTCGCGTACGGGATCAACAGGGCCCACGTAATAAATAAACTTGTTTTTAAAGTCAACGCTTTCGGGCAAAGGCTCGCCGCGTTCCAGCAAGTCAACCATACGCTTATGCGCCGCATCTCTACCCGTCAGCATCGTACCGCTGAGTAACAGGGTTTCGCCCGGTTTCCAGGTAGCGACTTCGGCGGAAGTGACTGTATCCAGATTAACCCTGCGGGCCGTAGCGCCGGTGCCCCAAGTGATGTTTGGCCAGTCTTCCAGGCGTGGAGGGGTAAACTCGGCAGGGCCGGAGCCGTCCAGGACAAAATGGGCATGGCGGGTTGCTGCGCAATTGGGAATAATGGCAACCGGTTTGTTGGCGGCATGCGTTGGATAATCGTTAATTTTAATATCCAGCACGGTCGTCAAACCACCCAAACCCTGTGCACCAATACCCAGCGCATTGACTTTTTCATAAAGTTCCAGGCGTAATTCTTCCAAAGCGTTATTGGCACCACGGGCAATGAGTTCTTGAATATCAATAGATTCCATACAAGCTTGTTTGGCAAGAAGCATGGCCTTTTCTGCGGTGCCGCCAATACCTATGCCCAATATGCCTGGAGGACACCAGCCCGCGCCCATCGCCGGTACGGTTTTTAACACCCAGTCAACAATGCTGTCCGAGGGATTGAGCATGGCAAACTTGGCCTTGGCCTCGGAACCGCCGCCCTTGGCCGCTATAATAACGTCAACCGTATTACCCGTTACAAGTTCCGTATGCACAACGGCTGGTGTGTTGTCTCCCGTATTGATGCGTTTTCCGGCAGGATCTTTCAGTATCGACGCACGCAAAATATTATCAGGATCAAGATAAGCGCGTCGAACGCCTTCGTTGACCATCTCGGTAACGCTGATATCGGCCGCCCACTGCACATCCATGCCGATTTTTAAGAAAACAGTGACTATCCCCGTGTCCTGACATAGCGGCCGATGGCCCTCTGCGCACATTCTTGAATTGATTAATATTTGCGCCATGGCATCCTTGGCCGCAGGACTTTGTTCTTTTTGATAGGCCGCATGTAAAGCCTGGATAAAATCCAGCGGATGATAGTAGGAAATAAATTGCAGTGAATCAGCAATACTTTGGATAAAGTCGTCTTGGCGAATAAGTGTCATTGAATTTTTCCTGTGTGCGGTCAAGGCTGATTAAGGGTAAGTTCAGTCCCCCTCTTTGAAAAAGAGGGGTTAGGGGAGATTTTATTAGATAAATCCCCCTTTTTCAAAGGGGGAGGTGAATACTTATGATTAAGCAGGTAAGAAGATTAACTGCGCACCACGAAGCCTGTCCCTTCGGCTTCGCTCAGGACAGGCTTCGCGGTGTTATATTTTAGTTAATGCGAAGGTTTACTCGTCCAACTCTTCAGCAAGAAGCTTGGACTTTTTACCATAATTAGGTGCAATGCTGATCAGTAGCGTGAGCAAAGTCGCAACATAAGGAACGGCTTGTACAGACAATACCGCTACCCATAATTTACCGCTTAAATTATCAAAATGCTCTACAGAACTCATGGCAAAAATACCCGAACTTAACAATATCAGCAAAAATAACTCCTGTCTGATAGCGATTAATCCGGTAAACAAAGGCCCTTGTTTTTCATACTTGGGTGTCCGCATAAACGGCTTGCCGGAAGTAAACAAGCCTTGCACAGTACCTCGGGCGACGGTATGGGTTAACGATAATCCGGTTAATGACGCACCCAATGATTGCCACACAGAACACGGAACACGCGCCTGATATAGCCATAAACCACGCAGAATTTTAAAGCTGAACAATCCGACGGTGGGTAATAAAAACACATTGGCAGGCAGTTCGCTGTGTATCGGATCACTCAGTATTATTGCCGTTAAAACCAAACTGGCGGTGGTAAACAACAAAGCCAAGGCATCGGAAAACCACGGCAACCAACCGGCAATAAAATAATAGCGCTGAGCCGCTGTCAATGGTGATTTTTGGGTGGGTAAAAAACTGCGCCAATGGCCCTTGATAATTTGCATGGCACCATAAACCCAGCGAAAACGTTGCGTCATATAACCAGACAGGGTATCAGGCATCAAGCCTTTACCAAACGAATCCTTCACATAAACAGAGTCATAGCCTGCTTCATACAAACGCAACCCCAGTTCGCTGTCTTCACAAATACACCATTCCGCCCAATTACCCACTTCCAATAAAGCGGATTTTCTAATCATGGTCATCGTGCCATGCTGAATAATGGCGTTGTATTCGTTTCTTTGCACCATGCCGATATTAAAAAAGCCGGCGTATTCCCAGTAACAAAAGGATTTAAAAGAACTTTGATCGCGGTCACGATAATCCTGCGGCGACTGCACAAAGCCGACGTTTTCATTATCAAAATACGGCACCATACAGTTAAGCCAATCCGGAGATAGAATATAGTCACTGTCAATGACCGCAATAATTTCAGCATCGCTGGCCGTTTGTTCAAGCGCATGATTGATGGCACCTGCCTTAAAGCCTGGCCAGTTTTCCAGATGGAAAAACCGGAACATAGGCCCCAGCCGTTCACAATCATCACGCACAGGCTCCCATACCGCCGGATCTTTGGTGTTATTATCCATCACCAACACCTCAAGATTGGGATAATCTACTTTCGCCAAAGCCTCAAGCGTTTTGCGCACCATCATGGGTGGCTCGTTATGGATGGGCAAATGCAATGAAACTTTGGGATATTTAAACTCAGCCGAGGGTTTTAGAGGCTGAAAGGTTCTGGCGGTCTTTTTATGCCAGATCACTTCTGCAATTTCAAGACTTTCTATCAGCAAGATAACAACCGCCATTATCTGCATCAACAACATAACGCCCCAAAATACCATACTGAGGTTGGTTTGGTATTGCTGGGCACCAATGGAGGCAGACCAAAAAATCACAGAAACCGCAAGATTGGCACACACGCCAAAAAATAAAATGCCGGGAAGTTTTAACGTGCTTCGGGTAAACAAGAAAAAACCCATTAGCACCACACTAAAAGCAGCCGCGCCAGTCGCCCAGTTTTTCCAACCGGGCATGGTTATAACATCGGCGTCCATCGGGTATTTAGGTTGTCGATCGGCATTAAAAATGCCCCAATAAGCGCCCGCAGAGCCTTCTATAGACTTTTTCCAAGGTTGATCAAAGGCTTCGACGATATAATAAGTGACTTTTTCAGTATCAGCCCGATTAAGAAATTCACGCAGGAATTTTGCCTGATTGGATATTGATGCTTCCGCATGTTTAAACGGTTGACCATCTGAAGGCCAGCCGACTTCAGTGATAATAACGGGTTTATTCGGGTAAGCTTGCTGAACGGCATGGAAACGGTCAAAAACATAATCAACGGCGTCATCTGCGGCAATGCCTTCCCAATAAGGTAAAATATGCACCGCTATAAAATCAACTTCAGCAACCAGATCCGGGTTTTTCAACCAGACATCCCATGTTTCTGAAGTACTGACAGGTCGCCAGCTGCTTTTTTTAACTTCCCGGATATAATCGATCAAGGCCGCTTTGGTAATATCAGCACGCAACAAAACTTCGTTGCCCACCATCATCCGAATAATTTTAGGATTATCCTGGCGACCCACCTCAATCAAGGTTTCGATTTCCTGGCGATTTTTTTCCAGATCGCCGTCAATCCACGCACCTAAGGTTGTATTTAAATTATGCTTGGCCGCAAGTGCAGGAATCTTGTCCTGGCCTTTAAGTACGCTGTAAGTTCGAATGGCATGAACCTTATCTGACAATAAAGCCAAATCGCTATCCATATCGGCTTCACTGGGGTAGGTCGTGCCGTTTTGGGTATCTTCCTTGCGCATGGGGTCGTAGGTAACCCCCAGCGTCGTCTTGGTCCATGGCTCTAATTGCAAGGGGTTATTAATATAACTCCAAATACTGAAATTAATAACAACGAGCAATGCGACTACTAATAGAACAGCTATCTTTCTTTTCATCTGGGTATTGGAATTATCGCCTGAAGCGAATATCGAGTGTTTGATTGAGGATTGTTATTGGGGTCTAACAGTTTGACTTAAGTAATCCCGCTTAAAATAACGACTGTATCGTTCAACAACTTATTGGTCAGACATTGCTTATAACAACATAAATCCGACTGAAGCCGCTCAAACAGAAGACTATTTATCATTGGAAATCACCTTTTTCCCGAACTTTACAAGAAATTAAAATAATGACACATAATATCTTACACGCGTTATAACATTAACAATAAATTATTTAACCAGTCAGACCCAGACCATCGTTGTACTTTAGGTAAATTCACGGATTTAATTTTTTACAGACTGTGAATCTGTGGCAACAGTCTGTTCTTGGACGGCATGGAATATCGCTTAATTAAAACAAACCACCGGCTTGAATGGCCTTTTTTCCGGATAAAAACTTAACCAGTTTAACCGCATGTTCATCCCCTTTTATTATTTCCAAGGGATGGCCGTGCAGCTTGATACTGGTTCCCGGCTCAGGAATAGTTTCCATAAATTCAATAATAAGCCCGTTAAGTGTCTTTGGCCCTTGGGTGGGTAAAGACCATTGCATAACGCGGTTTAATTCTCTAACCGTAATAGTGGCATCAACCAGATAACTACCGTCGCTTTGTTTTCTGGCGGTCACATCGTCCGTGATCAGTTCGCCGACTATTTCTTGCAACAAATCGTCCAGGGTTACCAATCCCTGCACATCACCGTATTCATCGACAACCAGACCTATGCGAATCTTTTCACTTTTAAACCTAAGCATTTGGGTATGCACAGGGGTATTTTCAGGAATGAATGACGGCTGGGTCAGCAGATTTATAACGGTTTGTTTATCAAAATCAGCCTGATTAACCAGTGTCAGTACCTTTCTTAAGTGTAAAAAACCCACTACCCGATCTATACTTTTTTTATAAACGGCTAATTGCGTGTGGGGACTGACTTTTATTTTTTCAATGATATCTTCAATAGAGGCTTCAAGGTCAACACCCACAATTTCATTACGGGGCGTCATAATATCTTCAACGGTCGCAGACTCAAGATCCAGTATACCCAGCAGCATTTTTTGATAACGTGCCGGAATTGAGCTTTCAGCTTCAGTAATAATGCTTTTTAATTCTTCTTTGTTCAATCCGTGATGACTGCTTTTATTGACATCAACACCCACCATTCGCAGTAACAAATTAACCAATAGATTAACCACCCAAACGACTGGATAAAATATTTTCAGTAACGGGGTATAAATCCAGGCCGCCGGAAAAGCAAGCAGTTCAGGCTTAATTGCCGCCAGCGTCTTGGGCGTCACCTCAGAGAAAACAAGCATAACCAGTGTCAAAATTCCGATAGCAATCGCTATGGCGGATTCATCACTGGCGTAAAATTTAATAGCGATGACTGTTGCTATGGATGCCGCAAAATTATTAACAAAATTATTAAACAGTAAAATCAAACCCAGAAAACGATCCGGCCTTTGCAGTAATTTATGTGTTTTTATCGCTCCGGGGTGTTTAAGCTTAACTAAATATCTTAAACGATAGCGGTTTAAGGACATTAAAGAAGTTTCTGATCCGGCAAAAAAAGCAGACAGAATCAGCATAAAGGCAAGTATGCCAAACAGCATACCAAGGGGCATATCGTTCAAAGAAATGGTACTCTCGGGTTATGAAAACAGCTCTAGTGTCCATGATGAGAATTTTTTGTCAAGCCTGAATGTAAAATAGTGGAGCACTTAAGAGCGATAGATAACAATTTAAACAGAGCATAAACAAACTAATACACCGCCTGTGTTGTTATTTGCGACAGGATTAAGAAATAATTTTATCAGTATTGACAGGGGAAATTATTTTTACATTTCATCCAACTTTAAACCCCATGAAGCGCACCGAAGGACTGCTAATGTTGGACGTTGCCTGGCCGCTTAAAAATGCACACCGGCTTTCAACTATAAAAGCCGCTAATATTTTAAGCTAACTACTGTTACTCGATCTTCAAGTTTTTAACTCTTGATTTTGGGGAATTCAGCGATAACAAGCATTAGGCGTAGGCCGGAATAAGACCACTCAAGCGTAGCGCGTGGTGGCGTTTCCGGCACGCTCGTAGAGCATATGCCGGAAACGCTTGTTCTCGCTTACGCTTGAAAAGTCTTATTCCGGCCTACATCTATTAGTCGTTGTGTTGCAGGTGTCTGGCACCCAATGGCCACGTTGTTTCCAGGGAATCTCCCAACCAGGTTATTGATTAAATAGAGTGATAACAAATTTGTAATTTGACAAGTCAAATTTAACTCGTACTATGGGCTTGGCTGTTTTACATTCACCCATTGTACTTTACGGGTGCCCGTCGTTTTGCCAAGGATTAACCATGCAAGCATTTAAACAAACCCTGACTTTTTTTCTTTTTATCACGATTTTTTCGGTTTACAGCCCTGTATTTGCTGAAACCGAGTCAACAAACCATGATACGCATCATGCAGAAAACAGCATGGATTGGCCAGGCGTTTATCGCGGCTTTATACCCTGTGATGATTGCAACGGCATTAAAACATCGCTTGCGTTGAACCAAAACAACACTTACATCTTGATTACCCAATACGTTGGCAAGTCAGAAAGAGAAATTGTGGAAAAAGGCAAATTTGCGCCCGGCAATACACCTAATACCCTTGTTTTAACGCCACGCAACAGCACAACTACACGGCAATATTTAGTCGGTGAAAATATGTTCATTCAGCTCGATGACAATGGCAATCGTATTACTGGCAAACTTGCAGATCGTTATATTTTGCGTAGAACTGATTTAAAACAATCAACACCTTCACACGCAGGACATTAAGCTTCAACTTTTTAAACACAACCCAATTCTTGTGCCGCTATAGCCCTCAGGTTTCGTCTTTGCCAACCCACTTCCTTACCGCAGGTGACTGGTAATTGGCATAGCGATCCAGCAGCACATCTGGATTTGTCTCCACAATCAACAGATCATGCTGGTCTTTTTTAACAAACTGCTCTGCCAAAACATGATCCAAAAATACGATCAACGAATCGTAATAGCCTTCAACATTAAGCAAGCCGCACGGCTTATTGTGAAAGCCAAGCTGGGCCCACGTCCAAATCTCAAATAATTCCTCAAGCGTTCCTATACCGCCAGGGAGCGCAATGAAGCCGTCCGAAAGCTCGGCCATCAGCATTTTCCGCTCATGCATTGATTCGGTAACATGCAATTGGGTCAAATTTTTGTGCGCCACTTCTTTATGCGCCAAGGCTTTCGGTATTACACCGATGGCTTGACCGCCGAGCTTCAATACTTCATCCGCCACCTTGCCCATGATGCCAATACCGGCACCGCCGTAAACCAATCTAATATTACGACTGACCAGTGCTTTGGCGAGTGTGCAACCGGCTGCACCATAAGCCTCAAGTCGACCGGAACTGGAACCGCAATAGATACAGATGCTGTTGATGGATTTCATGATTGCTTATCTGTTAAATGATATCGCCACTATTAATTTTAAATTGTACACCCAATCGATAATTATACCGTTGTAACCAGGTAGATAGTGAAACTCTGCATTGGAAATAGCGCATTACCGAAAAGCACGCTTAGAATATCCAGTCATCAAGTTGCAAAATATTGGAATAATATAACCTATACTATTTCGATAATATCGCAGCAACAGAAATCTTATAAGCGTTTGTTTGATAAGCAACTAATGAAACAGGACAACGGGAACCGGCATTAGCTGCCGGATCACGCAGAGTTGCAAAAATAGCGACTCCCTGCATTTCTCTAAAAAGATGCCAAGACATTTAAATAATCCAACTAAAAAACAGGGTTGTTGAGCACACCTTATCGTGGTTAAATAATTACCGCCGCTTGGCAAAGGTTTTAGAAATATTAAAGTGGACTTTAAAAATATGCTTAAAATTGCCATGATCAGAATAACGCATTGCAAAATGCACAAGACCTTTTTCCAAACCGTTTTTAATGGGGATACAATTAAAGCCGACCGCCCCGGATTAATGCCATGAGTGCAGGTATCACGCTCGTTACAGGAGCCACCGGCCATCTTGGCGCTAACCTGGTTCGACGGCTACTTGACCAAGGCGAGCAAGTGCGGGTAATGATGCACTCCGAGCGCGACAATGGTGCTCTGGACGGCCTCGACGTGGAGCGAGTGTTTGCCGACCTGCGCAACTCCGAGGCGGTGTCCGCCGCAGTACGCTGCTGCACCCGTGTTTACCATTGCGCCGCTCTGGTTTCGACTATTGATGGCAACGTAGCCCATAAGCGTGACATATTCGATACCAACGTTCATGGCACAATGCATGTCCTTCAGGCTGCAAAGCTGCACGGCATCGACAAGGTAGTCGTGTCGGGTTCGTTGAGCGCCACTGGCTATGAACCTGACCGTTCCAGTCACGAAGATATGCCGTTTAATCCCTTCCAACGCCATCTGCCCTATGGCTTTACCAAGCATCTCACCGAGCATGAATGCCTCAAGGCTCATGCTAACGGCCTTAATGTGGTCGTCGCCACCTCCTGCGCCATCATTGGCCCCCACGATTACGTACCCTCACGCATGGGGCGCGTACTAATTGATTACGCTAACGGCCATCTGCGAGCCTATATTCCCGGTGGCTTCGAGTTCGTATCCAGTCGCGATGTCGCCGAAGGCCATATTTTAGCGATGCGACATGGACGTTCCGGACAGAAGTATATTTTTAGCACCGCCTACGCCAGCGTGGACGATCTGATGGCGCTGTTCAGGGAAGTCACCGGCCGTCCATTGCCCCGGCTACGCCTGTCGCCGTTTCTGATGGCTGCACTGGCCGAAGTGGCCGACAAAACCTGGTTCCGGGCCTTCCCCAACCTGCCCCGGCGCTTTACACCGGGTGCGGTGCGCCTGCTTCAGATGCACCGGCGGGCTGACCACGACAAAGCGAAACAAGAATTAGGTTACCAACCCACCCAATTGATCCAAGCAGTAAGGGAAGCCTATGAAGATTTCGTACGCAGGGGCTTGATCGTGCCTGCCAAATAAACAGTTATCCCAACCTTAGCCACAAACAAGAGCGTTAAACATGAACAACACGCAGACGAAATCACCGCCCCCAGCCTTTGCGGAAGCCAAGAATCCCCGGCAAAAAGCCCGCGCCTCCGGAATGGATCCAGATTGCTGGTATGTAGTGGAATATGACAATGCTGTTAAAAAAGGCCAAGTGAAAGAAGTGACCTTTTGGAATACCTCCATTGCCCTTTACCGTGGCGATGATGGCAAACTCGCTGCCTTGCAGAACCGTTGCCCGCACCGCCAGCTCAAGCTCACCCATGGTGCGGTAGATCAGTGCAACCTACGTTGCGCCTACCATGGCTGGTCCTTCAACAGTGAAGGCCGACTGGAGGACTACTCACATGACAGCTTTGGCAAACCGCTCATTAAAAGACAGTTGCGAACCTACCCCGTGCAAGTCCGCTATGGCCTGATCTGGCTTTTTCCCGGCGCTCCGGAACTGGCCGATGAGCGCAAAATCCCGGAGATACCCGAACTTACCGGGGATAATCCTTGGGCCAATTTTATCTCGGATTTAACCTGGCGCACCCACCATTCCATGGTGATGGACAATATCTGCGATTTTTCGCATGCCTTCCTGCACCGTAAATACAAGCCCTTCACGGGTGCTAAACTGACCCACCACGAGGCCGATGAGAATAGGGTTTACCTGACTTACGATGCCTACATGGCCGGTGGCCGTATTTCCGGGATTTTTGTTGACCGTAACCGGGTCAATACCCGTTCCATCGAGCTGTGCTACGAATATCCTTATCAATGGACCAACACGGGCGACAGCATCAAAAACTGGTCGTTTATGCTGCCCATTGACGAGCAAACCACTCGGGTATTTTTCCTGTTTTATTTCGATGCCCTTGTTATTCCGTTAATTTCCATAAAAACGCCGAAATGGTTAACCCAAATGGTGATGAATATCGCCAAGCCCTTGGTATTTAAGCCCATACTCGAAGAGGACGGCGTCGCGCTGGAAGCAGAAATGTTGGCCTACGAAAGCTACTGGGATGCCCCGCCTATCGAACTCAACCCGGTGGTGCCGATGTTTCAGCGGCTTACCGCACGCAAGTGGGAAAACTATTTGGAGCGTACCGGAAACCCTCAAACTGCTAACGCAGATTAATTAACCGAATCGCCCACCCATGAAAATCACCCAACGCGCCGCCAAACTTGCCGAATGCTTTGCCCGAAACCCTTGGCGGGTTTTAGGGGTCGCCTTGGCACTATCGATTCTGGCTGGCTGGGCTACGATGCAACTTCCGGTTCACACCTCGAGGCAAGCATTGCTTCCCCAAGATACGCCGGTAGCGGTGCGCTTTAACGATTTCTTGAAAAACTTCGGTGCCGCCTCGGATCTGATGGTGGTCTTGGAGGGTGCTCCCCGCAACGAACTGGAGTCCTTTGCCAGCGAGCTGGCCGCCAAGCTCCGGGTAGAGCCCGAGATCGACCAGGCGACTGCCCGTCTCGATATGACATTTTTCCTGGATCACTCCTACCTGCTAATGCCGTCCGAGGGTCTGGATAAACTTGCTGCGTTGGCAAACCAGCCCGTTCCGGACGGCGGACTGGAAGAAAACCTGCGCAAAGCGTTGAGTTGGAGCAAAGACCACCCACCGCTGGGCGGGACGGACACTGACCTGCAAACCGCCGAAGCCGGCTTAAATCTGGTGGCGTTTTTCCTGGAAGAGTGGCAGCGCTGGTTGTCCGTCGAAACAGCGCCCGCCGCCATGGACTGGAACCGTTTACTGGCTAATAACGGAGCGGGGGGCATGGCCGACGGCTACTTTTCCTCGCGCGACGGGCGGATGCTGTTTTTGTTTGTCCACCCGAAAAACCATTCCGAAGATTTCGAGGTTCTTGGCCCCTTCGTCGACAAGGTCAAGCTGGTGACGGCAACCTTGGCCGAACAAGCCAAAACTGCGGGCCACACTCCGCCTACCATCGGTCTGACCGGGTTGCAGGCTATCGAGTACGAGGAATACGTCAACATCCGCAAGGATATCACCTTGGTGATATTCACCTCCGCTGGCCTAATCGCCGGGTTAATCCTGCTGGTGGTGCGCAGCGTGCGCTGGGCTGTGTTGATATTCATCCCGATGGGGCTTGGAGTGCTGTGGAGTTTGGGCCTGGCTCTGGTCACCGTCGGCCATCTGACCATTATCACCGCTGCCTTTATCGCCATCCTGTTCGGCTTGGGTGCCGATTATGGTATATTCACCTCCTCGCGCATCGCCGAGGAACGCCGGACTGGAAAACCTTTGGAGGAAGCCATCGGGGCTGGCATCGGCTCATCTTTTATAGCGGTGCTAACAGCAGGCGGTGCCTCGTTACTAATCTTTAGCGCCCTGGCCACAGTCAATTTCCCTGGCTTTTCTGAACTGGGCGTGGTGGCGGCCAAAGGCGTACTGATGATTTTAATCAGTACCTGGATGGTTCAGCCTGCGCTTTACGCTTTATTGCCGCCCAAGCTGAAAGACAGTCCCTCGCCAGACACGCCACCCATTTCCGCAGAACCAGGGAAACACAGCGGCAAGTTCCCCAAGCCCGTTGCGATAACCCTCGTGATGCTGGCTATAGGTGCCGCAGTCTTCGGTGGCGTGAAGGGCCTCGCTATCCCCTTCGACTACGACCTGTTGGCCATGTTGCCCAAAAATTCCGAAGCCGCCTATTACCAACACCGCATGTCGGCAGAAAGCGACTACCAGGCAGAAGTTGTTATTTTCACCGCCAAGAACATGGCAGAGGCCCGGCGAATCACCAGCGAAGCGGGCAAGCTCAAAACGATTGCCCAGACGCAGTCGCTGACCAATCTGTTTCCTGTGGACGCCGATAGTCGTCTCCATAAAGCCCTGAACATTGGCGAGTCGCTCGCCCGAACCGGCTACGCCAAGCAGGTCGTCGAACTCGACCGTACAGGTTTGTCCGTAAAATCATTCGGGTTATTACAGTCCATGCTGAAAAACAGCGCAGCCATCATCGACGAAGCTCAGGAACAGGCATTTTCGGCCGGACACTCCAAACTGGTCGAGAGTTTGGAGAAAGTGCGCGGGCAGCTTTCGGCCATTTCGGACATACTGGCTGCCGACGGCGAACAAGGTCGAATGCGTAGCGAAAGCTTCTTGCGTGCCTTGCTATCCGGTGCGAATACCGGACTCAACATCATCGGTTCCTGGCGGCTGGCCCGCCCCCTCACTCCGGAAGAATTGCCGCCTGCCTTGCGCGAACGCTTCTTTGGCTCTGACGGCAGCATCGCGGTCTATGCCTTCCCGGCAAAAACCGTGTACAATCCCGACAACCTCGACGCCCTGATCAAAGATGTCTATAACGTCTCGCCGGAAGTAACCGGCTTTCCGACTACGCATCAGGTGTTTTCCAAAGTCGTAGTGGAAAGCTTCACGCACGGCACACAGTTGGCTCTGGTATTGTGCCTGCTCTGGATTATGGCGGCGACGCGCAGCGTGCGCGGTTTCGCGCTGGCGGCTTTACCCTTGCTGATCGGCGGCGGCTGGATGTTGGGGCTGATGGATTTGGGTGGCATTCGTTTCAATTACGCCAATATGGTTGCCTTACCCTTGGTGATTGCCTTGGCGGTGGATTATGGCGTATGGTTCAGCTATCGCTGGGGTGAATTAAAAGGCCACACTCCTTTGCAAGTGAGCCTGGCCGCCGGCAAGGTGATTGTGCTGGCCGCAGGCACCGAATTGGCCGGCCTGGGTGCGATCACGCTGGCCAGCTACCGGGGCGTATCTTCCCTGGGTGTGAGTATCACCATCGGACTAATGTGCTGCCTGATCGCAACCCTCGTCGTGGCTCCGGCCATTGGACAATTGCTAGATTCCAAGAGAAAACCCTAATGCGAAAAACCTGCCTCATTATTATTGCCAGTCTGTTAATCACCTTTGCCATCAATGCCGCACCCACTCCCGAAATGATCGTGGTGTGCTATCCAGGCGGCTCTGTCAATGTCAAGGACGCCAACGGGGCGATGAGTTCCATGCTGCGGGTGGTGGAGCGTGTTGGGCAGTGGCAAGAGAACAGCTTCAACAGCCTGTTTACCGCCAAAGCGGACGAATGCAGAAAGCAGATGGCCGAAAAGCATCCCAAATTCGCCATCACTTCTTTGGGCCTCTATTTGGAATTGCGCAGCCAACATAACTTGATCCCAGTCGTCCAACCCAAGATAAAAGGCCTTACCAGCGAACGTTATCGGGTAATGGCACAGAAGGACAAATATAAGAGCCTGGACGAGTTGAAAGGGAAAACCTTGGGCGGTACGGTATTGGAAGAACCGGACTTCATCGGCAAGATCGTTTTTGCCGGAAAATACGACCCCGTCAGTTTCTTTGTCCTAAAAACGTCCAACCAGGCTATCCGCGCCTTGCGCTCTTTGGACAAAGGAGAGCTGGACGCCGTCATTTTGAACGAGCAACAGTTCGGCGGGCTCGCTTCGCTTCAGATGAAGACGCCTCTTGAAACGGTCTTCACGTCCGAGGAAATCCCGCTGATGGGCGTGGTGGCGAACAGCGCCACCACGACAGAGGAAGAACGCGCCGGTTTCGGCAAAGCGCTGGAAGGGATGTGTACCGACACCGAGGGCAAAAAACTATGCGAACTGTTCGGGGTGGAAACCTTCGCCACCGTAGACCCGGCTGTTTTTGAGCCTATGGTCAAACTATGGGCTGGGGGGAAATAAGATTTTGCGCACGGCACGACTTCTTTCCACCCTTTTGCTGCCGGCATTGCTGGCGGGCTGCGCCGGGATTCAGCAGCCCCCCGCACAAGCTGACCGGCTTTCTGACTGTCCCAAACAGACGGCCGCTTCGTTAGTCGCGGAACAGAACCAACTCGGCCATTTAAGCGACAGCCATACCCTGGCTTGTGCGCTGACGGTTCTAGGCGACAGTCAAGACCCGGCGGTGGGCCGCACATCATTAGGCAGTCGTTTATGCTTACAGCTTGCCGAACGCGATACCAACCAGGAAAAACGCGAGAAGCTGGCCACCCAAGGCGTAGGTTTTGCCGAAACTGCCCTGGCTAATGGTGGCGACAGTGACGGGGCAGTGCATTACTATCTGGCGGCCAACCTTGGACTGGCGGTGCGCGAACACATCACGCAGGCAATGGGGAACCTTGGTCGGCTGGAAAGTGAAATGAAACAAGCACTGGCCTTGAGCCCGGACATTGATAATGGCGGGCCGCTGCGCCTTTTGGGAGCGCTTTATCTTAAAGCCCCGGCATGGCCCAATGGCATCGGTGACCGCGACAAGGCGCTGGAACTGCTGGAAAAGGCCGTCAAGGAGCATCCAAAGCATCCGCTCAATCACCTGTTTTATGCTCAGGCACTCTGGGATGAAGGCGACGAGGCCACCCTAACCCAGGTAAAAGCTGAATTCGCGTTAGGGGAAAAGTTGTTGACCGAGGGCAATTGGGGCTACAGCAAAGAACCCTGGAAAAAGGAATTCGATGCGTTTCAACAGGAGTTGAAGTAGCAAAGCCAGATTCGCCAACAACCCTTGGCGCAAGCCCTTCTGAAAGTGTGTTGATATTTGGGGGCAGAATGGTAGAAAGCCCTTGTCTTTGTATAGCCCAAGGCGCTTTACATGGCACAAATAATTTCATCGTCAGCATCTGCAAAGGCATCGAGAATCTGGCATTTGTCCAAAAGCAGACGTAGAATCGACAATAAATAGTGTTGCATGACAGGCAAAAAATCGGCTATCAAGAGACCGTCGGTTAATGTAAATAGACGGCAGGTCATTTACCTATTGCAACCATTCACTGCAAACAAAAAACTGATTTTCTTTTTCAGTTAACGTATGAAATGTTAGCGTGCCGGTCAGTTATTGGCACTTGGCAATGCTGATTTAAGCCAAAATGTTGATTAAGTTCAGTCAAGTTTACATCACATCTATTTCGCGTCCTTCGTAGTGGAAATGGCATCTAAATTTTGCCATTTTTACAATATAGGAGTGTTTAAATTTTCCAGTAAGTAACCTTTATTAGATTGATATTATGACACACTATTTTTTACTGGAAAATTCAAAGCTGATGAGTGGCAAATATTGAAAGCCCTTTTCAATCTCACAACACATTTCTAAATTCAGAGTCTAGATACTTTAACGAGCACCCTTTTTTTAAAGAGATGCCCTTAACGTTCATCGAATGCCGATAACGCAGTAACCTGAGAGGGTGATATTTCAAAAATGGTGTGTAGACGGGTTAACTCTATCAAAGATTGTACAGCCGAACTCGTCACTAAAACCAAGCGCCCGGATTTTAATTGCATCCCTTTAAATGCAGAAATAAGCACTGCACAAGCGCTGGAATCAATAAAAGAAACTTTCGCCATATCAATAACAAGTTTACCCTGCCCTTCATCAATCAAGGATTTTAAGCGTTCACGCACATCTGAACAATCTGCCATAGCAAAGCGACCTGATAATTCTACGATGTTAATGTCGTTATGTTTTTGTTCAAGTAAGATCATTAATAATTCCTGTTTCTAGTGTATAATTTTTTCTGTTGTAAAATATGTATTACTTGGAATACCGTTTTAAAAATGTTTGATTAAAGTTAAAACATTACTATGTGATTTCACCATAAACTCTTCAGAATATCCGTTGTCGCTGTTTGGTTTGTAAAATTTGTTTGTTTGGCTATACTCTACGACTTTATAATAATACTCATCCAGACACGAATTAATAATCCACCATCCACGACCGCTTTCTGCATCAAATTCCGGCAAAACAGGATCCGGCAAAGTCTGCATTGATAGGCCGTAATCTGTTATGTCAATACGCAAACTATCTTTTTCCTGATTCCATTCAACAATAATATCGTGGCCGTCCTGATTGCTATAAGCGTGTAAAATAACGTTATTCACCGCCTCAACTACGGCACGGTGAACATCAAGAGCGTAACATTCGCTCCCGGTTGCATAGAGACAAAGCGCTTTAATGGCCTCGCCCAATGGCGATACGCAATTAACCGCACTGGTAATTTTCAATGTAACTACGTTAATTGTCTGTTTATTTGTGATAATCACTAAAATCACCTGCTTGCATTAATGACATATATTTTACCTTAAAACACCAAAGTGGTTATCGATTTAGCTAATCCAGGCTTTACTTGAAATGAGAGCTTGAAAGGATTTTAATAAGCAAAGCGCGTTATTTCTGAAGTTAAAATGAGCAGCATAAAAAGAATCACTCATTAATTTTTCTTCTTCAGAAGCATCGGCAGGTATATTTAATTGGGTCGGTCCCAGTAAGCCGGAGGGTGTTTGATCGGCAAGTCTTTCCCATTCTTCGATGCGTTTTTCCGCAGCTTCAAGGCTTACCGGTAAAGAACCCATGAAACTGAGATCACCACTGATAACAGCAAGAATACGTGGCAAATAACGCAGTACAGGCGCACTCACATTCCATTCGCCTACCGGGAATTCAGTCCGTTGCGGTGAACCAAAATCGTTTAAGTCTATTTTATGGCACCCTTCATTTTCCAGTTTACAGTTTAAAAAAAGCCTCTTAAGTGTT
>JBAXXH010000021.1:0-40814 GCA_037127995.1 Methylococcaceae bacterium | reverse complement strand
CGCACGCAGGGATCTGTGAGGGGGCAGTCGGGTAACTGGCTGTTCTACCTCGATTATAATAATTTAGCCACTCACCCTTTGGGTGACGGCTTATAGCTTGGTATCTCTTTGAAATTTTTCGTGCTTTTTGTGTTTTTCGTGGACGAAATGATTTTTCTAGGTTTATGGATACTTTAAAAATCAAGGTGTTAAAACTATAAATCACCTAATATATGGTTCACCTGAATTGATTTGTAGGGACTACCTGATTTTTAACACTCGATAGGTTACATTATGGACTTAATTAGAACTTCCCGGTTGACTAAGCCTGATCGAATTCTAGAAAATGTAGGTGGCTCGCAAAGTAGCGCTTTGGGGACAAACCCTTGTCAAGAGAAATCGCAGTTAGGACAAAGGTGCATGGATGAAGTGGATACGCCATCGTACATGCGGATTATTTGGATGCTCTGCGAAGCGATCATTGCTATGGGAGGAATTCGTAATGCTCGTGCGACCGTAAGTCTTGCAAGTCTTGAAGGAACTTGGCATCTTGTTTCGGTCAACTCCAGACCATTGAGGCAGTTACCTAAGGATCAGGTTCCGTATTTTAAGGTAAAAGGAATGGCGGTTACTGGGTACGATGGGTGTAACAACTTCTACGGACGAATTGATCTGCCAGGCAATATCAGTTCTACCAGACGAGGCTGTCTGGAAGAAGTTACGATCAAGCTTCCGCTAGATTTGGGTGATCTGCCATCGCACTTGCAGACAGGGACTATCGACAAGAACTTTCTGTCAGTGCCAGCGCGTAATCAGTTTCCAGCGTCTAGGTTCGAACACACTGAATAAATTAGTCACCCCATATATGATCGTAATGTAGAGAAATTAGAGGGCTGATTGGCCATCAGGAAATCTGTTATTAACGGAGCTTTGAACCCGGATCACCGCCCAGATTTTGCCATTCGGTCTTTTTATGCCGTTACTTTTTGGTATTCTGAGCCTCTCCGGAGGCTGCCAGAAAATATAAATACTTTAAATTCAATATGCTATATTAGAAACCAGTAACTTCTCATTAGTCACGGGTAGCTTATAAATAAAGCACAGACTTACAAGACTTAAAAACCTGTAGAAACTGATTTTAACCGTTATTTTTAACATTAACGTGTCATAAGTCATTGATTTGTTGTTATGGGAATGTTAAAAATGTGATTTTGTAAATTTTAATGATTCCAACTCATTGAAAAATAAAGTTATTTCATGCGCATTCCTTAGCTGTTTTTACAGGCAATAGCTGAAGCTATTGCACTCCATTTTTTTAAACAACTTGCGCTTAACTTAACGGCAATGGATGATATCCGTTCGCATCGAAATTATTTATCTGTATATCTATAGAGCCCAAATTTTAGAGTCTTCGCATTGAACAGGGTTATTGTCCTTGAGGATTGGATGGTCAGGATTGGTCATTGAGTATTTGCGAGGCCTCAACCAGGGCGGCTGTGCCATGACGAATTTTATTGATATCAACACCTTTAATGACTTGCCGCAGTTTCATGAGGCACTCCCTGATCATTGCTTCTTCCGCTTCGCTAATCCGGTTGTAATACTCGTTTAGCGAGAGTTCGATTTCAGAGGCAAGAACTTCGGCATGGTTGCGCACGTCCGCCAGTTCGTGCAGTTGGTGGGCGGCATTGGCATACTCCTCGGCCTGTTTTATCATACGGCTGATTTCAGCCTCGTCAAGGTTTGAGTTGCCTTCGATCCGTATCGCTTGTTCGTTGCCCGTGATGATGTTTTCGGCTTTTACCTGGATGATGCCATTTGCATCGATGTCAAAGGTGACATCGATCTCAAGCAAACCGCGTCGTAACGGTGGAATATCAACAAGCCGGAACGTGCCCAGCGATTTATTAAAGGCCGCCATCTCCGACTCGCCTTGGAGGACATGAATCTCTACCGATTCCTGGTTGTCCTCAGCCGTAGTGAAGGTCTTTATCTTTCGGGTCGGGATGCTGGTGTTTCTCTCAATTAATTTTGTAAAGACGCCGCCCTTGGTCTCAATTCCGAGTGACAGCGAGGTGACATCCAGCAGCAAAACATCTTTGACTTTGCCCAGTAAAATGCCCGCCTGAATTGCAGCACCGATGGCGACGACCTCGTCCGGGTTGATGTTTTGGTGTGGTTCTTTGCCGATCAATTCTATAACTTTATTCTGAATGGCCGGCATACGGGTCATGCCGCCAACCAGTACGATGTGATCAATGGCCTCGGGACTCATGTTGGCATCGGCAAGTGCCTGCATAAGAGGGCCGACGGTACGGGTGACCAGTGGCGCGCACAGGTCGTTTAATTGCGCACGGGAGAGGTCGAGACTCAGGTGCCTGGAGCCATCCGGTGTGGTAGCGATAAACGGCAGGTTAATGTGTGTCACCAGCAGGGTTGAGAGTTCAATCTTGGCTTTCTCGGCGGCTTCATAAAGGCGCAACAGGGCAATAGGGTCGGCGGCTAAATCTATTGCTTGCTCACGTTTAAACGCATCGATTAGCCAATCGACGATTGCTTTGTCAAAATTATCGCCACCTAAATGGTTGTCTCCGTTGGTCGCTTTTACCTCGAACAGGCCGGCACCGAGATCAAGGATTGAGACATCAAAAGTGCCTCCGCCCAGATCAAAAACCAGAATCGTTTGGTCATCTGCCTTATCGAGTCCGTAGGCGAGCGAAGCCGCAGTTGGTTCGTTGATAACCCGTAAAACAGTTAGCCCCGCTATTTTTCCGGCATCCTTGGTGGCTTTGCGTTGGGCATCGTTAAAGTAAGCAGGAACAGTGATGACCGCTTCTGTCACGCTCGCGCCAAGATAGCTTTCGGCATCCGTCTTCAGTTTTTTGAGAAGCATGGCGCTGATTTCTTGAGGGGTGTACTGCGTACCATAAACCGTGACAATGACGTCACCGTTAGCGCTTTTTTCAACAGGGTAGGCAACACCTGCCATTTCCTCCGAAACTTCGTCCCACTGACGACCCATGAAACGTTTGATTGAGGTGAGGGTGGTGTGCGGATTGTTGAGTTGTTGCAACTGGGCAGATGTGCCGATGAGTCGGAGTCCTTCTTTGGTAAAGGCGACCACGGAGGGTGTTGTCCGTTCGCCCTCTGCGTTCGGGATGATAATCGACTCGCCGTCGACGAGTGCCGCCATACAGCTATTCGTTGTACCAAGATCGATACCGATGGTTTTGTTCATGCAGAATTTTTAGGGGCTTGTGTACGCGCCAATACGGCACCTTTGTTATCAACGATAAACGCTTGCTCGACGGCTTCTTTGGTAAAAGAGATTTCAGTGGAGGGGTTAGGTTCTCCAAATCCTGGCAAACTCTGACAATATGCTCTCACAATATCGTAAGCGGCGACCACGTCTTTGGTAGCTTGCACCGCTTGCGGATTATCAGGATTTCTATCGGGATGATGAGTGAGAATCAAATGCCGATAGGCTGATTTTATGGTTTCCCAAGAAGCTTTCACCGGCAACTGTAATATTATTCTGGCTGCGTCCACCAGCGCAAAGTTGCCTTGATTTAATTCGATATTAACAAAACTATACGCTGGCAGAGGGCCTATATAACGAAACATTAGCAGCTCTTCAAACTCTGTTGCTACCAAGTCCACGGCATCGTCGAATAGTGATTCCTTATCTTTTTCAACCAGATAACTGCGGTTAAAAATCATGGCTTCGGTTTTTAGGGGGGCGTCCGAGTAATCTTTTGAGCAAGGCGACAGTTGGTTATGAATAGCGGCAACAAAGTTTCTTTTTTTTATCTCAGCCGCTTCAAAAAGCAGTTTACCGGTCTGTACCGGGTCAGCACTCGCCAACTCGGGGTTATTTTTAATAATCGTCTGAAGTATCTTGGGTAATTCCCAGGAAACCTGGATGACCAGTTCCATCGTTCCTTTTAGTTTATCAAGGTAGGTTCTCAGTTGGATGTAGGCCAGCTCCAGAACCTTTTCAACGTCTTGATGGCTGCTTGCCGTAAAGCCGAATTTGAGTGGCAACATGCCGTTGCTGCCGGTCTTTTTAAGAAGAAATTCGTTGACCTGTTGATAGGTTAAAAGATGCGCCTGATGACTCGCTTCCTGTTCGGTCGATGCTTCTCCTAAGGAGAAATCAGCATTGATGGCACTCACAACAGCGGCAATATCTCGATAACAGACCATTTCAAGGGGAGCTGCATTAATGCCGCCCGCCTGGAATTCAGCCAAATTTGGCATAGCTGACGAGTTATCGATAGTCGCATAAATAAAATAGCTTACTTTCATACAGGGTGCTCCAAGTCTTTTGTCATGAGGTTGCTTAAGCCCAATTCATCGAACAGTTGTTCAACAAAATCAGTCTTCGTTAGTGCCATGCCTTTAACACTGCTTGCGAAAAAATTAGGACTGAAGTGCGTGGCGTACTTATGATGCTGAGCAACGGGTGTTTATTTTACACCGATGCCAGGTTGTATCAATGTTAGTGCCACACAATACCGGAACAGGGAAGTGTTGCCGGAAACGCTTGTTCTCGTTTGTGCTCGAAAAGTTTTATTCCGGCCTTCGCTTGTCCACCGTTAAGCATCGTAATAATATAATACTGCTGCTGGAGTGCAACCGCTTCAGCTGTTGCATTCCGTCAATCATGTTTTGCGTATTACTTGTCTATTTTAATGGCGATGTTCTATCGCTAACAACCAAGGTCTGTTTTTTGTGGGCAGCACCTTGCCTGTTTCATCCAGTTTTATATGCGCCAAACTAACGGCATCCATTACATTGCCTCCTATTACATCAAGTTCGCCGGGCCGTTTTGCAACCACTAAATCACAGTGGTAAGGCCCACGCTTTAGATCGTTATAGTTGTGGATTGATTGGATAAAAGCTTCACCCCGGGGTGCGCAAATAATGTCTCCTGGCTTGGGAGAGTAGGCGTTGATGGCATGGCTTATCAAGCTGTTTTCAGAACCTGCTGCCAGCACATGCTGAATATAATCCCAATGCAAAACAGTAGAAGGTAAATCACTTTCTGGTACACCGGCACTCCGGGCCAACCAAATTATAAAAGCGCCTGACCAGGGTCTTATTTCCCCGTCATACCCGATTATCGGCAAGTCTGTCGCCGTATACCAATACATGAATATCCGGCTAAAAAAAGGCGGCAGGGTTTCACGACCCTGGGTGACTTTATTCGGATAAGTGATTGTCGGTGGCTCACTATCATAACTGACTTCGGGTCGGCCGAACAATTCCCATTCCTGGCGGGCAAGGTAGAGCATTCGCTCTTTAACGGTAGGTATAACAAACGAAGGAGTGGCATGCCGTTCAGCAAAAATGGCAGGTGCTTGCCCGTGTTTTTGAAGAGCGCAGCCAGTAATAAGCAAAACAATGCAAAGAAAGATATAAGGCATATTAAATAATCGTTTATAGCTGACATACTCGGTTGGCATCGAGTGAAGCGGTTGGTTTTTTGTACGTTGTGTTATGTGCATTGTGCATCAATTAGACCCATGAGCCAAATATCCAAAACAAAATTTGTCACAGATTCAGGGATCTTACATAGGTTTAATCGGTGGCGATTTATTTATTGTGGCTTACCTGACGTAATTTATCATGAGTAACAGGTAACTTCTTGAAACAGTATTACCTAAAAATCGGGAAGTTTTATGTCTTTGTGGTAAGTAAAAGACGATTAATTCTATAAAAAAGGGTTTATACCATTATGTCACTGGAAACCGGTCATTAATCAGTTTATGATTACATCTTTAGAATAAGACGCCTAATTTTATTTAACGGCAGTTTACACGCTTTTTCCGTTCAGTTAGCCACAGGCCTTAAACAAATTTTTCCCGGTAACTGCCTTGTCAGTTTTCAGGTTATTTCGTTTCTCCACCCAAACTGCTTTATAAATGCCGATATCCAAACAACTTACTTTTCAACTGCCTTATTTTGCTGATAGTTCAGCGTTTTTTTCCTCAATTGCAGGTCATCCTTGGTCCGTTTTTTTAGACAGTGGTTATCCGGGCAGCAGCCAGGGACGTTACGATATTATCGCAACTGATCCGGTATGCACCTTGGTAACGCAAGGTAGTATAACCAAAGTCACCTGTCATCATGAAACGCTAACATCCAGTGCAGATCCCTTTGATCTGGTTAAAGAACAGCTTATAGCTGATTTTATCAGCGAGGATGATTATCCTTTTAATGGCGGTGCCATCGGTTATTTTTCTTATGATTTGGCACGTCGACTAGAGACCTTGCCTGTTATTGCCCAAGATGCAGAACATATTGCCGATATGGCCGTCGGTATTTATAAATGGGCTGTTATTGTCGATCATCAGCAACAGAAAAGTGTATTGGTCGGGCATGATTGTGATGAACAATACTGGCAAGCCTTAATTACAAAATTTAGTCAATTACCTGAACAGCAACAAAAAGAGTCCTTTACAGTAATTGGTCCAATTGAATCCAATATGGACAAGTTGGCCTACACAAAAGCCTTTAACCGGATTAAACAATACCTTAAGGAAGGCGATTGTTATCAGGTAAATCTGGCACAACGATTTGTCGCCGATTGTAAAGGTAATCCTTGGACTGCTTATCTGTTGCTGCGTGAATTAAATGCAGCTCCTTTCAGTGCTTATCTTAATTTGCCTGATGTGCAAATTTTAAGTTCATCTCCAGAGCGGTTTTTAAAGCTGACCCAAGGCCTGGTTGAAACCAAACCGATTAAAGGCACACGTCCCAGAAAACTGGATGATGCTGAAGATCAGGCAGAAATAAAGTCACTTGAAAACAGCCATAAAGACAAAGCAGAAAACCTGATGATTGTTGATTTGTTGCGTAATGATATCAGCAAAACCTGCAAAAAAGGTTCGGTTAAAGTACCGGTTATATTTAATGTGGAAAGTTATGCCACCGTGCATCATTTAGTCAGTACCGTAACCGGCATATTGGCTGAGGATCAACATGCCCTGGATTTATTAAAAAGCTGTTTTCCGGGCGGGTCAATCACCGGTGCACCCAAGATTCGGGCGATGGAAATCATTGAAGAACTTGAACCCAACCGACGCGGCGTTTATTGTGGCGCAATCGGCTATATTGGTTTTAATGGCAACATGGACACCAACATTGCCATTAGAACTTTGGTTCATTCCAAAAACACTATTCGTTGTTGGGCAGGTGGCGGTATCGTTAATGATTCGGTGGTGGAGGATGAATATCAGGAGAGTTTTGATAAGGCCGCTGCCCTGCTTGATTTATTGCAACAACTGACAGAAAAATGATCGTCGTTAAACTGGGCGGCAGCTTGTCAAAAGCGGACGCACTGATTAACTGCCTGAATAAACTGGAGAAAAATTATACCGATAGCGCAGTGGTTATTGTTCCGGGTGGCGGTGCATTCGCCGATCAAGTCAGAATAGCTCAACAGCGCTGGCAATTTGACGACATCACCGCACACAGAATGGCGATTTTAGCCATGCAGCAGATGGCCTTGCTAATAAAAGGCCTTAAAAGTAATTTCTCTATCGCTCATTCAATAACAGATATTTTAAAACAGGCAGCACAACAAAAAATTGTCATCTGGTCACCGGATATTGTTGAACTGGATAATGCCGCTATTAAAGCATCTTGGGATATAACCTCAGACAGCTTGGCGGCCTGGTTGGCCTGCGAACTATCAGCCAGAGAACTTGTTTTAGTCAAATCAGCCATGATTGATCACAGCCTAAATCTACAACAACTCACTGAGCTAGGTATTGTTGATCAAGGCTTTTGCGATTTTGCAAGGCAGGCCTGCTTTAAAATATCGATTATTAATCAATCAGATTTTTAAACGAGGCAAGGCGCAAATCAATTTATTTATATCTAATTCAACATTTTGCTTTTCCCCACGAAGCGGGACATTTTTTTGTAGGGGCGGGCTTTACGCCTGCCCTTTGATACCAAAATGTTAGCAGTTAGCAGGGCAATCGCAAGGGATTGCCCCCTACAGAGTAGGGACATTGTTACTTAAAAGCAACCGCCTTTGGGAAACCGGTGCCCTTCGCAATTCATCATGCCAAGTGTCCGCTATAAATAAATCAATACGCTTTCAGAGGTGCTTGGGATAATGCTTGTGACCGGCTGCCTGCATTGGCTCACAGGAACCGGGCTGTTTTTTAGATATCCATAAACAGCATCGGAATGCCGTAAGTTAAAATAAAATAACCAATCGCTAAAATAATGCTAAGGCTCATTTTAAAGGCAAAGGCTTGTCGCAAAATATAACTGACAATCGCTAAATACCAGCCAACCAGCACGACACCGATGCCAATTGATATTTCTTCCGCGTATTCATGATGTTGCATTACCATTGCAAAATACAGTCCTTCGGTGACAGTGGCCAGCGTCATAATAAAATTTTCGCAGACAAAAATAGCGGTAAATAATTGATGGAAATTTTGCCGTTTTTTGATGAAGAACACTAATGTGGCGACGGACGAAAATGCCATAATGGTTCGTAACAAGACTTCCAGCGTGCCATCGGCAGGATCAGAAATAAGCCCCTCAACAATAATGCCTGAAATGAGATAAAACGCGACTGTTTTCCACATAAATGATTGTGAGGGAAATAAATCAACGGGATTATTTTTAAACCAGCAAAGCGACAGGTATTTGATTAATAAATTCATGGTAAAGAGGTTTGTATTTAAGAAAAAACAGGGGTTTAACGAATCAGGATTAGTTTATATTATAACCTCTCCCACACGGTTAACGGGTCAAGATTTGTTTAAAAAAATGGCTGGATAGCGTTTCTATTCTGAACCTTCTTAAATAGGGACGGTCGAATGTCCGATTTTTGTTTTTTATCAGTACCCGGACGGGTAGCAGTAGACTGATGATAAGATGGTTATGGGTCTATAGTGGAGCCGCTTCCAATCACTGTTTGTGATTGTCTTTATTTAAAACTTAAACGGTGCGAGAGATAATTCCGCGCAGTGTCTTTTTTATTATGTTTCATTGGATCTTACAAATGCATCTAAAACTTATCTTTGCCGGTATCCTGTCTTTTTTGACGGTTGGCTGTAGTAATGTCGGAATACTAAGTCCCGGTCAAACGCTCGTTATGGATTCTGTTGATATGCCGACCGGAGATTTGGCTGGCCCCGGCCCGGAACCCGTTGTTTCTACGCGAATAACTGTGAATCATCAAGGCGAAGACTTGACGGTTGCCTTGTTTCAGCCTGCTCATCCCAAGGCATCTGCTCCTTCCATTGTTTTTTTGCCAGGTCTTATGGCAACGGATGACCAGTATGAGAGCTACGCCCGTGCACTGGCTTCACGGGGATTTATTGTGGCCGTGCATGGCTGGTATTCGCTTTTTACCAGCGATATAGAGCTAGCCCATAACGCGAATGTTATCGCTGACTGGTTGATTAAAACACAAGGGGTTGATGCCAAGAGAATTGGCGTCGCCGGTCATTCGATGGGCGGAAAGGATGCTGTGCTTGCCGCAGCCCGTTACGGTGTGTTTGCCAGTGTAGTGGCCATTGATCCTGATGACAACGGTAATGTATCTGTGGTGCATGGTCTGCTTGGCGGACTCCGCGTACCCTTGCTTCTTATCGGTGCGGAAGTTGCCTGGCGTGCTTCCAGTGTTTGCGCACCGAAATCAACCAATTATGAGCGTTTCTTTGAGCAAGCACCGTCTGGAACCGTGCAACTGACGCTGAAAGATGCCGATCATGTGCAGATGTTGGATGAACCGGATCGTTTTGGTTACGGCATCTGCCGAAGTGGTACTGCGGATTCTCGTCAGGTACGCATTACGACACGACGTGCAACGGTCGGTTTTTTTGTTCAGCATCTTTTGGGCGGGCCGGCTTTGCAAAAGCCGGAGTCAAGCGATGGCTTGATCCGTGTGGCTCAAGGCAAAATGAATGGGGGCGTATAGTACGTTGATTGATTGAAATCGGGTGGGTGTGATGACTAATTTAAGGTTGAATTAGCCATCAAAGGGCGAACAGGCATGAAATAACTGTCTGTTTTATGTCTGTTTCACACCCTTCTCGCGGAGGTAGAAGGCGTAAGCTGTGGGTGTTATGCATATCCCTAATTTTACAGACCTGTCTGGCAACTACAAGGTATCTGAAGCATAATCTGCCAAACGTGAACGCTCTCCTCTGAGCAAGGTGATATGTGCACCATGAGGCCAATTTTTAAAGCGGTCTACCACATAAGTTAAACCGGAGGTTGTTGCCGTTAAATAAGGGGTATCTATTTGTGACAGGTTGCCGATACATACAATTTTTGTTCCCGGCCCGGCCCGGGTTATCAGTGTTTTCATTTGTTTTGAGGTCAGGTTTTGAGCTTCATCAATAATCATAAACCGATTAAGAAAAGTCCTGCCCCGCATAAAATTAATGGATTTTATTTTAACCCGATTCATGAGTATGTTTTTGGTCGCTCCTTGCTCCCATTCATTTTGTCCCAAGCGACTGCCCAGCAGTTCAAGGTTATCCATTAAGGCACCCATCCACGGTGCCATTTTTTCTTCTTCAGTTCCGGGAAGAAAACCAATGTCTTCACCAATGGATACCGTTTCTCGGGTCATGATGATTTCGCTGTATATTTTTTTCTCCATGGTCATAACCAGTCCTGCGGCTAAAGCCAACAAGGTTTTTCCTGTACCTGCGAGCCCCAACAAGGTTACAAAGTCACATTCAGGGTCTAATAAAACATTAAGTGCGAAGTTCTGTTCCCGATTTTTTGCAGTAATTCCCCAGATATTGTTGTGTTTTGTACGATAATCTTTGGCCAGTTCCAAAACCGCAACCTGGCCTTCACGCGATCTGACGATGGCTTCAAAATTTGAATCATCTTCTAAATATAAATACTGGTTGGGATACCATTCAGTAACCAGCGGATCGTCCAGGCGATAAAAAGTTTTATCTTTTTCTTGCCAGGATTCCATTTTGGTACCGTGGTCATTCCAAAAATCGTTATCCAAAGCAGAGGCACCGCAATAGAGAAGATCAATATCTTCCAGAGTTTGATCATTATGATAATCTTCAGCCGTTAATTCTAAAGTGGCCGCTTTGATACGCATATTGATATCTTTGGATACCAAAATAATAGTGACGTTCGGCAGTTCTTTGGTCAGTGCCAAGACAATCTTAAGTATAGAGTTGTCTACAATATTGCCAGGCATACTTTCAGGCAGTAACGCTGTCATGTTGCTGGTTTGAAAGTATAAACGCCCCATATCTTTGGTGGTATCAACTTTAGGCCCGTGCTCTATGCGAGATAAAGGCAGTCCGTCGTTGAGCGTTTGTTGGTTGGCATCCTGGATTAATTCATCCAGAAAACGACTGACTTGTCTTACATTGCGGGCAATTTCTGTTAAACCTTTTTTAGCATGATCCAGTTCTTCCAGAACAACCATGGGGATAAAGATATCATGTTCCTGAAAGCGGAAGATGGCAGCCGGATCATGCATGAGTACATTGGTATCTAAAACAAAGAGTTTTTTATCAGGCGCTGTTCGAATATTCATGAGGAATTATTTGCAAATTACAGGAACGGTTTAGTGCTTGCAGGATTATGCCGGGGCAGAGTTGTTTTTAGTCGTTTCAGCTAAAGCCTCCAGAATATTTTCGCTATGGTTTTTAACTTTTACTTTACGCCATTCACGGATCAGTATGCCATTAGGGTCAATCAGAAAGGTACTGCGCTCGATGCCTCGAACCTGTTTGCCGTACATGTTTTTTAGTTTTATAACGTCAAATAATTGGCAAAGTTTGTCATCCGGGTCTGAAAGCAGGTCAAAAGGAAATTCCTGTTTGCATTTAAAGCCTTCATGCACGCGAACGGTATCGCGGGAGACGCCTAAAATAACGGCATTTAATGCCGTAAATTTTTCAATAGCGTCACGGAAGGCAAGGCCTTCCTGGGTGCAACCTGGTGTATTATCTTTCGGGTAAAAATAAATAACGACAAAGCGGCCTCGGTAATCGGTTAATTTGATGGTTTTATTACCAGTTGAAGGCGCTTCAAAATCAGGTATGGCACTGCCAATACTTATCTCGGTCATTATTAATCCTAACGTTTTATGGGTTCAAGAATGGCGTCGATATTTAATTCATCGCAAAAATCCAGAAACTCTTCCCGTAGTGATAAAAGAGGGAGTTGGGGCGGGATTAAAATGACAAACTTGGTTGAAAACACAGCCGATTGAATATAGGGAGCCTGGTATGAACTGCCGCTTATTTCTTCTATCGTGATGTCACGATCAAACAAAAAAGTGGTGATAGACTCTACGACGCTATCCTTATCCAGTGAAATGGTTTCTAATGAATAAGGTATGCAATCTTTACCTTTGTCTTTATCCTTTTGATCAGGTCGCAAGGTATGGATTTTTATTGCCAAACGCTTCTGGATATTGTCCAACGTGTTTTCAAATTTGGCAATTTGATTCCAGTTACCTTGAATGAGCAGATAGGCAGCAGCAGATTGGCCAAGATGGGATGATCTTATTTCCAGGATATTACAGTTGCAATCGCGTACAACGGGTAATATTTCACCGATAAAGTTGATCTGATGGTTACCTAAAACAGTAATAGCTAGTTGCATTATATTTTCAATAAAATTATTTTTTAGAAGTTTAGCATTAAATGAATAAAACTTTATGAACATTAAATTTTATTGGTATTAAAATAAGCCATTATTTTTTTAATGTCGATAAAAAACCACTATTTTTATTGTTATTACTGCCTTTATCCATTAACTCAACTATGACTAAAAAACAAACACACCATCGGAATGGTTTTTCCGCTGATTTCAACGCTGAGGAAGAGGATGATTTTATTTTAGCTGATTTGGAGGATGTGATGCGGGATAAAGAAGAGCCATCCCTTGTCCCTTTGAAGCATTTTAATGACGATGACGAAATCATCGATGGCTTACTGGTCAAATCAGGATTTGAAGTCAAAAATGATCTTGAAGAAGATGATAGGGATGCAAGTGCCCGAGTGATTGATGATATAGATTTGGCTGATAAATTTTCAGATTTTGATCAGTTTATCGTTGAGCCTGTTGAACCCGCTGAACAAGGTAGGCTAACAGCCGTTGAAGACATTCAGGATTCAGTTATTCATTCCAGGACTGACTTTGATGAGATGCCGGATGAAGATGCCATCGACAGATTGCTGGTTGATGCGGGCTTTGATAATCATGATGAACCTGACAAAACTGATGACAAGTCAGATTTTCAGTGGCTTGATGATGACTCAGAATTTGCTCGGCCGGTTATTGAGGCTGTTGAGCCGGCAGAGCAAAATAAGCGGATAGAAACTGAAGACGTTCCGGTTTTTGCTGGTCATTTTAGCGCTGATTTTGATGAAACATTGATTGAGGATGTTAATGACCTTTTGGATGAAGAAATTTCTCGTAGGCGGGCGATTGATCATGTCAGTTGGGCTAATGAATTTAAAAAACGAAGTGCAGTAGTCACTGATAATGCTGTTTTCGATTTGGAGGAGTGTGAGTGTGTGCTTGATAATGACCCCGTCAACGCTTTTTTGCTTCAAGAAGAAAATCAGGAAAAAGTGATGCCAACATCCGCTAGTAACCAGACAATTTACCCGCAAGAACCTTTAAATAATGAGTCAGAAATAAAGGCCTTTCGCTCTATTGTAGCGGAGCAGGAAAGTATTAAAAAGCAGATAAGCGGCTATGAAAATAAAGTTAAAAAAGCCGGATTTATCACTTACGCTGCGTTGAGTTTTGGTATGGTAGCCTTGTTGTCGGCAGTGATTATGGGCATCATCGTTTCACGTGTAAAAAATGATGTGTCAAAATTAACTGAACTGGTTTCCATGCTTGAAGAAGATATGAGCAGTATTTCTGAAAAAAATGCTGATATGGACATTAACAATAGTGAATTGCCTATTGAACTGTTAAATAAAAAAGTTAATAACGTGGCCGGGCTTGATAATTCAAAGGCCATGATAGCAGTGCCGGAAAATATAAAACGCTCGGAAGCAACGGTCGAAAAAGGTTCGCCAAAAAAGAAAATGGAATTGCAAGAAAATGGTAGTGATCAACCGCAATTATCACCTGACTTGTCAAAAAGTAATGCGGCGGGGGTTGTTAAAAAGCAGGCAGACCTTAACAAATCCAGTGATCAAATAAAGACAGGGATACCGGTTTCAGAAAAGAAAAAACCATCAGAGACACTGGTTAAAATAACAACCGCCAACAAGAAAACAAGCGATACCCAAGTTGTTTCCGGGTGGTCTGTTAAGCTGACTGCCTATAAACAACAGAGTGATGCTAAAAGAAAAGCGGTTCAATTGCTGGAAAAAGGCATTCCCGTTAAAGTGACAGCCGTTGATATTAATAACTCAAAGTCGTATCAACTTACGGTGGGCGGCTTTAAAAATAAAGAGAGCGCGGCTTTGTATGCCGCTAAAATAAAAAAATCACTTAATATGAATGCCGTTTTAGTCAGGTAATATTGAGTGACAAGGCTATTGAAATATGAGCAAACAAAAATTGGTTGTCGCCGTTTCCTCCAGGGCTTTATTTAATCTGGATGATTCTCATACGATATTTGAAACACAAGGCAAAGAGGCTTTTTGTCATTATCAGATAGAACATGAAGACGAAATCCTGGCACCCGGATATGGATTTTCTTTGGTTAAGAAATTACTGGCTCTCAATGAGAGTTGCCTTGATGATCCCTTCGTTGAAATCATCCTGTTGTCTCAAAATAGTGCCGATACAGGCTTACGAATTTTTAATTCCATTGCCCATCATGGCTTGGCCATTACCCGCGCCGCATTTACCAGCGGTTCATCGCCTTACCATTACATGCCTGCATTTGGAGCGCATTTGTTTTTATCAACCAATGCTGATGACGTTGTCAAGACACTGGATGCCGGTTTTGCAGCGGCGACCATTTTATGTGGCTCTTCATTGACCAACACGTCCAGCCAGTTGCGTATAGCCTTTGACGGGGATTCTGTATTGTTTTCGGATGCGTCAGAACGTATTTATCAACAGCGAGGCTTGGCCGTGTTTGCCGAAAATGAACGTCATGAAGCAAAAAATCCGTTGCCTGGTGGACCTTTTAAGGATTTTTTGGCTACCTTGCATTATATTCAAACCCAGTTTGATTCGCAATCATCACCCATCAGGACGGCTTTGGTAACGGCACGCGCAGCCCCTGCTCATGAACGGGTGGTTAGAACATTGAGGGCTTGGGGGATTCGTATCGATGAAGCGCTATTTTTAGGCGGGATGTCAAAAGGCGCTTTTTTGAAAGCATTTGGCGCGGATATTTTCTTTGATGATCAAAGGGGGCACTGTGACTCTGCCGCTCAGCATGTCGCTGCAGCCCATGTGCCCCACGGTATTAGTAATGAGAATCTACTTAAAAGTTGAGTCTGGCCAAACCTGCTGTTCAGATGTTTTTGAATGCGAGAGTCGATTTTAAGGTGTTTTTTTCAAGTGACTACCAACTTAAGACGGGACAAAAAAATTTAGCTAACGCCGTCGTACCGGAATCCCTGCCGGAATGACGGACTTGTTGGCACTGGCGAATCATTTTGCTGCTCATTGCCCCGTCTTAAGTCAGAAGCCTTCCAAATCGACCAGATACACATCTTCGATTAACTTTTTTTCTGCCTGAGTAAACTTAATTCGCGAGTATTTTTCACGACGATCAGGTAATCTTCGCTTATCAGTGCGTCTTTCTGTGGTTCGACGATTAAACTGTGGACAGTCGGCATGGTGGTTGTTTATGGTTTTTAGCCCTTCATGTGAGCCAAATTCCTTGGTAACCTTGCGCCGTTCGGCTATCCGTTTTGTGGTTGATGATCTTCGAGGGCTTTGCCTTAAATCGATTATATACATTTTTTACTCCTGACTTTAAAAAGGGTCGATTAATTGGCCCATTCTTAAATAATAGAAGATGTTTTCATAAAATACAAAATTGAGATAAAAAAATAGCACACAGATAACAGGGAGTTGACTGATAGATACGGATAAGTGAGGTTTCTTAATCTCATGAAAAGATTACCTTTTAAAAGCACTTAAGGTAACTCGCAATAAATAAACTGCCACAGAAGTGCAGATTAAACCTGTTTATAATCTGTGGCAACTTTTGCAGTGGATATTTTTTTTTGATTTACCTAATGTCATTTTTCGACTAAAAATAAAATCCGTTGAAACCCGTATAATCACTGTCATTCGTATTCTATAAGTGACTTTAATGGAGGTTTTGATGCCTGTTAAAGTGATCTTGCCAGACGATGTAGCGCTTCACTGCCATGATTAAACAACGGCCAGCCATCACCGGGTAGAACCGCTTTAATACCGGGCAAGTCGGCAATACGCTTGATTGAATGAATCGCCTTGTGTACATCAGTGAGTTTTGTTTCCGGCAGCATACATAATTCACCGCCGAGTTGGCAACGAATTAAATCACCCGTTATCAGGGTTGTGTGCTCCAAAAGCAAAGCGAGTTCTCCAGGCGTTTTAGAGCCTTCAAGTTGATAAGCGATCAATCCGGGCACAATTTCTTCATTATCATGAAGCCAACGATCACAAACAATAGGGAAGGTATCTTCTTCACCTGACGGGCCATAAATCGGGGCACCGGTACTGCTTGCAATATGTTCGGCATCACGGCAATGGTCACTATTGGTAATGATAATAAAATTGACGCCGCCCAAGCGCTGCAGATGGCTATGGTCATGTTCTGACATGGGCAGCGGATCTATTAAAACATTACCGCCGTCACGTACCCAAAGCACACTATGAAAATCCAGGTTGCGTTCCTTGTTAAACTCTGACCACCCGAATAAATCTTTTCTATGTAATTGTTTCATTTGAGATATCCTCGATTAATTATGCATATCCAGAGCTTTTTCAACAAAAAAGAAGCTCAGTGACTCAATGCCTTTTGGCGACTCTCAATATTGCCAAGAAAGTGACTGCGTGTTTTATCATCAACTTGAGCCCAGAGGGTGATTTCATTAATGGAACGAAAACAGCCCGTGCAGATATTGTCATCATTCAAGCAGCATTGGCTGATACAAGGTGAAGCGATACTGGACTGGTTTGTATTCATTAATAATGGTCATTATTTGCTGGGTGGATAATTTTACCTGATGTATTGGTTAATAAATACCGGGTAAATCCGTGTAACTGACTTATAAATTGATGGTCAGGATGTAAATTATGCAACAGCGAGAGCGCCTCTTTTGCTTTTGCATAATCTTCATTGGTCAATAATCGTAACACGTTCTGACATTGCCTGCGGATAATAAAATTACGAAAAATCAGTGCGGTTGGCATTTTCTTAAGATTGACACACTTGGTTAATGCCAGAATAGCCATTTGCGACTCACCCATCACCCAAAACTGCAAGGCATTGTTTAGCCAATACCTTGCCATTTGTTCGCTGCCAAGAACGCTGCTTAAGTCAGCCTGACAACGAGGACAGAAAACGGCCTCCGTTAAGCGTGCATTGCAGCAGGTGCAGCGATCCATCACGATTCCAAATAATAAATAATATCAGTTAATTTTACCACCGCTTCTTGCAGGCGGTCATCGAGTCCGGCTTCGATACAGGTGTTTATGTCTTCGATTAAATCAATCATATCCTCTTTGTCTTCAGTTGAGGTTTTATCAAACAAGGCTTCTGCTTTGGCGATCAGTTTAAGCGCTGCTACAATTTCTGGTGACTGATTGCCAGCAATCACACTACCGGCTTCATTTTGTCCGAATAGCGTATTGATGCGGTGTCTGGCAGAATCTAATTCGCCTTGCTCAAAACGGGAGATAGCATTTTTGATAGTAATGGATTTTTCCAGGCCAGTCGCTTTTTCCTGTGCCGAAACGTGCAGCATACCGTTAAGATCAAGCGCCAAGGTGATGGTGATAACGTTACCGGCCTCGACATCCTGTAACCCTTCAACCAGAAATTCGCCAATTTTTATATTGTTCAAGGCATCAGGATCTTCACCTTGATAGACTTTTACACTAATGACTTCTTGACCATCATGATTGGTTACAAAAGCTTCGGTTTTACGATTAGGCAGGGCGGTATTTTTGTGAATAATAGGGACATATTTAAATGGATAATAGTCATCATTCAAATAACCTATCGCACTGGTGCCATAAGTATAAGGTGTGATATCAATTAACACGGCATTGACCTCTTGTCCGCTAATCATGGCGGCCTGAACGGCAGCGCCCATGGCGACACATAAATCGGGATCGACTTCGCTGTGCGGTTCAAAGCCGAATTCATCAAAAAGTCGTTCACGAATACACGGTGTACGCGTTGAGCCGCCTACCAAAACAATTTCGTCAATGTCTGCGGGCGTTAATTTGGCGCCTTTCATGGCGATATGCACGGCATCAATGGTCGCGTTGATGTAGTCTTCGATCATTTCTTCATAATCGGTACGAGACAGTTCTAAAGACAAATGAATCGCTGCGCCTTCATGCTCAAGCAAGTATTCTTCTTCAATTGTTACATAAGGCTCATCTGAAAGTACAAATTTTGCATTTTCAGCGGCACGCGTAATACGCGCCAGTGCTTTGCTATGTTGGCGAGCATCGACGCCGTGTGTTTCTTGAAGATGATCCAGTATATGCTCAATGATTTGTTGATCAAAATCATCTCCGCCCAAATGGTTGTCACCATGGCTGGAGAGTACTTCGACAACGCCGCTTTCAATATTTACGACTGAAACGTCAAATGTGCCACCGCCCAAGTCATAAACCAGCATGTGCTTTTGTTCCAGCTGATTGCCACCATAAGCCAGAGCTGCGGCAGTGGGCTCATTAATCATGCGCACCACTTCCAGACCCGCAATTTCCCCGGCTTCGCGGGTGGCTTGACGTTGAGCGTCCGAAAAATAAGCAGGTACGGTAATGACGGCTTTAGTAACCGGTTGATTAAGGTATTGTTCGGCAATGGCTTTAAGACGTTTCAGAATAATGGCCGAAATTTCTTGTGGCGCATAAGCATGTCCGGCCAGATCGACTTGTATATCTTGCCCCATCAAGCGTTTGATTGATTTAACGGTACGTTCCGGGTAAACCAGGTATTGGTTTCTGGCGCTTTCGCCCACCAAAATATCACCTTGATCATCAATGCCTACAAAGGAGGGCAAGATTTTTTTATTGTTGTCGGTAATGACCAACACTTGACCATTTTCTACAATGGCGACTTCCGAGTTAGTCGTTCCTAAATCAATTCCGATAATTATTTCATTCATAAGTTATTTTTTATAGTAGGTTGGATTTTATTAACTTTGACTTCTGCAAGACGCAAGACATTTTCTTCAAAAAGAAAACCTTTACGCAGTTCCTCGACCACAATACCGTTGTCAATTTTTGGGTTATGACTGATTTCAACGGCGCTCATGGTACGAGGGTCAAGTGGTTTGCCAAGGCAGTCTATCGCATTGACATGGTAGCGTTGTAATAACTGTTCAAAGCGATTAAGCGTCATGGACTGGCCTTCTTTAAATGCGTCTATAAAACGAATATCCTGTTTTTTGGAGTGACTAAACAACGATGAAACCGGATTGTAGTTTTGTAAAACACCAAAACCTACGCTGAGTCGATCATAAATATCAACCATATCCAACAGCACCGTGCGCCGGGTTTCACTGCGTACAGATTCCAAGTGATCGCCATGAGCGGCAAGTTGGTCGGCAAGTGTTTTATTATCTGCTTGCAGGGTATATAAAGCATCACTGAGGGTATCCAGAGTGGTTTTAAAATGCCTGGCTTCGGCCTTAACTTCACTTTTTAAACCGGCCATTTCACTGAGTAAAGTGCTTAAGTCAGGCGGTTCAGTGCCGATATTTTCAGTCAGGTCGGTTTGCGCCAGATACGTCTCAAATTCTTCCAGCAAGCGTTTTTTTTGTAGGTCACTCATACGGTTGTCTTTTTAGGGTTGCCGGGCATAAAAGTGTTGTCGTCAATACTGGCACGTAACAAGGTCACGAAAATATTGGCGTTCATTAATACTGGCCCGGTAATAAAGGCCTGTTCCAGCAGTGCATCAAAATCAGCTTTTGGATAATTAAACAGGGCGAAATTTTCGCGACTGGTTACATTTTTAATGGTTTCGTAAGCGCCTTGTATTTGTTGAAATTTTTCATGATCCCGGTCAGGGGGATTAAGTTTCACCTTTTGTAAATAAGCCTGCTTGATTTCGCTATCCGTGGCTTGTTCGGTGACCTCTAATATGTCGTAAGGTGTTTTCATAAATGTGTGTTGTTTGTTAAAAAAACGGAAATGGCTTGGGTTTTGACGATGCACTTTGATCAGAAAAGACTTCAATAATCTCATCGGGCGTCACGCCTGTGTCAATACCCAAGTCATCCGCCGCTTTTAGCATTAAAAAAGCAAACAGTAGATCAAAATCATTAGTCAGCCTAAGTATCAGGGTCTTGTCGTTTGATAAATAGTTGGCGGCGATTAGTTTTAGCATCCGGTCTGGTGAAAATTTTTTAATCAAGTCAGTCGTTTTTACGACGATTTTATCGAATAAACTTTCGGGCAAATGACCAAACAGTATTTCTATGGGCTCTTCGTCTTCATCATCGTCAAATAATGAATCGAAAATATTTAAACCAAACGGCGTGCGAGATTGAAAATATTGATCGAGAAACTTACCGATTAGCGTAACAGCACGCAGGTCATTTTGCTTTTGGGCTTCTTTAAGGTTTTCTTCCAATCGGTATCTGTTTATATCGGAACATTTTCCCGGTTCGCCATTGGCTTCTGAATAGGCACGATAATACATCCAGATAGGCTTGTTCCAAACCGGCTGGGCAATTTTGACACAAACACGTATTAACTCAAAATGACCGATAGCATCCAGGCATTGGCATAGTGTTAACAGGGTTTCTTCGCCAAGACTAGGTTTAATTGATTGTTTAATAACGGCTTTTACTTTTTCCAGTGCCTTATGCAGTAGTGCCTGGTTGGTGGTGTCGGCATCAGTGTATTGTTGAATCTGTTGAGTCAGCTGAATTATTTCTTGCTGAGACAATACCTGATTTTTTGCCAATGGCGGTACTATTTTTAGCAAGGGTGCCATGGGAAAATTAAGTAACAGTGCTTCCATAATAATGTAAAAATGCGCATTAAATACACCGTCATTATATTTTTGCAGGGTTTCGATAATGAGCTGTTCGCCTCTTTTTTTATCTTCCGCAAGCAATACCAAAAAACCCCGCATTAACTGCGCTTGCGTCTGGTAACTTTTACTTAAGGTTATCTTTTCTGCCTGTTGGATTTCTTTTTCAACCAGATGAAACTTTTTAGTTTTAATTAATTTTCTGGCATGTCCCAAGTGACTGGAAAATAAAACCTGTTTGGCAAACGTGTTAACGGGATCAATTTTTAATAAGTCCTGTGCATAGTTTGTCGCTTTTTTAAACGCTTTGTTACGCACGGCGGCTTTTATTGCCAACCCTAATAATTCAATATCGTTTGGAAACTTTTTGATACTTTTATCCAGCCATTCTTTGTACGTATCAATTTCTTGCGTTTGTCGTTCAAAATAATGAATAATTTGTACGTAACTATCACGATCCTCCGGGTCATGATCAAGGCTGTCTATTAGCCAGTTAATGGCTTCTTCGGGTGTTTCCTGATGCTTGGCGATATGTCTCATGATTAGCGCTATCTTAAACGCGCCTCCAGATCCCTGTTTTTTTAGAACAGCAATGCCTTGCTTCCAATAATACTCTGAACCATAAAAGTCCCCATCGTGTTCGCAGGTAAGGGCTTTTAACCGCCAGGCTTCAAAATCATTAAGTACGCCAAAATGTTTGGTAAAGTCGCGTTGCCCTGCAGGATAGGTTGACAGTGCGGCCAGGCAGTAATGTTGTGCCAAATCGGCACTCAACAGCGCTTTATACTGAAGGACTAAATTAAATTTTGTCTTGTCCGACAAGCGGTCTTTTTGTTTGGTGACGATATCCAGTAGTTCGCTCTGCTTTTTATTGAAGTTTTTTGCCGTTTCAACCAGCTTGATTTGTGACGGGGTAAATTGCCCCAAGTCATTAACCAATGCGGTGCCTTGATGCGTAATCGCCAAGAGTAATTTGCTTGCTTGTTGATACGGTGAATCGGCAGGAATTTTGGCTAACAGCGCTTGCGCTTGTTCGACTGACTCAGTTATCAAGAGAGCCGCTTTCATAAGCGTACGAAAATCACGGAAAGCAGAACGAAACGGCAGTTTTTGTAAGGCTAGTTCAAGGTCTTCCAGTTTATTGTTTTTGTCAGCGCTCAACGCGTCTTGTGCAAAAATCAAATGCTTCATGAAAACCGAATTGGTTGGCAACAGTTCCTGGCAAGTGATTTTTCCGGTAATAATAAGCAAACCCAATAAACCGGCAAGGTCAGGATATTGTTCATCCAGTTGTTGTGCTGATAACTGCCCCAAACAGGTTTTAACTTTTACCATGTTATTGGTTTGCAAAAGCCAACTGACATAGTGATCAAGGGCTTGATAAGGCGGTTCTGCATATTGGGCATAATTTTCCCATAAAACCAACGCTTCTTTAATCATGCCTTTTGTGGCAAATCCCAAGGCTCTCTGTAAGTAACACAGGGCTAATGCCTGTCGCCAATCAGCTTTATTTGTATGTTTTAATAGTGCTTTGTACAGTTCAATGGCTTCTTTGTATTGCCCTGCATTTAATTTTGACAAGGCTAGGCTTTCAAGAACACTAACATCTGTAGCACTGGCTTTAGGCGTGCTGAGTGGCTTTTTTTTCATAAGGGTAGCAAGTAACGTAAAATGTCGTTCTTTAAAAAGTTAATTATAATTGTTTAATGGTGGTTTTGTGTAACCTAATTGACCTATTGCTTCAGAAATGGCTTGATTTTGGGCGGTTGTAGAGTACTTGATTTAAGCAAAGCCCAGTAAAGTATCCAGTTTTTTTTGCTGCTCAAGCGCATATAGGTCGTCAAAGCCGCCAACATGAAAGTCACCAATATAAATTTGAGGTACCGTTCGGCGCTTGGTTTTGCGCATCATTTCCTCTCTTAAACCCGGTTGGGTGCCTACGTTAATCTCGGTATAAGAGACGCCTTTTTTGTCGAGCAGGCGTTTAGCCATCACACAGTAAGGGCAAATAGCGGTTGTGTAGATCAGTATCTCAGGCATGTTTTAAATATGTTTGTTAATATGTTAAGGTTAAAGGTTAAAGGTTAAAGGTGCAAGGTTAATGAATAAAAATAACCTTGTGCCTTGTGCCTTGTACCTTGTACCTTTAATCGATACCTGACTAATTTTTGAGGGGTTAGACTATGAGTAATTTACCAAAAAATGTAAAGTATGCGCTGTCGCATGAATGGGCGAGTGTGGAAGACGATAATATCGTTCGCGTGGGTATAACCGATTTTGCCCAGGAACAATTGGGCGATTTGGTTTATATAGAGTTGCCTGACGTGGGTCGTAAAGTTAAAGCACAAGAGCAATGTGCTGTGGTTGAATCCGTTAAAACAGCATCGGATTTATTTAGTCCGGTTGCCGGAGAAATTATTGCTGTTAATTCGGCTTTGGTAGATGAACCCGAGCAAGTTAATGATAACCCCTATAATACCTGGATTTTTTGTGTCAAAGCCGATGATCTATCCGGACTGGATCAGTTGCTGGATGCTGATGCCTACCAGTTGCTTATCGAGCAATAAAATTGCTACGCCAGACTGCGTAAAATTTTTTACAATCAACTTACTTTTTTGAAAGGATAATCAGTAACACAATGGCAAATCCAAATGCAAAAGGCCTTAAACGCCTCATTAACGCATGTTTCTTTTCAGTTGCCGGGTTTAAGGCAACGTGGACGCATGAAGAAGCCTTTAGACAAGAAGTTGTTTTGTTTGTAATAACAACACCACTGGCGATCTGGTTGGGGCAAACCAACATTGAAAAACTGCTGTTAATCGGCAGTATTGTTCTGGTTATGCTGGTTGAATTATTAAATTCAGCGGTAGAAGCAGTCGTTGACCGGGTGGGTTTTGAGCATCATGAATTATCCGGTAGAGCCAAAGATATCGGTTCTGCGGCAGTGATGATGTCTATAGCTTGGGCAGCCGTTACCTGGGCATTAATTTTACTTTAAAGAGGAATACCAATGCGTGCATTAATATGCGGTTCCATGGCTTATGACACTATTATGGTGTTTCATGATAAATTTAAAAACCATATCTTGCCGGAAAAAGTTCATATCCTGAATGTATCTTTTTTAGTACCGGTCATGCGTCGTGAATATGGTGGTTGTGCAGGTAATATTGCTTTTAATCTGAATTTGCTGGGCGAAGAGGCCATGGCTATGGCTGTAGTGGGTCATGATTTTGAACCTTACAGTCAATGGATGAACCAAAACAGTTTATCCAGTGAGTTTATTTATATTATGGATAATAATTACACGGGACAGGCTTATATCACCACTGACGAAGACGGTAATCAGATTACCGCGTTCCATCCGGGTGCCATGAGTTTCTCGCATATCAATTCGATTCCCACCGATAGGGATATCTGCATAGGCATCGTATCACCTGACGGCAAAGAAGGTATGCAGCTACATGCCGAACAGTTTGTAGAATTGGACATCCCTTTTATTTTTGATCCCGGTCAAGGTATGCCGATGTTTAATGGGGCAGAATTGCTGACCTTTATTGATCAGGCAACCTGGATGACCTTAAACGATTATGAATCCGAGTTAATGCAGGAACGCACCGGATTAACATTAGAGCAAATGGCAGAACGGTTGGAAGCCTTGATTATCACGCTGGGTGGCAAAGGTTCCAAAATTTACACGAAAGGTGAGTGTATTATTATTCCTCCGGCAAAACCCAAAGCTTTGTTTGATCCTACCGGATGCGGTGACGCTTATCGTGCTGGCTTGCTTTACGGTTTGATGAACGATTTGGATTGGGACACTACCGGCAGAATTGCATCATTGATGGGTGCCATTAAAATTGAACATCACGGTACCCAAAATCATTCCTTGGACATGGACGAATTTAAGCAACGTTACCACGAAAACTTTGGTTGTTCATTCTAAGATGCCGAGCTTTTCATGTTAAAAAATACTCAACAGTTATTGGATCTTATGACCCGTCTGCGTCGACCGGAAGACGGTTGTGCCTGGGATCTTAAGCAAGACTTTACCAGCCTGATTCCTTATCTTATTGAAGAAGCTTACGAAGTCGTTGATGCCATTGAACGTAATGATTTGGATGATCTGCGTTCAGAATTGGGTGATCTTTTGCTACAGGTCGTTTTCCATTCCCAAATTGCCAAAGAACGCGGCTTGTTTAGCTTTGAAGAAGTGTCGGCCGGTATCTGTGACAAATTGATTCGCCGGCATCCCCATGTTTTTTCCGATGCGGTTTTTAAAACCGATGCCGAACGTCATCAGGCTTGGGAACAAGCCAAAGCCAACGAACGGCAGGAAAAAAACAAAACGCTTGTCCGTCATAGCGTGTTATCGGGGGTGGCAGGTAATCTTCCCGCATTGATGGAGTGCGAAAAAGTTCAGGATCGTGCGGCGCAGCACGGTTTTGATTGGCCCGATGTGCCGCCGGTTTTTGAAAAAGTGCTGGAAGAATTGCAAGAAGTCAAAGAAGCCTGGGAATCCGGCGACCAAGCCCATATCCAGGAAGAAATCGGTGATTTGTTACTGGTCGCTGTCAACCTGGCGAGGCATTTAAACGTCAACCCTGAAATTGCACTTAAAGAAAGTACCAAAAAATTCTCCAAACGCTTTCATTACATCGAGCAGCAAGTTGAAGCATCAGGCCGTAATTTGCTGGACTGCGAACTGATGGAACTTGATGCTTTCTGGAATGAGGCAAAGGTATTTTTAAAAAAGGGCAATTAATTAATTTACGCTTGTTAAAATCTTGAAGTTAGGCTTTAATCACCGTAACTTGAACCCACAGACACCTTTGAGGATGACTAAAATGGCAACGAAACACGCAGCTTCAATCTATCAAATAAAAATCACTTTAATCGGTTCAAAACCGCCGATATGGCGGACAGTTTTAGTGCCCGGCGATATAAAATTAGACGCTTTGCATATTGTTATTCAGGTTGCAATGGGCTGGACAGATAGCCATTTACATCAATTTATTGCCAATAAACAATTTTATGGCATGCTTGATGACGATTTGGATTTGGATATGGATGTGGAAGACGAGACAAAATACAAGTTATCTCAATTATTAACCAAGGAAAAAGATTCCCTGGTTTATGAATACGATTTTGGGGATAGCTGGGAGCACAAAATACTGCTTGAAAAAATACTTCCTTTTGATGCCAACATTGCCCTGCCTGTTTGCCTTAAAGGTAAACGTGCCTGTCCACCAGACGATTGTGGTGGAATTTGGGGCTATGAAGAGCTTCTTAATACCCTTTCTGATCCCAAAAACCCAGACTATGAAGAGATGATGGAATGGGTAGGTGGGGAATTTGATCCTGAAGAGTTTGATCTTGAAGAGATCAATGAAGATTTGGCAGAGTATTGTCGATAGTTTTCCGTTATCTATGGATAGCCATCAAAGCGCACTGGATTCAGCCGGGGTTTTAATTAAGGTCTTGTCTAAAACCAGTGCATATCCGCATAAAGTAACGGCTTTTAGTATTGTTGAAACGCATATTTCCTGGGTGTTACTGACGGGGATCTACGCCTACAAAATTAAAAAGCCGGTTAACTTTGGTTTTCTGGATTTTTCTACGTTGGAGAAACGCCGCTTTTTTTGTCATGAAGAAATAAGACTTAACCGGCGTTTGGCACCGGATTTGTATCTTGATGTGATACCGATAACCGGTCATCCCGAGCAACCCGAAATGGGGGGCGCAGGGGAGGCGATTGAATATGCCGTTAAGATGCGTCAGTTTCCTTCAAGATTAACCTTAAGCGAACTTGCCGCGTGCGAGCAGTTAAATGTTGATGAAATTGATCAAATTACGGATATTGTTGCTGATTTTCATGATGTTATCGAAAAAGCGGATGCCGCTTCTCCTTATGGTCACAGTGACGATGTCAAGCATTGGTTTGACGAGAATTTTGATCACATCAGACCTTTTCTGGTCGATGACCAACAAAAACAGCAACTTCAAGTGCTTGAGACGTGGGGTAATAATGAATGGCAAGGCAAGGCTGCCTTAATGCAGCGCCGGAGAGAGCAGGGCTTTATACGGGAATGCCACGGTGATTTGCATTTAAGTAATATGACGCTGATCAACGGCCAGGTGACGTTGTTTGATTGTATCGAGTTTAATCCACAGTTACGTTGGATTGATGTCATGAGTGAACTGGCTTTTTTGGTGATTGACCTCATCAATGTGGGTTATGAACACTATGCTTTCCGTTTGCTCAATCATTATCTACAACACGCCGGTGATTATCAGGGACTGGTTTTATTGCGATATTATCTGGTTTATCGTGCGCTGGTGTGTGCCAAAGTTTCGTTGTTGCGTAATGCACAGCAACAAAATGAGGCAGACTTTAATCAAGCCGGCTTTAAATATACCGGGTTTGCCAATTTGGCAGAGCGCTTCATTCAAAAAACCCCCATTGCATTAATTATTACCCACGGTTACTCGGGTTCCGGTAAATCGACTTATTCAGATCAGCTTGCCGAAAAAATGGGTGCCTTGCAGATACGTTCAGATATAGAACGCAAGCGGCTATTCGGTTATCAGGCACAAGCAGATACCGGCAGCGGGATTGATAACGGACTGTATACCCAAGAAGCGAGTCGGAAAACGTATCTTCATCTGGCTGATTGTGCAAAACAGGTCGTTGAAGCCGGTTTTTCTGCCATTGTTGATGCTGCTTTTCTTAAAACCGAACAGCGTGAACTGTTTAAAAAGCTTGCAATCGAAAGTGGCGTTAAATTTATCATTATTGATTTTCAGGCATCTGATGAAGAATTAAATAGACGTGTCGCGCAACGGAAAAACGATGCGTCAGAAGCGACACTGGCTGTGTTGAAACAGCAGGTGCAATCAGCGCAAGCATTGTCAACTGAAGAACAAGCGTATGTCATAACGGTTAATACCGAAAGCGACAAGGTGCTGGGTAAACTGTTGGAAGCTATTGCCTTAGAGCTTCAAGTTTTTATTTAGTTATTTTAAAAAATGATGCAGGTGAGTCTATCAAATCATAGCTGAGACCAGACAGCTACCCTTATGACGAGCTATAGTCGCGACGTAGGCGTCGCTCCCGCGGTGGGAGCGACGCCTACGTCGCGACTAACGAAAACACGATGCCGGTCGGGGTTTGCAAACCCACGTCACGCGTTAATATAATTTCAATGAAACCAACAGCCCTTATTTTAAGTTTCCGGCATGTAGCCCACATTCTTTTTTAGTACCTGATTCCCACCACCAGCGGCCTACTCGCTCATGTTGATTAGGCAAAACAGCGCGGGTGCAAGGTTCACAGCCTATGCTGATAAAGCCCTTTTCATGGAGTTCATTATAAGGCACCTGATAGGCTTCAATATAATCCCAAACTTGTGCTGAACTCCAGTTTATCAAGGGATTAAATTTTATCAACGAATTCTCGGTGGTAAAAAATGCCGTATCGATTTGCACTACAGGAATGTCTTGTCGCGTATCCAGGCTTTGGTCTTTGCGTTGACCGGTAATCCAGGCATCAACCGTTGCCAGTTTGCGTTTTAAGGGTTCAACTTTACGAATGCCGCAACATTCTTGATGACCCTCTTCGTAAAAGCTAAACAGGCCTTTGTTTTTTACAAAGGCATCCAGCACATTTCGGTCTGGCGTTAATAATTCAATCTCTATCTGGTAATGTTTTCTGACTTTTTCTATAAAGCGGTAGGTTTCAGGGTGCAAGCGACCGGTATCCAAAGAGAAAATGCGGATATCGTTTCTGATATTAATCGCCATATCAATCAGCACCACATCTTCTGCGCCACTGAAAGAAATAGCTATGTTATCAAACAATTCCAACGCTTTTTTAAGGATAGTGCGTGGGTTTTTATGGGTTAAATCGGCTTGTAATAGCTCAATATCTAAGGCTGTCATGAGGATGTGTTTTATTTTTGTGAAAAATATTGTTTCAAGAAATCATCAAAAGGGATTTGCTCTTGGCTTTCAATGGCTTGTTGTTGGGCAAGCGAGGTTTTAGCTAATTCGGTAAATTCTTGGGTATGGATTTCATCCAGCTTGGAGCCGCTAAAATACCGGGCATGTTCAGCCGATTTATTTAAGGCAAAACGGCTAAAAGGTTGATGCGTTTCGGCCATGCTTTCCAGTATTCTTGCGGATGCTGTCAAGTCCGGATTTTGGACTACCAACTGTTGTAGCGTCAGCGCTGAGCTATAAGGTTTGTCGGCATCATCTTTATCCAGAATGGCACAAACAGGCTGCATGGATTCAAGAATTTCGGTTGCCCAGTCTTGCAATAAAATCTTTTGATCACCTTGATCCAGTTGCAGTCCCGGTTTTCTGCCAAAATTGGCAACCGCCAGCTGGTTGGCATTATTGATCTGGTGATCAGCATCTGAAACCGGCGGACTATCTTTTAATAAACAAGTCAATAACAGTGCTTCAATAAAACGGGCTTTAGTTTCATTGATGCCAATGGGATCAAATAAATCCAGATCAAGAGAGCGCATTTCGACATAGCGAACGCCCCTCTTTTTGAGTGCTAGTGTCGGTTTTTCACCTGAGTGGATAATTTGCTTGGGTCGAATCGTGCTGTAAAACTCGTTTTCAATTTGCAGAATATTACTGTTAAGTTGGCGGTATTCGCCATTCACGGCAATACCAAATTGTTCATAGTCAGGGTAGGGTGTTTCAATGGCTTTACTTAAGCTATCAACATACCCCGTTAAAGAGTTGTAATCAATTTTTAGATTAGCCTGATTCTTGCTTTTATAACCGATATCACTCATGCGTAATGAGGTTGCGTAGGGATGATAAAGCGTGCCACCGTCAAACTCTTCAAAGTGCGCCATTAACTCCGGGCGACTTTTGAAGAAGTTTTTACAAATGGCCGGCGATGCGCCGAATAAATACAGGATTAACCAACCCAGTTTTTGAAAGTTTCTGATTAAACCAAAGTAAGAATCAGCCTTTAGTTGTTCCAAGCTACCTTGGTTTTTTTCTTGTTGATGTAAAGCGGGCCACAAGGATTCGGGTACCGAATAATTAAAATGAATACCGGCAATGGCCTGCATGGTCCGTCCGTAACGATGCCATAAACCATGTCGATAAACATGCTTCATGTGACCTATGTTAGACGTGCCGTATTCAGCAATGGGAATGCTTTCATCACCATTAATGCCGCAGGGCATACTGGCACCCAGTAATATTTCATGATCCAAATGGTCATAAACAAACTGGTGGACGTTGCGTAAATAGTTTAGGCTGTCTTTTATATCGGCAAACGGCGGCGTAATTAATTCAATCAGTGCTTCGGAATAATCCGTGGTGATCGTTGGATGTGTCAGCGCCGAACCCAAGGCAGCGGGGTGTGGTGTTTGGGCGATAAAACCATCTTGGCCTATACGCAGACTTTCTTTTTCAATACCTTTAAGCCCCCCGCAGAGCAGATGTTGATTGTCGTTTGCCAGAAGTTGATCCAGGCGCGTTGAAAGCTTATTAGTAAAATAGGTCATAGAGTAGGCGTGTGTTCCCTGCAGTCCTGTATAATTGGCTTATTATAAAGGGTTTACCTGATTGAAGAAATATTATCGTAACGCGGGAGAAGTGGTGAATAAGAAGCCCATTGAAATACTCAAAGCCGTTTTTGGCTATGATCGTTTTAGAGGTCAGCAACAGGATGTTATTGAACAACTCTTGGCGGGGCAGGATGCACTGGTATTAATGCCGACCGGTGGCGGTAAGTCGTTGTGTTATCAAATTCCCTCGTTAATCAGACCGGGGGTGGGTATCGTCATCTCTCCGTTGATTGCCTTAATGCAGGATCAGGTCAGTGCCTTGTTACAGTTGGGTGTAAAAGCGGCCTTTTTAAATTCCACTTTATCTCAGGATGAGGTGCGAAACATTGAACGGCAATTACTTAATAACGAACTGGATTTACTGTACATTGCACCGGAAAGGTTAACCTCCGGTCGTACTGTTGCGCTGTTTCAACGTATCCAGATTGCCTTGTTTGCCATTGATGAGGCGCATTGCGTATCCCAATGGGGGCATGATTTTAGGGCGGATTATTTGCAGTTGTCGATGCTGCATGAGCAATTTCCTGATATTCCCCGTATTGCCCTGACGGCAACCGCCGACGAAAAAACCAGGCAAGAAATTATCCTGCGCTTGAATCTGGAGCAAGCGCCGCTGTTTCTTAGTGGTTTTGACCGTCCCAATATCCGTTACCGGATCGTTCAAAAACAAAATGCCCGCGAACAATTAATCGATTTTATTACGGCTGAACACGCAGGAGATGCAGGGATTGTTTATTGTTTATCGCGTAAAAAAGTGGACGAAACCGCTGAATGGCTGAGATCAAAAGGGATTAATGCCTTGGCCTATCACGCAGGCATGACCAACGATTTGCGCTACCGGCATCAACACCGGTTTTTAATGGAAGACAGTCTGGTGATTGTTGCCACTATCGCTTTTGGCATGGGGATTGATAAGCCCAATGTACGCTTTGTGGCCCATTTGGATTTACCTAAAAGTGTGGAAGCCTATTATCAGGAAACCGGCCGGGCAGGGCGTGACGGTTTGCCCGCCAATGCCTGGATGGCTTATGGCTTGCAAGATGTTATTACCTTGCGGCGAATGTTGGCCGATTCTAACGCCGATGAAGCCCATAAGCGCCTGGAAATGCACAAGCTTGACGCCATGCTGGCGTTATGTGAGCAAGTGCATTGTCGGCGACAGGCGTTATTGCGTTATTTTGGCGATCACCTTGAGCAGCCTTGTAATAATTGCGACACCTGTTTGGAAACGGTAGAAACCTGGGATGGAACTTTGGTTGCACAACAGGCATTATCCTGTATTTATCGTACCGGACAACGCTTTGGTGTGGGTTATTTAATTGATGTGCTACGCGGTAAAGTAACCGAACGAATTGTCAGCTTTGCCCACGATAAACAATCCACGTTTGGCATAGGCAAAGAGCTGGATGAACAACAATGGTCTTCCGTGTTTAGGCAGTTGGTCGCACGGAGTCTGGTGTCAGTTAATTTTGATCATTTTGGTGTGTTGCAACTCACCGATGCTTGTCGCCCCATTTTGCGTGGCGAACAACAGTTGATGTTACGCAAGGACATAAAACCCGAAAAAAGCAGGCTTCGTAAAAAGGGTGCCGGTAAATCAGTTAGCAGGGGCGGGAGCAATAGTGAGTTATGGGAGGTGTTACGCGCCAAGCGTCGAGAAATTGCCGATGCACAGGATGTGCCGCCGTACATTATTTTTAATGACGCAACCCTGACTGCCATGCTTGAAACCAAACCAGCCAATCGCCAACAAATGGCTTTAATATCGGGCGTGGGTGAGCAAAAACTCAAGCTTTATGCGGATCAGTTTTTGGCGGTTATTAGCTATTATGTTGGCGAGCACACTGCGTCGGATACCGTGACAGAATCAGCAGATTTGTTTAAACTCGGATTTACCATTCAGCAGATTGCCCAAAAACGGGGCTACAAAGAAGAGACGATTTATAATCACTTATCACAAGCTTTGGAGCTGGGGTTACTGATATTGCATGATGTTGTGGAACTGCCTGATTCGGAAATAAAACGAATTGAAGAAGCTATCTTAAACCTGCCAAGCGAGCAACAAAATGCCTTAAAACCCGTTTATGAATTGTTTGATGGTCAGTACAGTTACGGCGTTTTACGTTGTGTGCGGGCGGCTTTGCAATATCAAACAGCGTAAGAGTCTGTGTATAAGCTGAGTTTTTACGTTCCAGAAACGCATCTTGAATCGATAAATAATGCCTTGTTTGCAAAAGGTGCGGGGCATTATAAAGCTTATGATCAGTGCTGTTGGCAAGTGCAAGGCATTGGGCAATTCAGGCCGTTGGCAAATAGCCACCCCACTCTTGGGCACATTAATCAACTGGAAAAAGTCGTTGAATATAAAGTGGAAATGATTTGTACCGATGCCGTAATCAAGGACGTTGTGCACACGCTATTGGCTACTCATCCTTATGAAGAACCGGCCTATGAGATTTATAAGATATTGATGGTTGACGATTTATAAACTGATAGATCAATTAGTTAAGCTATCAACTGGTTACAAAAAAATACCAAACGTTAAGGTTTTTTCTTTAAAGTGTCGGCCTTCGTGCTTCTCGAAACCAGAGTCGGTATCGCTCCATTTTTGCATGTTGTTCTGCGGGTGCGTGTCGGCGGCAGGTGGAATACTCGGCTGTACCCGGTTTCGCGCCCCAACGCATTTCGGCGCAGTCGTTGGGATTATAAGCCATTTCGTATAAGGGCTTTCGTGCCAGCACCTCGGCTATGGACAGCTCCCACCGGCTGCCGTTGGTACGTGTATAAAAGATGCTGCGTTCCTGGATTCGCCTTGCGTGGTGCTGTTCGATCCTGACCTTCGCTTGTTTGGGACTTCTGTCATTCATCACAAACAAGTCGGGATGACGCATGATTTTTTCGGGCAAATCGGTCAACACCTTGATGGCGATAATGAGGCGCAGGTCACGCGAAGGCGTGGAGTAATCCTCCCAAGACCCGATAGTCTGAAAAATCGCGGCACCGTCCGGCATGGGGATGCCGCTGTCGGGGTTTTTGCGAAAGTACGTCTCACCGTTATTCACCGAGACTACGCGGGTCTCGATTTGCTCCACCAAGGCGGCGAGAGTGGCTTCGTAAGCTTGTTTGGGATCAAGGCCCTCGGGGTTGATGAGCTTGGCCAGTCGGGCATAAAAATCGTCAGAAGAGAGTTGATCTTGTTCCAGGGAAAAGGGGGCGAAGCCGGGGTTGTCGACCAGTTCGTCATTGGCGAGCGTTCGCAATCCGCCGGAGGCCTTACTAACCAAGGGTCGAAAAACTTTAAAGCCAGGCCCTGCGTTGGCATTGTTGGCGAACAGAAAAGTACCTTCCCAAAAGCGTTTACGGGTGACCGAGTTGTCTGGTTGGGCATCGACGGCCAACAACATACCCGGACGATCTGCTGTTTGCAATACCCATTCTGCCAATACCAATACATGACCGTAAGGATCGGCATAAACTGTCCCCGGCCAGAGTGTCTCCCGACGGAGAGCGGTAGGGTATAGATCGGTAAACTCGTCCTCAAGCCCGGTTCGCGCCTAGCCTGAGTGGACGGTATTTGTCAGTTGTTCATTGACATGCCTGAAGACGGCTTGCGAGCTGATGCCGTGGGTAAACTCGGTATTAACAGTGGCCGCGCCGCAACGCGGCGGTGCGTTAGCCGAGCCTCGCCCACAGGCGCGAAAGGCGATTGGCAGACCGACCTTCCAGGTAAAATAAGCTCGCAAGGTATAGGGCAGGTCGGCGCAATCAGGGGTTAGCGGCAGGTTATTGTCTTCGTTACGGCCGAGATAGTTGTGCAGAAAGTTGCGCTCGTGGTTACGCAACACGGGCTCCAGGGAAGGGAGACTCAAGTTTTCCTCGTGCGGTGCACCAAATAATGCTTCGATCCAGGCAGAATAAAAGGCTTCGGTGGCAAGACCCCACGCTTTTGGGCTTTCCTGTGTGTCTGTTCCGTCAATGGTGAGCGGACGGCAAGCGGTACGCTGACCATTTCGCCCCGCCATCACCCGATAAACTCCCTCGTTGAGTCCTGCCAAAGCGCTGGTCAGACTCCAGGGCGGACCGCCCCGGTGTCGAAATTGCAGAGGCGTGCGCCGACCTTGGTTGTCGATAAGCGTCAGTTCTGACAGTGAGCCATCCGTGGACACGGCCATGATTTTAATCGGCCTGTTGGCTTTGGGGTTAACAGGGGAAATCCATATATGTGTCTCGCCGGTTTCTTCGCATGAATAAGCGTCGGCCAGCGCTATCGAAATGCTGGCCACTGTTAGCAGTAGTCCAACGAGAAAATAGTGAAAAATTTTGATTCGGGTTGTCATGTCCGCTTGTCCGTTCTAATAATAGACAGGTTCTGTCGTCTGGACTGGCTATTACCTATTCGGCTTATACTTTGCTCCATCCTGAGCGGGTCAGCCGTGCTTAACACTTTTCCAAGATGGTAATATCTGCCTGTCTTGAAGAACAAGTGCGTGTTGAATGCGCTAAATCCTGCCTATTCATGAGATACTTAACGCCAATGTATGACAATAACTGTAATCAATTAACCGAGAAAAATCCATGACTAATTATATGTACACCACGTCCGTACCCGTTTTCAAACAGTTATTGAGTAGCCTAAGCGCTATTTTGACCAAAGCTGAAGCATTTGCCTCCGATAAAAAATTTGAACCGAAAGTATTGCTGGACGCGCGACTGTTTCCGGACATGTTTCCCTTGCTTCGCCAAGTGCAAATTGCCACCGATTTTGCCATGAGTGTGACTGCACGGCTGGCAGGTGTTGAGGTACCGGAGAATGACAATAATGAACAGACTTTTGCCGAATTACAAGAACGAATTGGCAAAGCCTTATCGTTTATCGAAAGCCTGACTCCCGCGCAATTCGAGGGCAGCGAAACACGTGAAATCGTGTTGCGTCCGGGTACACCGAAAGAGAAAAAATTGGTTGGCCACACTTACCTGTCCAGCTACGGATTACCGCAGTTTTTCTTTCATGTCACCACTGCCTACGCGATTTTGCGGCACAATGGACTGGAGGTTGGTAAAGGCGATTTTATGGGGGCTTATTAAGCACACTCAAGAGTAGAGCAATTGATATGCATAATGACTGCTTTATCGATGCTTGAAACTTGACTCGAAAAGATCAATTAAAATCGTAACTATTTAGCCGTTAAAAAAATAGAACATAGATGACACGGAATAATCCCTGTCATCCGTGTTCCATGATCGAGATTAGGCGATATCCGAGAATGAATATACCCGAATGGCGTAGGATTTTTGTTCATTTTTAAGGCGTAAAAATAGGAGTATAGCAAGCTGCGTAACTATTTTTACAACGCAAAAAATGGGCAAAAATACCAGCAAGTTGGGTATATTCTGCTCAGGAAATCGCCTTAATTCAAACCAAAAAATAAATACTTGCGCCCAGCCATGTCAAAAACAGCAGCAGCCAAGGAAGCCAGTGCTGTCGATAAATTATTTCTTCTTGTATTTCATTGTCATCCGACTCAATCAATTGCTCCTTTCTGCTTGATATTTTCTTGAGCTTTCTGTTCAAGTCTCTGGTTTTTTCCTTTTGCTGTTTTTTGTAGAGATCAATTCCTTTTTGAATGCCTTGAGCAATCAGCCTGGTTTGCTCTTTAGTTTGAGCAGGACGTTGAGTTCCTTTGGCTATTTTCAACGCTTCTTCTTGCGTTTGCTGCGATGGCTTTTGATAACTGTTTTTAGTCATAATGGTATTTTTATAATTCGAAATAATGGCTATAGCATTGTTGCATAAAAATAAGGAATTCAGAAAAGGACAAAAATTCGCTGCCGTTTGAGATTACCGCATTTTCGATTTCAGCGTGATCGTTTCGCCATCCACGACAAATGTACCATATCCGTGATGATGGATGGTTTTGGGTGTTTTTTGTGCTAGATCAATCCAGGCTTTGAGCACTTCAAGGACAAAGAGGTTATATTTATTCACCAGGCGCGTGTCGATCACTTTGCATTCAAGATTTGCAAAACATTCAGCTATCAAGGGAGGTGCTACGCGTTCGGCTGGCAGCGGTGTCAAACCAAAAGCCTCGAATTTATCGAGATCGCGACCTGATGTGTTGCCGACTTGCACCACGATGGGTGCCAATTCCAATGTCGGAATGGCAATTACGCATTCCCGTGTCGCTCGCAAGGCGGCAAAGCTGTAATCAGCGCTACTAACGACAAAGGCAATCAAGGGTGGTTCAAATTCGACCATCATGTGCCAAGACATCACCATCACGTTGATCTTACATTTGCAGGCGGTTGTCAGCATAACCACCGGCCCCGGTTCGAGTAACTGATAGACTTCCGACAAAGAAAATGATTTCATCATAGTGAAGACTCCTGCCTTCTTTAGTTGATGGGATTAGGACTTGGCACCCCAGTCAGTCGTTCGGAACTTAATAAGCACAATGGTCGCTGCAACGATGAGCCATAAGGCTAACAAATAGAGTGCGTTGATAAAATTACCGGTTTCTGTCTTTATCCATGCTACCAGTACCGGGCTTAAATAACCCGCTAAATTGCCGCAAGCATTAATTAAAGCAAGTCCACCGGCAGCCGCAGTACCACTTAAAAAGGCAGTCGGCAAAGACCAGAACACAGATAATGCGGACAAAATCCCAAGACTGGCAAGTGAAAGCCCCAACAGTGATAACGGTAAATTAGCATTATTAATGGCACTCAACATAAGGCCGGCACTACCCGTCAACGCACTTAAGGCCACATGCCAAGCGCGTTCATTGCGTTGGTCTGAGGAATGTCCGACTATTATCATGCCGATTGCTGCCACACCATAAGGAATCGTAGTTAGCAGTCCGGTATGCCAGAGGTTTTGATGTCCAAAATCGGTTACTATTTGCGGCAGCCAAAAAGAAATTCCGTAGAGTCCCATCACGATAGAAAAATAAACCAGGCTAAGTAACCAGACGTTGGTATTACCAAGGGCTTTGTTAAAACGGATAATATGACCGGCTTGTTCTTTTTTTGCGGCATCGGCCTGTAACTGTGCAATCAACCATTGTCGCTCATCGTCTGTTAACCATCGCGCCTCTGTCGGGCTATTTTCCAGCCACACGGCAACCACTATGCCTAGTAGCAGAGCGGGTAAGGCTTCAACTAAAAACAACCATTGCCAACCGGCTAATGTCCCAATACCCTCCAGATAAGTCATAATAAATCCCGAAAGCGGACCGCCGATAATGCCCGCTAAAGCAACCGATGTCATAAAAGTAGCCGTGGCTTTAGCGCGACGCTGCGCGGGATACCAATACGTCAAATACAAAATAATGCCGGGAAAAAAGCCTGCCTCGCCTGCCCCTAACATAAAGCGCACGACATAAAATTGCAGAGGCGTACTGACAAAAACCATTGCGGCGGCCAATAAGGCCCAGACAATCATAATTCGGGCAATCCAAATTTTTGCACCTACCCGTTGCAAAATCAGATTACTGGGGATTTCAAACAGAAAGTAACCAATGAAGAAAATACCCGCACCCAAGCCATAAACGCTATCGCTAAAGCCCAGTTGTTCCGACATGGTCAGCTTGGCAAAGCCTATGTTGATACGGTCAATATAGGCGATAATGTAGAGACAGATCAAAAAAGGTAACAGTCGGCGATTGAGTTTGCGATAAACTTGAAACGCTAAAGTCGAAGTTTGAGCGACTGGCATGTGGCGATTAGGTATAAACTGAAGGCGGGGTCAAAAGTATAAGTGATTATTAAAATAACCGCACCTGTTTAAACTGACTTATAATTTTGTGCAAGTGGGTATTTATATTTTTTGTTGAGGCCTTATGAATAATGCGCATAAAGAAGTTGGTGAGTTTTTTAATGCCTGGGCGATTTATCGCAAGGTATTAACCAATAATTACATGCACCACAGAGAAATTTATCAGACGGTTACTGACTTACTGGCCGAACACTGGGCAACGCAACCTTTTAAGCTACTTGATTTAGGCTGTGGCGATGCCAGTTTCCTCGCTCCAGCACTTCATGGCAGAAATATTCAGCACTATGCAGGCTTTGATCTTTCTGATCCGGCCCTTGTGCTTGCGGCTGAAAACATGCTGCCTCTGGGTTGTAAAACTGAATTAATTAATATCGATTTTATGGACGGTTTGGCACAAACAAAAGAGCGCTTCGATATTGTTTTTACCAGTTATGCCTTGCATCATTTAAGTCGGGAAGAAAAAGCCGAATTCTTTCGCTTGGCTCATAGCGTACTGACTGAACATGGCCTGTTAATTATCATTGACGTTATGCGTGAGCCAAATGAAAGCTTGCCTGTTTATTTGGATAATTATTGCCAATGGGTACGGGAGAAATGGCTACAACTTGATGAGCAAGACTTGACGGCCCTTACCCAACATATTCGTCACAACGATATACCTGAAACTGCGGCTCTCTTATCTACGATGGCTGAAGCCGAGGGTTTTTGTCCGGCAACCAATATATTTCATGTGGCTTGGCATCAGGCGCTCTTGTTTAACAAAAAATTAAAGGCGTTTGCAGCGTAACGTAATTGCCATGTTTATTAAGGTGGATTCGCCATTACTTTAATACTGTCGGTGGCTTGCTGTCGAGAAAATGCCCTGACATTTAGTGGCTTAAAAAGCAGGGCTACTTGTTTGTAAATCTGTGGTTTTCACGGGTTAGTTTTCACAAATCAGGCTCACGGTTTTTCTACGTTAACAGGTTGATATTCGCCTGCGCATTGGCTTATTTTTTCAATCACACAGCGATCCAAATCACCCTCATAAAGGTTGAGGTTTGTATTAACGGGTGGATTGCCTAAAAATTGGGCCACGTTACCTTGATTAGGAATAGGGCGGATATAATCACCATTCCATTGAATATCAGGCAGGGTATTTTTATATTTTTCAGGAACCAAGCCCAAATAGCCGGGCAGTTTTACAAATAGAACGCTACTGAGCCGGTAGAAGAAAGTTTGAGAATCATTGGGTATTTCCTTAATTTCGGGCGCAAAAGCGGGCTCAAAAACAGGTTTTGATATTTTCCCCAAGTCCAGATTTAAGTCGTGCTGCTTGGCTTTATCCGCCATCCATTGTAAGGCCAAATCTGACAGGCCCGTATTTGGATAACCGCCACCGACATTGCTATGCACGCCCGGAAACCATTTTTGTTCAAAATGACGGGCATCATGTTGCGTATTGGGTTTCATCAGGGTGGGTTGAAAAATCAGGCGGCGTTCATCAATTGCCAACGCGTGATAAGCATTTTCAATGATAGAACTTAACCGGGTATCGTGGAATGTGCAGCCAAACAGTTTATCAACCAGCCAGCCTAAAATAATTCCGAACGGCGCACCTAAAGCGCCAACAGTATCAAAAACGCCCAAGAATTTAATTCGCTCATTGGGCCAGGTATGCTTTGTTTTAAAAGCCAGTGATTTTGGACTATTGGGGTGCCAGTCAGAGGTTTTATTTTTGTAAATATCGTAAGCTTTATCGATTAAATATAATTTATCTCGCGTTAAAATTCCTACGTTACGAACCAGGCCGGCCAGACTACGGGCGGTGTAAGCGCCGCGACTAAAGCCAAAAATATAAACATCATCACCATCTTCGTAATTACTGACCAAAAATTTATAACCGTCTTTGATGTTATCGGAAATACCGTAGCCAAATCCGCCTCCCGAGATACGTTCAAATGTTTTTGTGCCTATGCCTTGTACATAATGAATAATTTGTTCGTTTTGTTGTAAATCGTGGGGCAGGGCGGCTATAAAAAGCTTGGTGATATTGGTAGGACAAAGTTTACCGTCTTCAGAATGTTGATCTGCACTGTTCCAGGTGCCATCGAAAAAAATAACCAGTTTTTTATTGTTAGGATTTGTCATTTTTGTTCTCCTGTATTGCACTGATAGTGAAATGAATAAAGGCTAATAATAGCCGCTATTGTTGGATAAATAAAATTTTATTAAATCGGATGTTAAGGTTTTGTATTTAGTGTCTGAACGAAAAAGCCGATTTTGAAAAAAAACCACGCAAATTCCA